>PGXY01000010.1:300000-396370 GCA_002839375.1 Spirochaetae bacterium HGW-Spirochaetae-1 | reverse complement strand
CGAGAAAACGGCTTGATTTTTCAACACCGATGGAATTGTTTTTGAAGAAAGGTGTTGCACTTAATTGTTGAATCTAAGTTTTAATTTTATTTAATTTTGCATGACTCAATTAATAACGAATCCTCCATCCACCTTCCTGATCTTCCCCAAATTCACCAGCCACATCAATCTATAAGTCACCTGCACGCCAGTAGTCCATCCCACATTATGGTTCTCGTTTAAATAATCCAGAATGTCCAGGTCAGTCTGTGGCTCGTCGGTGGATTGAATAAACTGTACTATCTCCTCAAATCCGAAGATATTTTTGTTTATTGTGTCATATAAAAATTCAATATCTTTTGATCCAAGATATCTCTCACCATCTTCTGTGAGTTTATAAACGCCATCTCTGACCTCTATGAGTCCCATACTTCTCGGAACGCCGGAGTATCCATAGGCGGTTTTTTCACTGGTTACATTTTCATAAGTATCAATGAACCATTTTATAATAGCAGTTTTCGTGTTGATGCCTTTCTTTATCGATTGCAAATAAAGATCGAGTGTTGCAATATAACTATTAATTCCACCGGGAAGTGGCCATACTGATCTGCCTTTGTCGGTTTGTAATGATTCTGTTGACGCACCCACTTCATTCTCAAAATAGTCATGATCAAGAGTGTATATCACCATCTCTTCTTTCTTAATGCCAACGCCATATTGAAACATGAGATCAATAAGTTTCTCCCCGTCCACCAGTGAAACGGGCATTTTATTCGGTGCCTGTGATTCCTCAATGGCCCCCTTGGCAAATTTTGACGTAGTTATCACCAGGCCGCGCTGGTCCACTTCGGCGCTACCCCTGAGTTCCCGTATTATTTTCACATCGATATTGCTCTTGAATCGTTTTACCTGAATAATAGTCTTAACATTGGTAACGCCGCCTACCGTAAGATTGGCGTTTATATCTATGCCGCCGTCACCGGTACTCTTTGTCACCTGTACGTTTTCATATCCGATTTTGGTCAATAAATCCCCTACGAGATATTCAAAAACAAAGGGGTCCATTTCATGGAGCTTTTCTTTAAGTTCCTTTCTGACAATTTCATTTTGCTTCTCGATAAGTAAGTCCGGTGAATCAATATGCCCCTTCATCTCTTTCAATGAAAATCGGCCCCGCCCTACTTTGATAAAAGGAGTATCAATATTTTTTTTAATGTCGGTATAGATGTGCGCCGCCATAGTTGCTTCAGGAGTCTTCCCTTCGGTTTCCAGCAGGCCTTCCTCAAGAGCGATCTCTGTTATTTCCTTTGGGGATAAAGGCTTTGGTGTTTTCCTCAGTATCTTAACTGCTACATCTTTAAAAGTTGCCATTTATTCCTCTCATGTATCTGAGTCATACATCATCTGAACATGATCTCCAACCCGACAGCGAACACACGGATGTGTGAGCTGCTGGGCTGCGGTCGAGGACAAGCAGGATGCGTCCGCAGACCGCACAGCGCAAGTTACCTTATACTATAAGTCCCAGCCCGTCGCGGCGTTTGAGCGACCGCGGGGGTGGCGCCGGAGGGGCGCCGCGTCGCGCCCCTTCGGCAAAGGAGCCAGTCCCGGCCCCCCGGGACATCCCCACCAACCGTGGGTAACGGTCCTAAATCCTCACCCGAGGACCCCGGACACCCTGGGTATACCCCCGACCGTGGATAACGGTCACAATCTTCCCCCAACCGTGGGTAACGGTCCTAAATCCTCACCCGAGGACCCCGGACACCCGGGATATACCCCCGACCGCGTGTACCGGTCACAATCCCCACCCACTGTGGGTAACGGTAATCACCCCCTCACGGCAGTGAACTTTTATTCAATACCGGGATATAACAGTCAATAAGTCAAGTTCTTTACCCTACTGTGGAGCAATTATATAAAAATTTTCATACCATTCCACCGTTTCCCCTTCCCACGGAAACCCTACAGATATAACACAGGTATAATACAGGTATAACACAACGAGCCTTGTAGCAGCCGTGGAAGGTGCAGAAACAGTTCAAGGTTTAAAAAATTTTCTGCCGGAAGCCCAACCCTTCATTTAGCGGGAGCATGGACGCTCCCGCTGCTGTATGGCGGCCGAGGACGGCGCATGGAAGCGCCTCCCCGGGACACAAACCCAGGCAGGGTCCCTGCCGAAACCCCCAAAAAATTTTTTTCGGATTAAAAATATTTTTCCCAAAAATCTTTTTAATCCACCCGAAGGCCCTTCGTATTATAGATAACCACACGGGAGACATGGAGCGCACGACGCCCATCCCCGTAACTTCTCAATAACAGGAGGCCAGCTATGGCTGATGTTAAACTCAATCCCGTATTTACCGGCTTTTCAAAACAGATCGGAGACCTTGTCTTTGTCCGCAGGAACGGCGGAACCTATGTACGGAGAAAGGGCATTCCCCGCCAGCCGAACACGGAAGCGCAGGTGAAGATCCGCTCCTGCTTCAGGGAAACGGCAGCGGCATGGAAAGGGCTCAATGGAGAACAGCGCCAATCCTGGGAGGAAGCGGCTCGCGCCGGGAACATCTCGGGCTACAACCTTTTCTTCAAGGTGAATTTCCCGCGCCTGCGCGCCGGTGAGGCGGTAACGGCCACCCCCGCCGACAGGTGAACCGGATTGGGCGCGCCTGCCGGGCAGGTCAAGACCTGCCCGCAGGCGGCAGCCTGCCAATAGCCGCATTGAGGCAACGATCTTTCAAAATATGAACTTTCAGGGGGATGAATTGCGGAATTCATGAACGATGGGAAGTGGATTTTTTCTTTCAATTGAGGAGGTAACCGGAATATTTGCTTGACTGCCCGAATCAATGTATCTATATTGTGTATACATACTTGGAGGCTTTACATGATAAAGAAAATAATACAGCACGGGAACAGCTCAGCGGTAATAATCGATAAGCCCGTAATGGAACTGCTGGATATCGATAGCGATTCCCTGCTGGAAATGTCAACCGATGGGAGCAGCATTATACTCTCACCCGTAAAAGACAGGGAAAGGTTGAACAGGCTCAAAGCTTCCCTTGATAAAATCAACAGTAAACATTCAGCCACCCTCAAGAAACTCGCAAAATGAAACAGCCTGAAATAAACTTTCTTACACTGGCAGAGCTAATTGAAATTCACGGAAACCAGGTTTCACTATACGGCGGGGAAACAGGCATCCGTGACATTACACTTTTAAGCTCGGCCATGGCTATTCCACGATCAACTTTTGACGGAAAGTATCTCCAAAATGATATCTTTGAAATGGCAGCCGCCTATATATTTCACATAGCACAGAACCACCCCTTTCTCGATGGAAACAAGCGCACCGCACTGGCAGCCGGTCTGGTTTTCCTTGACTTCAACGGTATAACGATCGACGACCCTTCAGACAGGCTGTATGCCATGATGATGCGCGTCGCATCAGGCAAAGGCGATAAAAAGTATATCACTGAAGTTCTCCGCGGTCTCTCTCCCCACTCAGCAGAAAAATAACATGACCATTATTCCGGAGCTTAGATTTAATATTTATCGTCATCATTATCAGTGTCCCCGTCCACTTGATTGTCCAGTGCCGGTTCCACGACTGCGGCGCGCTCCTTCATCCGGCTGCTGAACGACATCCTGGGCGCCGGCATTGCCGGCCTGGCCTTAATCATCACTTCCTCACCGCTGAAGTTTTTCCCCATGCGCGCCTTGCGTGCCGGCTGCATCTTGAGATAGAGCCTGCCCAGCCTGCCCAGGGGCACCCTCTCGCCGAGTAGCATGCCGCTTTCCAGTATGATCAGGTAATCATCGATAATCTGCCGTGCTTTCCTGAGGGTGATATCGTTCCGGGCCGCCACCTGCTGGATTATGGATTTCATCGTGAACTGCACATCTTCCAGATCCCTGTTGATAGCGAGGGACATATTGATTTTAACAAAGCCGTTGGTCAGAAACAGCACCGCCTCGCGTATTCTCATTTCCTGCTCTTCAGGCCTCACATCGTCGCGGCATACCGCAATCCGGTAAAGAGCCGATGTGCTCTTGATGACACCCGATTCGAACTCCAGTATTTTGTCCGTTCCCGTATCGGCCTTGATTTTTGCCTCCGGGGTTTTTAAGATCTCCGGCACATCGGCCCGCAGTTTTATGCTGTGATACTCCATCCAGCGAAGTCCGTCGCGCGACGGCCCCAGGCTGATGAGAGAGCCGGAATAGGTAAGCGCCAGCGCTCCCCTGGGATCATCGGCGGTGAACACGCCGGTTTCGATCATATCCAGGGATTTGATCTGTCCCTGGAATAAATTCATTTTATCAATCCAGTTTTTTGCAATGGCCTCCAGCGATTCCCCGGTATCGGGAAGCCCGGAAGTATGCAGTATTTCACGCAGGTGAACCTGAATATGTTCCGGCAGGGTGTTGATCACTTTTTCCATATATGCCCCTTTGACAGTGAAATTGGAAAATACTGTAGTAAATGAATCATTCATATATAGTAAATATTCCCCGTAATTTCAATATTTTGTCATGAACACGATATAATTTATTTGGAATATTCATTTTTTTTAACTCGTTTGTTGACTTGAACCTGATTTCTCCGTATATTGAATGATTTTTTTAATCACTCGTGCCTGTACAAAAAAATAAATTATTTTAATCAGGAGGAAATTATGGGAGAACATTTTGAACAAATACCTCAGAACATCCAGGAGCACATCAAGGACATCTTTAAAACATCGGGACTGCCCGACACACCGGAATCGCTGGACATAATGTCCGAGGCCTGGCTCAAAAAAAAGGAAGCATTTGAATCAGAAATAGAAAGGCTCGAAATGGAAGAGGTCGACATGCTGGCCAAGGATGATACGCACGGTGTCCTGGTCCTTACCTACTCGGGCTCCCTGGTTAACATAGGCCCTCTTTCGGAACAGGGCAGGAAGGTTGAATACGTAAGCATCGGCCTGCGAAAGGATGTTCCCGAGGCCGCCACAAAAGAAGATTCCATACTCGGCGGAGACGTGTTCATTGACGAAGAGATAGAGTTTGAAAAAGGCCCGGTTCAAATGACCTCGGCGGCATATAAAATCGCCCTGTGTAAAAACCCGGTAAACGCGAAACAGGAAACAAAAGCACTGTCCAGGGCAACAATGATTATATCCAATAAATTCTCTGAAATCAACAAAACGGTCATCAGCGACTAACACACGGTTTAAAAAATATAGCAGACTTGCCGTATACCGTGCCGATTGCATGTTCGACGGAGCGGGATATTCCCATAATACTCCTGAAGTTCCATTGGCGAGAAACGAAAGAGTTACGGCAAGTCCCGCTATGATTTTTTGCCGCCACGCGGCCCGACCGTGAAGCTCATGACCATGAATCGATGTGTTACGGAAAACATAACAGACTAAGCACTGACAGAAATGATATATACCCGGTTTGAAAAAGAACTAATCGATATATACGAACGGGATCATCCTCCCGATGCGTCTCATATGATCAGGCTGATCGAGGAAACCAATAATCAGTTCACTCGTGAAGATCCCCTGATACGGCCGCGCGATAATGAAGGTCTTCCCGGCGGTATCATCTATTTAAACCGCGTTTTGCCGAGCATACTGGTCCCGGACATACACGCCAGGATGGATTTTCTTCTGAGTGTGCTGCTGCGCAGGGATGACGATGGAACAAGCGTACTGGATCGCCTTTTTAAAAACGAAATCCAGCTTATATGCCTGGGCGACGGTATGCATTCCGAGGGCCGTGCCTATGATCGCTGGAACGCCGCGGTGGGAGAATTTGTCAACAATTACCGCGAGCACCGGAACATGGATGATGAAATGCGCGAAAGCCTGGGTGTCATGGAGATAGTAATGCGCCTCAAAACCGAGTTTCCGGAAAATTTCCATTTCCTGAAAGGAAATCATGAAAATATTACCAATGAAGAGGGCAACGGCAACCATCCCTATATAAAGTACGCCTTCGAAGGAAACATGGTTTCGTCATACCTGGAACTATTTTACGGACCGGATTTCATCAGCAGCTATTATCAATTTGAAAGAAACCTGCCGCTTCTGGTCGCGGGTAATGGATTTCTTGCTTCGCACGCAGAACCGGCAGGCCATTATTCCCGCGAGGAAATAATCAACTACCGGGCTCATCCCGCAGTGGTGGAAGGACTCACCTGGACCGATAACGACGCTGCTGAATACGGGAGCGTCGCATTTATGATGGCTGAGCACCTGGGAATTGACGCCGGGAGCGGTCTCTATTTCGGCGGCCACAGGCCCATCGACTCACTCTATGAAAAACGGGCCGACGGGAAATATATCCAGATTAACAATCCCGATAAATTTATTATTGCAAAAATTGATCCGATGAGGAATATTAAACTGGAAGAAGATATCATGGAGATTGACAATTCCATTTCGCAGATACTCGACGATTATTACGGGCTGTAATAACCGTACAACAGGGAGAAGCATGAAAACAAAGGTCGGTAAATATACGGTAACGGAAAGAATAGCCAGGGGAGGAATGGGCGAGATATTGAAGGCCAGGCACCCGACCCTGAACAAGGACGTCATTTTGAAGCGCCTCACCTTCAACGCCAAAAATTCGGTCATTGAAAGATTCAAGAGAGAGGCCCAGCTCCAGATCGATTTTCGCAATGACAACATAGTACAGGTCTTCGACCATTTCAAGGAAGGGCCCTCCTACTACATCGTTATGGAATATGTCGATGGCATATCCCTCGATGCCCTGATAGAAAAAAACAGGTATCTGCCCAACGAGATCGCCCTGCTCATATTTTACCGGATAGCCGGGGCGCTGAAATACGCCCACGACAAGGACGTGATCCACAGGGATATCAAACCGGCCAATGTTTTAATCTCCAGAGAGGGTGTTGTGAAACTGACCGATTTCGGGATCGCCACATCCAAGGAATTTCACGACAAGTATCTGACCAGGGAGATGACCCTGGGAACACCGGCCTATATGTCACCGGAGCAGATCACCGACACCAGGAATGTGGACAAACGGGCCGATATCTACTCCATGGGGGTCGTGCTGTATGAGATGGTGACGGGAAAATGCCCCTATCCCGGCGACATATCCTCGGAAAATATCAACCGCATACAAAAGGGCAAGTATACCAGGCCCTCGAAAGTGAACCCGAAGGTCACTTCGCTGACGGGCCGCATTATCAAAAAAGCCATGCATCATAAAATCAAAAAAAGATACAAAGATTTAGAGGAGATAATCAGAATACTGTCAGTCCAGCTTAAGAAATATAAAAGCCAGGAAATGATAGACGAAACCATCCGCCTTTTTATCCAGGGAAAAACCGCCGACTCAAAGAAATCAAAAAAAAGCAAAGCGACCGCAAGCGCCATATCACCCGTACGCAGCGTACTGAAGATTGCGGCCGCACTCTGCCTCTTTGCCGCGATATCAGCGGCCATAGGTTTCTACGTCTGCAAGAAGGGATATCACCATGAGTTTTACAAAGCCGATGAATTCGGAGCCCTGCGTGCCAAGATTAAAATAAACACGGCGGAAAAGAACGGCGCTGCGCGTTATATACGCGGAAATCTGCTGGTGCGCGGACCTCAGGGATATACGCCCGTGGAGAACGGAGTTCTTGAGTTCACCCCCGGTACTATGAATGAAGATAAAGCGGCAGTTGCCTATACATCGGCGAGAATGTATTTGCCGACCGGTTCTTACCGGCTCATGGTCGACATAGACAACAGGATTTACCAGCGTGATTTTTTTCTTAAACCGCGCGCGGTACAGAAGACCGAAGATGAACATTACAACGCCAGGGTAATCACCATAGATCACACTCCCCTCGCCGCCATGCCCGTCTCCATAACCTGTGCAGTGAGCGACTCAAGCTCGGGCAGGATCATCACTGATGAAACAAACTGTTTCATAAATTATGGCGGCCGATGGGTAAAGTGGCAGGATTTTATCGATAAACCGGAATCCAAAGATTTCCTTGTAAGCGGCAAGAAATATATTTTCAACTTTACCAAGACCAACTACTACAACCGTACCGTCAGCATAGACGTGCTCCCGCACCAGGCTCAGATCGATATCCAGGCCGAGATTGCTCCCTTCCCCGGAATCCTGCTTATCAGGTCAAGCGAGCCCGATGTCGAAGTGCTTATCAACAATAACCCCTATTATATTGAAGGCGGCTCTACTGCCAGAATTGTAAAACTCGACAAGCTTTCACCGGAGGTACGGCGCATAGTGCTCCCGCCGAACAGCTACTACATCACGGCGCGGAAGAAAGGTATTATAAAAACCGAATCAATTCAGATCAATTCAACAAAAAATACCCGTGTAATCGTCAACGTGAACATGGAAAATAATACTATTGAATTCAATGTTTTTTAGCCCAAACCAATAACAAGGAGCGAGATATGTCTTCAATCAAGAGAAGGATCTTTCTGTGCCTGGTGGGCCTTTTGGCCGGACTTGCCGCGTGGCCCGCTGCCGAGACAACCCTGCTGTTTCAAGCCGATTTTCCGTCATACCTGGTATTCTCGATTTTCCTCGGTGCCGTCTTCGGAATTTTTCTCGGCGGCTTTTTCGGAAGCGGCGACGGCATTATCATGTCGCACCGCCGAAGCATAATAACGGGTGTGACACGGGGGATGGTCATCGGGGCCCTGGGCGGCGCCGCCGGTTTTTTCATCGGCCAGGCGGCCCTGTTTATAACCGGCGAATATCTCATCCATTCAATGAAGAAGTTTAATACCGTGGGTATGCCCATATCGCGCGCCATAGGCTGGGCATTCCTGGGTCTGTTCATAGGCATGGTCGACGGAGTACGTTCGGGCTCGTGGAATAAAATCAGGATCGGCATGATCGGCGGCATATCGGGGGGATTCGCCGGCGGGCTCGCTCTGGAATATTTCAGGATAGCCTTCCCCGGGACCGTCTTCGCCAGGCTCCTGGGACTGCTTATATTCGGCCTTTTCATCGGACTCTTTTACGGCTTTGTGGAGATGCGCCTCTCCTATGGGGTGCTGACGCTTTTAAACGGGCGGTTTAAAGGCAGAGAATTTTTGATAAACCAGAAGAAGATCAGGATAGGCGCCCTGGAAAAAAACGATATCAGGCTGGAAGGATATCACAACATATCGGACAACCACGCGCTTGTGAGTATAAAAAAAGACGATGTATTCATAGCAAAGGCCGGCGATGGCAGTATCCTTGTGAACGACGATCCCGTGAACGAACATATGCTGAAATACGAGGACGTCATTAAAATCGGTTCAGCGAAACTGCTGTACCAGTACAAATAGGAGCGGCCCATGAAAACAGGAAAAAAAGCAATCATATCCGCGGCGCTTATGGCGCTGCTGGCACCCTGGACATCCTCGCACGGCGAGACTATCCGCATTTCACAGATAGATCCGTCCATGCTCCTCTTCAAGCAGGATGTAAAGGTATACGTAAGCGTAACGGACAGAGATGGCGCGCCCATAAGAAATATCGGCAAGGACAAGTTCACCGTTTTCGAATCGGCCGATGGAGACAGCTTCAGGCCCATTCCCGAGATCAAAGATTTTCAGACAATGGCAAACTACGAGGATGGTATATACTTTCTGCTCCTCATCGACAACTCGGGAAGCATGTACCTTGACATGCAGCAGAGACTGACCCGCAATCAGGCCGACATGAAGTTCAGACACGCCAAGACGGCCATTTCAACGTTCCTGCAAAGCATGACCAATCCCCGTGACAGGGTGGGACTCGCCTCGTACAATTCATATTATGAATCTTTTTCCAGTCCCGTGTCTGACAAAGCGAGGATAGAGAGCCTCCTGGGACAAATCAGGATGCCTGTGGGGGAAGAAGGGCATACCGAGATATACGCAAGCCTCAGCCGTGCCGTCGATGAATTCAGGTCAATAAAAGGACGCAAGGCCATACTCATACTCTCCGACGGAGAGAACAGGCCCTTCTATAAATATACGGGGAAACCGCACCGGGATTTCGGCACCAAAATCTATTCATACACTGAGCCCATACGCGATTGTCAGCAAGAAGGAATAAGCGTCTTTGCCATCAATTTCGGACGGGGCGGCGAACGCAAGGACATACACCTGAAAGACATCGCTCTCCAGACCGGCGGAGCGATGTTCGATGCCGGTGACGGAAGTGAACTCGCCCTGGTATACTCGAAAATCGTGGGCCAGATCCTGAATGAGTACCTGATTACCTATTCCGCGACGATGGACCCGGCCGACAAAAAATACGTGAAGATACGATACGCCTCGGACAATGGGCCGATCCAGGGTGTCCGCTTCTATTTCTCAAGCACCGTATTCGGGCTTCCGCTTAAAAATTTCAGCATCCTGCTGCTCGTGCCCTTCCTCCTGGCAGTATTGCTGCTGTGGCTCCTGTCGAAAATCAGGTTCGAGAAAAAAAAGGGGGCCGCGAATATAGAGGTATTAAATCCGGGCACGGCCAGGGCAGTGACAAAGTCATTCACGCTGAACAAGGGCCAGACCATCATCGGCGCTTCCAAGGGTGCGGACATGACCATTATGAGCGGCATCACGCAGATAGAGGAGAAGCACGCCACTATCACCTTCGACAATAAAAAGAAAAAATATACGATCGCCGGAGACGGTGATTTCAAGGTCAACAACAAGCGGGTAAAAAGCAGGGTACTTGAACCGGGTGACGTCATCAACGTCGGCGGAGCCACCATCGTATTTGATGACGGCGAGGTGGATTGATACAACAGGCAGATTACAGCCCTTCGGGGGCAACGGCATGTCGTGCCCCTGAAGGGTCTTATCGTTTTTGATATAGTTTATTTCCTCTTTTTGATAAGATCACCTTCGATCTCTTTTTTCTGTTTTTCCGTCAGCTCCGGCAGCCTGATGTTGACCGTATCAAGGCTGCTCTCTATTTTTTTATATTTCTCCGAATCTTTTAATCTCCGCAGTCTTTTATTCGCCCTGCGCCTGTCCCATCGATTGATCTTTCTCTCTTCTCCCATATAATAATACCTCCGTATAACAAAATGACTGGATATGCTTCATTCTTCTGCAATGTTTAATCTTTCACGATAAATTCGCTGCTGACAATAAATTTTTTATTTTACTATTATTTTTACTGACACGGGAATATATATATATGCGAATATCGTCGTATTTTAACAGCTCATTCAGGGAGTTTCATGTATACTAGTTTAGAAATGTCCGGGGCAAGGCAGTACCTCTGTAACAATTAATGCTTGACATTGCCATAAATTTTATAGATATATTATTCAATAAGATTTGAGGTGATAAAATAACATGCTCTCTAAGATACTCCTTATACTTGGCATTGCCTGTTCGCTATATCTTATTGTATCCTCTGCCATGAACATCATGGTTCGGCAGATCAATAAGCATATTGACGAGAAACTGGACCATAATTCTAAAGCATGATCGATAGAATTATCCTCATCCTTGGCTTTTTCATTCTGGCCATTCTTGTAACTCTGGGCCTGCTGGAATATGAATATATTTACGATCCAATAATCAACATTACCTCAATCGTGGCATTTCTCCTCACTATTTATCAGTTTCTTCGTAATCGATAATGCTATGACCCCGGTTCAATGTGACAGGTCAGCCCTGTTCTCTGCACACGGTGCCGTCAAACAAATCCGCTACCTCGCCCCAGCATGATTCCCGGTCGGCAGTGATTCTTTCCACGATTTTCTCAAAATCAATCCACATGGCGTCCCTGGTCATCTCGTAGGAGTGCCCCCAGAAATAGAAGACCCCGCGCTTCTTTGCCTGCTCGTATCGCTCCCACAGGTCGGGCGCAAGAAAATGGCAGCTGGGATGAAAGGCCATGGCATTTTCCGGGGGCCAGGGATAATCGGAACTTTCAGCGGTGCGGGCATACACATGACCCGCTTCCCGGACCAGGTCCATGCCCCCTTCATTATAGGCCCCGAAGGGCCAGGCAAATCCCCGCACGGACTGTCGGAAATACTGCTGCAGGACCTCCCTGCCCTGGACAATTTCATGCCTGGCAGTATCCATATCAACTTGATCGAGGCGCTGATGCGTCAGGCCGTGATTGGCTATGGTAAAGCCCGCGTATACGTCCCTGACCTCGTTCCATCCGAGCCTGAAGACTTCGGTGTCCTGATATATCCAGCCGAACGAGCGATGTTTCTCATGGAGACCGGCGCAGAGGTTGAACGTGGCCCGGGCCCCGTGCCGGCGGAGGATATCAGCGAGCCGCGCGTCCGTGGTCACGCCATCGTCCCAGCACTGTACTACAACCATGGGAGAATTATTCATGGTCACCCTTCATAATACGGAAAATTCCTTCCACTGATATCTGTCTCCACTTGCAGACTGTTATCATTTTTTCAATCCCGCACGCAAAACGGAATCGCGGCTTATCATGCCCTTGAATTTTCCTTCGGCGTCAAGTACCGGGAGCCGTTTTATCCCCCTTCCGGCCATGAGCCTTACGGCTTCATCGATGCGCGTGTTTTCCCTGACGGTGATTACATCGGTCTTCATTACATCCGATGCCGTCTTCATGGTCGTCTGCCTGATAAGTTCTTTGTGCCTGTCGGCCATTTCCTTAAAGGGCATTTTCGCCATGAGGTAATCCCATACGCCGGCCTGGTTATTTGCAAAGGCGCCGAGCAGAACGCGGTCCGATACCAGGCCGATCAAACGACCAACGTCGTCGACGACGGCCACTCTCTGTACTTTCCTGGCGTTGATAATCCTGATTATCTCGTTTACGGGCGTATCGGGTTTTACCGTATCGGGATCGCAGCGCATGACGTCGGCGACATAATGTATATTCCCTACTTTCATCTTTTGTGATTTTACGCTGTTCCAGTCGGGAGATTCCTGAGCGATAGAATTAAAGATATCAAAACGGGCAAGAATACCGACGAGACGGCCACGGGCATCAACAACGGGCATTCTTTTATAATTGACTTTCAGCATTTCATCAACGGCTTCCCCAAGCGTTATTTCCCGGGATACGGTAATCACCGGTTTCGACATGATATCCCCGGCGGTTTTCCTGGAAATTGTTTCCAGGTATGCATCGGTTTTTTCTCCCTCCAGACCGGAAAGCAGGCCGAGGCGTACGGGCATTCCGGCCCGTGCAATGAGATCGCCCTGGGTTATGATGCCCACGGGACGGCTGTCGGCGTCTATAACTGGAATCGCATTGAAATCCGAATGCAGCAGCAGCTTGATAATTTCACCCACCGTGGCCGATACAGCAACACATGTTGGAGACGGCGTCATGACGTCATTTACCCTGATCTGCCGTGGAATAAGCCTGCTGCTCGTCATGTGAAGGCGAACATCCATGTCCCTGACGATGACGATACCGTCGGTAATGATCTCTTCAACGGCGGACACTACCCTTTCCACTTCCAGGGCAGGCAGTATGATCTCAATTTTCAGCGGCAGGTTGAAGGAAAGCACTTCAATATTGGTACTTACCAGCTCACCGTTTTCGTAGCAGCCCGCGAAAGCCTTGGTGACTATGCAGCGTGCAGCAATTTTCAAATCCCTCACATAATCGATCACAGCGGAATACGCCGCTTTTCCTTTATAACGGATTTCCTCGCTGGTGAATATTTCAATTACGTTATATCGCAATGGCATGTAGCTCCTCCTATATTGATCTGCCCGCCCATAGTCCCATAAAGACAAGTAGAAAACCCGCAATGTTATTCAGCAAGATATTCAGCAAAGAAACATCGAGCATCCCGTTCCGGGCGAAATTAACGCTTTCGATCCCATATGTTGAAAAGGTGGTGAGAGCCCCGAGAAAGCCCGTGATGAAAAACAGGCGGAACAGTGGGCTTATGATATTCCGCTCGCTGCCCAGTGAAAACATGAGCCCGATTAAGAAGCAGCCCGTAAGATTCACAATCAGGGTTCCGGCGGGAAACCTGTCGGAAAACAGCCGGGCAGAAAGAATGGTAATGCCGTATCGTGAAAGCGCACCGAGACTGCCTCCCAGCGCGACAAGAAATATCTTTTCCAAGACTCCTCCGTTTTTAATCATCGTCATCCATATGTTTTCTTATGTCCGTGGCCATGCCCGAGATCTGGCGGTATTCCACGGGCGAATAACCCGTATGCTTCTTAAAGTGCCGGTAAAAATAAGTAAGATTATCAAAGCCCACATGAAAGGCTATGTCAATGACCTTGCTGTCGGTCTCGCGCAGCAGCTGCATGGATGCCTCTATGCGGCGGCCGTTGATGTAATTGGCGATATTGGTGCCCGTCACCTTTTTGAAGAGCTGGCCCATGTAATCGTCATTGAGTCTGAACTGTTGGGCCAGTGCCTTGCGGTCATAGGTCTCATTGTAATTGGTATCAAGATATTCAACCAGATCATGTATGGCATCCCGTGGTTCGGGCCGGGATTCCACCCGGGGAATGAGCCTATTCGCCTTCTGCAATTCCTTGTTTTTTTTCAGCAGTATCTTGGTGAGCGAATCACGCTCCTTCTTAATTTTCTTCAGATCGAAAATATATACCAGTACCGCCCCGAGCAGGATAATGGGAAGCCTTACGGCAAATGAAAATGAAAGCAGGTAATACTTCCCAGTAATGAGACTGTGCAGCGTATTGGTCACCGATACGAGGATGACAGCAGCCCATATCACCAGGTACCAGTAGCGCCGGGGGTCCCGGTACAGTGCCGTTATGAACACACCCATTGCTGAACATATATAAAAGATAATTGCCGCCGTGGTGACGGGCCCCCCGTAGCCGATAAGAAACCGAGTCTCGGGTGCATATAATATGATCGAGATGACACCCAGGAGTATAACCAATGCTATGACCGTCAACGTCCGCGACTTGATATTGAAGAACTCCTGTATCAGGAGAAGCAGTGTGAAATCCACCAGGGCATAGATTCCCAGGAAATACTTATACCGGTATATGTTGTTTTCAAATCGCGGGAATCCGATCATGAGCATGTTCACGCAGAAAACCCCGGCAATGAAGGCCAGGGAGTAGAGGGCCATTGCCCTGTTGCCCATACCCTTGACTATTATAAAAAGAAGAATGAGAAGAAGAATTGACAGGAACAGGGGGTCGGAATTATTCAGCGATGGCAGGTATTCATAGAACCACCGCGCTTTGTCCCAGGCCGTAAGCGTGTACAGTGCGGGCCGGGCCTGCACCCCGTTTATCACGTGAGAATACACCCTGATTGCAATGACATTCTCTTTATCAATGTCAAGGATTGAAGAGTCAAACTGATAATTTCTCACCCGATGCCAGGCATACTGATAGGAAAGGGGCCTTCCTGCTTCGGGGAACATGCCGTTTCCGCCGATACACCGTCCATTGACATAGGCCCTGTCAACGACACCGAAATTCCCCAGAGACAGAATGAGCAGTTCATGCGAGAATTCCTTGCCGGGAATGAATTTCTTCCGGAGCCAAATGTCTGCCGCAAGATTGTCATTGTTCTGAAGGAATTCATCCCAGTTTCCCGGGATGGTTATGTCCCGGACCCCGGAATCATTGAAACCCGGTGCGGCAGGGGCATCACCCTTATCCTCTATTATTTTCCAGCTTCCCTGCAGGCCGATAACGCCCGGCTGGGCTGTGGCATTCTCCCCACATGCGGTAAATGCCGTTATGACCAGCGCAGTCAGTGACAGGGCCGTTAAAGCTGTCATAAACGGGGATTTTACCCTTATAAAATTATTTTTCATGTGGTAACTCACCGCAGACCATAATCATTATCCTCGCTGAATCAGGAAACAGCATGAACGCGAATTGTGCAAGATAAATTCCATTTTTCCTTTGTCCCTGCATTCAAAAACCGTCTCAGGTGATTAATAAAACATGTACAGTATATAGTTTGCACCACTTTTCTCTGTTTTGTAGAAGACAACCCCTTTCTTTATCATATACCATTTCCGCAATGACTGATTATTGCTAATCGTCGTACCACTTCAGTAGAATGGTAATTTTTCTTTCCCGGAGATTTTCATGAGAGATGTTTATGTTGTTGCGGCTCATACTACCCGATTCGGCAAGTATCTGAATAAAAGTATAAAGGATCTTACGGCGGAAACGGTCGTTCCCTGTCTAAAAGAAGCGAACCTGGATAAAGAGGATATAGAGGCCCTGTGGTTCGCCAATTCCGGATGGGGATACAGTACCGGCCAGGACTGTATCCGCGCCCAGGTGTCCCTGCGCCCCCTGGGAATCGAATCCATCCCCATGACGAACGTGGAAAACGCCTGCGCCGGCGGGTCCACGGCATTCCATCATGCCTGGATGGGTGTTGCCAGCGGCCTCTATGACATAACCATGGCCGTGGGAGCCGAGAAAGTTTATAATCCCAACCAGTACAAGGTTTTCGCCGGGTTCCTGGGAGGGCTTGATATCGAGAATATTGACAATATTCTCGCCAATATCTCCGTATACGGCATGACCGATGAAGATCGTCTGAACCTGGCGGCACACATCAAAAAATACGCACCGAAGGCCCCGGCGGGTCAGAAAAAGAAAAAAAAGACCATGAGCGACAGGATCACTGACTATAAAAACATGTTCAGGATATATCTCCGGCTCACGGAAAACCTTGGTTCAGAAACGGTAAAGGAGATGCGTAATCTCTTTGCAACGGACCATTCGCCCTTCATGGACGTGTATGGTTACGCAGCGCGCCAGCATATGAAAAAATACGGCAGCACGCCGGAGCAGTTGGCCCTTATCGCGTCGAAAAACCATTTCCATTCGTCCCTGAACCCCAACGCCCAGTATAATTTTCTTGTATCACCGGAACAGGTCCTGGCGGACCGCATGGTCACCTGGCCCCTGACGCGCGCCATGTGTGCCCCCATCGGTGACGGTGCCGCTTCGGCCATCCTTTGCGATGGAGAAACGGTGCGCAGGCTGGGCCTGTCGTCCCAGGCCGTAAAAATACGATCCTCCATCCTTGGATCGGGCCGGGAACGCGAATTCGATAGTATCGATATAGGGGAGCGCCTGAGCAAAAAGGCCTATGAAAAGGCGGGATTGGGCCCGGAGGATATACACCTGGCCGAGGTCCATGACGCCTCGGCGTACGGCGAGCTTCACCAGGCCGAGGCCCTGGGCTTCTGTGCCGAGGGCGAAGGAGGAATACTTGCCCAGAAAGGAGCCACAAAAATCGGTGGAAAGATTCCCATCAACACCAGCGGCGGCCTGGAATCACGGGGGCATCCCATCGGGGCCTCGGGGCTTGCCCAGATACATGAACTGGTGACACAACTCCGCGGCAAGGCGGGACAACGCCAGGTACAGGGCGCCCGGATCGCCCTTGGAGAAAACGGCGGCGGCGCCCTGGGACAGGAAGAGGCAGCCATGTGCATACACATACTGGAAGCGCCGTCGGCAAGCCTTTGATCAGTGTCAAAAGCGTATCATATTGAAATTTTTACCAAAAATAATATAGTATATCAGAGGTTGGACATGTTTTTCTTTCAGAATTTAAAAAACACCTTACTTTTCTCAAAATCCGTACTGATGTTTTTCTACGCTGAAATGCGGCGCGGCACATTCCGTAAAAATTTATCAAGTATGGTAAAGATAAAAGAAATCACCGAGGATATGTCCTGGGCGGAACTATTAGAGGAAAAAGCCTCCCGGTATCCCGAACGTCCCTTTCTCATATTCGAGGACGAAACATATACTAACCGAAAGATGGATGCCAACGCCAACCGCGTGGCCAATTTTTTCCTCAGTCTTGAAAGCGGCCGCGGCAAAGGCGTTGCCATTATGATGGGCAATTCACCCCGATTCCTCGATGTGTTCTTCGGCGTACAGAAAATCGGCATGTATTCCATTCCCGTCAATACATCGCTTCGCGGCGACAGCCTTCTGTATATCCTGAACCACAGCGACGCGGAATACCTGGTTATCGATGGAGAATTCCTGGAAACCTACAAAAGAATCGCCGACCGGGTAGAAAACATCAAAACCATTATAGTCAATACGGACCGCGACACGGACGATTCATCTTTCACCGGCAGCATGATACCCTTCGGTACTTCGTACACGTACTCAACACACAAGCCTGAAGGACACTATGATAAAAATGACATATGTTTCATACTCTACACCTCGGGAACCACGGGACTTCCCAAGGGGGTGCTGTACCGCTACGGCAAGAGCACGGTAAAACTTCTCTCCATTCCGGCCAATGCCCTGTATAAAAAGTCCGACATACTGTACACCTGCCTGCCCCTTTTTCACGGCAACGCCCTTTTCCTTACGGTGACCCAGGGCATGCATCGCGGTGCCAGGGTCGTCCTGGCGAAAAAATTCTCTGCAAGCCGTTACTGGGACGACATACGAAAGTACAACGTGACGTCCTTTAACACCATCGGCGCCATTATCCCCATTCTCATAAAACAGCCGGAACGGGACACGGACAATAAAAACAATGTCCGCTTTATCTTCTCTGCGGCCTGCCCTGCCGATGAATGGCCTAAATTCGAAAAAAGGTTCAGTGTAAAAATATTCGAAGGATATGGCGCTGTTGACGGCGGCGGCAAAAGCATCATGAACCTGGGCAACGCGCCTGTCGGTTCCATAGGCAAACCCAGCCCCGGCGTCCAGTACCGCCTCGTTGACAATGAGATGAATGATGTTCCCGTTGGAACTCCTGGACAACTCATCTTCGCATCGCGGGGTGAAAGGAAGTCTGTGGAATATTTCAAAAACGAAAAGGCCGGCAATGAAAAGCTCCGTGACGGCTGGATTTTCACCGGCGACCTGGTCAGGAAGGACCGTAAAGGATATCTCTACTTCGTGGGACGCAATGCCGAGTTCATGCGGATAAAAGGAGAAAACGTGTCGGCTTATGAAGTGGAGCATGCCATTCAGAAACATCCCCATGTCCTCGAAGCCGCCGTCTATGCCGTACCGTCGGAACTGGCCGAGGATGAAATAATGGTTTCTATCTCTCTCGTGGACGGAAAGGACCTGGAGGAAAGCGAACTCATCAGTTTTCTCAGGGAAGATCTCCCTAAATTCGCCGTTCCCCGCTTTGTTAAGATCGTCAAGGAATTTCCCAGGACCGAAACTCAGCGGATCATCAAGAAAGAACTGGAAAAAGCCGGGATTATTCCCGGAACCTTTGACTCACAGAAAAGCGAATATATAGAGATATCCATGATTTCCTGAACTTTCCTTAATTGTAGTGAAATAAAATCATAAAATATGTCGCCACAGAGGCTCGGAGACAAAGAGAGTTTTAAAAGGTAACGTAAAATTTTATCAATATAATCTTCACATAATACACATAGTGATTGTAGTTAGTTTGTTTAATAGAGAATGACAGTGGATAAAAGAGGATAAAAGGATATTTCTCCGTGTCTCTGTGACTCTGTGGCATAATTATTTTTTCAACATTCCGGAAAGGGTGTATAATTTAAATAGAAATTAAATACATTGAAGCATAACAAAAGGCATGCTACATTAAAAAAAATCAGGAGGTATCCATGAAACCCTGGAATATCGGCAGCAAAGAGCAGCGACGGATTTTATCGGACGGACCGACAATTGCGGAGTGTTACAATAGCCTGGAATGTCAGCACAAAATTCTCAGAAGCACCCACAAGGATGTAGAAAGGGCCATTGCCATCGCGAGGAAATTCAATGATACAGTCATAAAACCCATCGCCCTTGATACGGACCGGCGCTGTATGGAGGACCACAATTATCTGCCCTATGAATTCGCCCAAAAAGCAGCGCAGTGGGGCCTGTACACCATGTTTATACCGAAACTCTTCGGCGGACAGGGAGTCAACTTCCTTGCCATGTACCCTTTCATAGAAGAAATATCCATAAGCTGTGCCGGCCTTGGCCATGTCATAAACCTGCATTACTGCGGAGCGGCTACGCTTTTCCCCAGCATGCATGCCGGGATAATGAGAAAAGTATTCTGGGATGTGACAAAAAGTGAAAAAGAAGGAAAACCCCGTCTCTGCACCATCGTCGTCACCGAGCCCTCATCGGGAACGGACGTGCAGGAACCGCTTCTCATAGACCACGCACGACCCGATTCCTCCGTGGAGAAAGTAAAGGGCGGTTATGTCATCAACGGAAAAAAAATATTCATATCGAACGGTCATCTTTCCCACTGGCATATCGCCAATTTTCAGGAGGACAAGAACAACAGGGGTGAATCATGGATTCAGTTCGTGGTACCCAACGGAACCAAGGGATTCAGCTTCGGAACCCATGAGCGGAAAATGGGTCAGCTGGCCTGTTGCGCCAGTGAACTCCTCTTCGACGACTGCTTCATCCCCGACAACATGATCTCCTTCAGGGCCCAGGACCCGGAATTTAAAAACGGCAAAGGTTCCCGCTGGGCCGGCCATACCATCGTCGATCATGTTACGGCCAGCACACGGACCGGCGTGGCTGCCATTGCCACGGGCATGGCACGCGGCGCCTACGAAAAGACCCTGGATTATGCCCGTCATAAAAAGATCAACGGCAGGCTTCTTATAAACCACCAGTGGGCCCAGATCATTCTCACCGATATGTACCGTAATGTAAATATTTCACGCACAGCCTACATGGAAAGCGTCTATTCATTGACACTTAACGGTCTTTTTAAACTCCTTTTCATTAAGCCCGTTCACGCCTTTATCAATCTCATGCCGCGATGGTATTTTCGGCTCATCTCACCCGTACTGAGGTTGAAGATTGCCACAAAAATTCTCCGGCATGTATACTATCACAGCTATACGAACGAGGAAAGAAACATTGCATCGGGCTGGGGATCGCTTTCGAAGTTCGCATGCAGCGACCTGGGCGTGGTGAACGCCAACCTGGCCATGGACCTCATGGGAGCCGACGGCCTGCGCCATGAGAACAGCGCAGAAAAGTTTTTCAGGGATGCAAAGCTCCAGCAGATATACGAGAGCACCAATGATATCAATCGAATGAATATGTTCTACTGTCTCGTTGCCAATGACAAACCTGAAGTCGAATTCTTTAAATAATCAGTGAGGAGGAATGAAATGAACGTTATGACAACACAGCAATTAAACGATAACCTCTGCGATGAACGTCAGGCCTTTGCCGAACTCGCCCATGACCTTGCCCTGAAAAAACTCGTGGAAAATATAGAAGAACATGACCGCTATCCTTTTACGGAACTGTATACCGATGCCATAGCTGATGCGGGGACAGTGGGATTTTATGGCATAAACCTGAACTCCCGGTATGGCGGCGTTGACATGAATACCCATATGGTGGCAGTCATTCTGGAACAGCTGTCACAGCATGAAGCCGGCCTGGCAGGAGTCGTTTTCACCAATGCGGCGGCCCTGGAAATCATCCGCCAGGCCTCGGAGGAAACGGACTGCGCACAGGTATATGCAGCCATCACCTCTCTTGGCACGGCTCCCCTGGCTTTCCAGTCCTATGCGAGTCCTGCCGAGATGGAAATACCTGAAGTTGATGCAAATGGGAAACTATGGGGCATAGCCCGGTACCTTGTGCTGGGAAATTTTGCCGACTATGCCGTTATCCCGGCTCAAAAACCGGACACTCATGATTATTCTTTGTACCTGGTCAATCTCTCCAGCCATGGAGTCGTCAAATCAGATCCAATCCTGAGCCTGGGATTTCACACATGCCCGGCCGTGGATATAACCCTGAATGGAGCAGATGCATTATTGATAGGCTCGCATGGCAAAGGAAATACTTATTTTGACGCCATGCAGAAAAACATGGGGCTGTGTGCCGCAGCTGTTTCTCTCGGCATCATGAAGGGCTCCCTTCAATCGGCCCTGCAATATACGGCGGACCGGTATCAGGGAGGCCGCCAGATCATTGACTGGCCCCAGGTACGCATGCTACTGGCCAACATGGCCATTGAAGTTAAGATAGGAGAATCAGTCCTGGCACGGGCCGGGCAGGAACTGGAGAACGGCTGTACGGGATGGGGGGATACATCCCTGGCAGCAGCGATCCATGTGGGCGAAATGGCCACACGATCGGCAACGGACGGCGTGCAGCTCTTCGGGGGCAATGGCTACACCAAGGATTATCCCCAGGAAAAACGTATGCGTGACGCGCGCCAGGCCCAGTGCCTGCTGGGAATGGTTCCCCTGAAGAAGATCAAGTACATCGCCGGCATTATCGATGAAAATATATAAAAGCAAGGAGTCCTTACTTGAAGATAGACAATAAATTTCCGGAAAAACGGATTATCATTACCGGAGCCGGCAGCGGCCTGGGCAGGGCCCTGGCCCTGGAATTCGCCATGAAGGGATGGCGTATAGCTATTGCCGATATCGACAAAAAACGAATAAAGGAAACTGCCGCCATGGTAAACGAGGCGGGAGGAAAAGCTCTTGAAGCTCCCTGCGATGTCACTGTTCCCATGAACCTGGAAAAACTAAAAGACCTGGTCATGAAGGAATGGGGCGGCGTTGATATTCTTGTAAACAATGCAGGAGTGGCGGGCGCCGGTTTCATGGAAAAAATTCCCCTCGACGAGTGGGAATGGATTCTGGCCATCAACCTCAAGAGTGTCATATACGGATGCCGAACTTTTATCCCCTTTTTTAAAAACCAGGGATCGGGATACATTGTCAATGTAGCTTCCAATGCCGGGATAGCATCCCTGCCCGAGATGTCGTGCTACAATGTCACCAAGGCCGCCGTAATTTCCCTGTCGGAAACACTGCGCGGGGAACTGGAACCGACGGGTATCGGCGTCACGGTGGTATGCCCCACTTTTTTCAAAACTAATCTCATGGACCAGTTCCAATCCCCCGATGAACGTCAGCGCCTTCTGGCAGAACGTTTCTTTGAGAAGTCGAAAACAAGCTCGGAACAGATCGCCCTGCATATCATAAAATCAATCGAAAAAAGACGGCTCTATGTCATCACGCAGCTTGACGGAAAATTCTCCTGGGTGATGAAGCGACTGAATCCGGAACTCTATTTCAGGGGACTGGGATGGGGATATAAAAAAGGAATCATGGACAGGTACCTCGGCTTAAAAAATTAATGGAATCATTTAATACGGAGGAACTATGAATGCACCAAGTGAAACTTTTTCGCCGATTGGCACATACAGAGAAGGAATGCCGTGGAACGCCGTTGAAAAAATAATCATGGAACGGAGAAGCATCCGGTCTTTCAAAAAGGAACCGCTGCCCGACAGTATGATCCGGAGAATTCTCGAGGCCGGAAGGTTCGCTCCTTCGGCGGGCAATATGCAGCCCTGGCGCTTTATCGTAGTAAATGACCCGGAAATACTGGCAAAAATGGAGAAGGACGCACTGCGGATAGCCAAGCTCTTCATGTTCCTGCTGGATTACACACGAGGCGGCCGACTCAGACGTTTCATAACCAAACCCATGGCTAAAATATCCATCAGGGTCCTTCCTAATGAACTGCATGCCGTCCCTTTCAGTCTGCTGTCCATGATAGCCCAGGGAAAAACCCTTATTTTCCACGGCGCCCCCACTATCATCCTTCTTGTAGAAGATAAGCGCGGTGTTTCTGTGCCTGCCATCGACATCGGTATCTGCGGTCAGAACATGGCCCTCACAGCCCATAGTTTGGGAGCCGGCAGTTGCTGGATAGGACTGATCAAGCTGCTCATGTACTATCCGAAATGGAGAAAACAGTTCGGCATTAAATTCCCCTACCGCCTTGAAGTCTGCATGGCACTGGGCTGGCAGAAACCCCGGGCCGACGGCATGGTTCCCCGGGAGACCCAGGTAGTGGAATGGTATAGAAAAGGCAGCGGCGGACAGCCTATTTTTGACAACCAGGGAGAATAATATGAAAAAGATTAAATATTCACTTCTCGATAGACTGCGGATTCCCGATTACGATACACCCCGGGGGATCAACTCCGGTGATCTTATCTTCGATGCGAATACATGCAGAGAGTGCGGCATCTGCATTTCCATCTGCCCCGGAGGATGCCTGTCGACTGAAACCGTAACAAAAATGGACATCCTGTCAGGGAAGGCAAGCGGCGGTAAATACGGCATCCCCTGCGTGGAGAAAACAAAACGCGGAGCAACTCTTTGTGTCGCTTGTTTCGACTGCGGTGCGGTCTGCCCTCATGGAGCTATCAGCATCACGACGCACTTTGATCCGAATTATTATTACAAAAGACTCACACAGACTGATGCAATGACTATGCCCAGGCAATACTGAACGGTATGCCGCAGGAAAAACAGAGGTCTTGACAATAACCTTATAGCCATTCTAATCAGAAAAAAATAATGCTCTCTTAATCCATTTTTTCAAAGGACCTCCATCCGATATTAAAGGGGGGTGTCCCGAAAGGGCCATCCCCCTTTTAAATATTGCCAGGCCAGCCCATATCATTCTTGACAGCCAAGATTCGGTTTGCCATTACTAACTTATGCTCATGTAAATACTATCCTGCAGAGGTTCCATTATGAATATTCTCGTATATCTTGGAATTGCGATAATTGCGTACCTCTTCGCCGGTCGTTTTTATGCACGTTTCATAGCAAAAACACTGGGTGAAGATGATTCCAGTCCAACTCCTGCGCAAAAAGTCAATGACGGCGTGGATTATGTGCCCACGAAGGCCTACGTGGTTTTTGCCCACCACTTTTCCAGCATCGCCGGGGCCGGTCCCATCCTGGGCCCCACGGTAGCCATATTATACGGCTTTATACCGGCATGGCTCTGGGTTGTCCTGGGCGGCATATTTATGGGAGCCGTTCACGACTTCACCGGTCTGTTCATCTGCATGAAAGAGGGCGGCAAATCCATGGCGGAAGTGGCAAAGAAAACCATGGGGAACACGGGATTCAATCTTTTCATATCCTTTACCATTCTCATGATAATCCTGGTGACATCGTCATTTTTAAATGCCACATCCATGTCCCTCACTTCGCTCTGGCCTGTTGACAAACTGGGAGTAACCGATTCCGACACCATTCTTAAAACTGTGACGGTGGATGGTGTGGTCATGGGAAAAATCGGCGGCATCGCCTCCACGTCGGTTATTTTCATAACTCTTTTATCGCCTTTTCTCGGATGGCTGATTTATAAAAAAAATATATCTTCTTTTCTCGCCATTCCCCTTGCAACGGCAATATGCGTCCTGTCAGTATATATGGGCATTCTTCACCCCATAGCGCTGCCGGCTAAAACATGGATGATAATTGTCTCTGTTTATGTTTTTCTCGCAGCGGGAGCCCCGGTATGGATTATTCTACAGCCCAGAGACTTCATCAACTCGCAGATTCTTTTCGGCGGCCTCATCCTCATGTTCGTAGCCATACTGAAGGGAGGCATGGAAGGCTTTGTCATATCCATGCCCAATTTCAATCTCGACGAGGGGGTTAAAAGCCTGGGACTGATCTGGCCCATGATGTTCATAACCATAGCCTGCGGAGCCATATCGGGATTTCATGCCCTTGTATCGGGAGGAACGACATCCAAGCAGCTTGAACATGAAACAGATGCCCGCAAGGTCGGCTTCAATGCCATGCTCCTCGAGTCCGCCCTGGCAGTGTGCGTACTTATCGCCCTGGGAGCCACCCTTTCTTTCGCCGATTACAAATCAATTGTATGGCCTACGGACCCCGGCGTTAAATCAAACCCCATCCTGGGTTTTGCCCTGGGAGCCGGGCATCTCTTCAACCAGGCACTGGGTATTCGTATCTCCCTGAGTACCGTATTCGGCATACTTCTTGTGGAGGGCTTTGTCATTACGACACTGGATACGGCAGTCCGCCTTAACCGCTATCTTTTCGAAGAACTCTGGGCAATCCTGTTTAAAAATCCCCCCGCTATCATGAAAAAATTCTGGTTCAACTCGGGGCTGTCAGTTATTCTCATGTGGGTCCTGGCCTACAGCAATGCCTTCAGCGCCCTGTGGCCCATCTTCGGTACAGCCAACCAGCTGCTGGCTGCCCTGGCCCTCTTTGCCGTCTCGAGCTGGCTGCTGATGAGGGGGAAAAAATTTGTCTTCACGCTCCTGCCGGGGATATTCATGATGGTCACCACCATGGCATCGCTGGTGATACTGTTCTTCAATTACCAGAAAAAGGGAAATTACATCCTCATGGTTACCGATGCCCTGCTCTTCGCCTTATCCATCGGCGTCGTATACCTGGTCATAAACCGATTCACGCGTCATAAACAAACAGCATAGTGGCTGCAAACAGAATAAAAAAAGGTCCCAAACAACCGGGACCTTTTTTTATTCATTGGTTGTTTAGGCAGGGACAATATCTTTTATCACATCATCGAAGAGATGCCGTATTTTATCCTCTCCCAGCGAAAGGAGTTCATTGGCGCTGAATCCCAGCGGATTGAGTTTCCGGAATGTTTTCATGGAATGCATATCCAGAATTCTTTTCGCATTAACAATAAAGGTGATGCGCGTATCTCCCTGGGAATTTTTTAAAATATAACCTTTGTCGAGGCAGAATTTTATAAAGGCATCGGTCTTTTTCGCAAGATAGTGTGAATCAAAAAGCCCTTCATCCATATAGGGCAGCCGTCGGCCTTTTACCATGGATGCGGTCTTTGACACAACGGCCTCCAGTTCTCTGCGCAGATCATCACGGGTGATCCTCAGGGGGGCCTGCCCCGCATCATACAACTCTGCCAGGCGCCGGAGATAAAAGGAGGCTATCTGGCTCAGCGTAATGGTATGCAGTCCTTTTATAATTTTTTCGAGGTGATGATTAAAGGACTCTGCTGATCTGACAAAAAATTCCGGCTTTCCCACACGGATAAATATGTCTTTTTTACCCTTAACGCAGCGGTCTACCTTGACATTGATGGGCAGGATATAGACCTTTCTCTTGAAGTTCGTATAAGCCCCCGACACCAGCTGATATATCCCGCTCCTGAGTCTTTTCAATCCTCCGTAGCCCCAGGTTGTACCTTCGGGAAAAATAAGAGTGGACATGCCGTCCTTCAGCTCAGTTTTAAATTGCGACATCTTTTCACCTATCTCATTCCGGATCACGGCTTTTTTCCTGGAATATGATTCGATAAAAGGCCGGTGGATGGTGATGAGGCGCATTCTTCTGAAAAAAGCCTCGGGAAGGCCCGTTTTGTCCAGGAGAGTAAACAGACTCCTCAGGACACGACTTTTTTTCCCGAAATTACTGGCAAGGTAGTTACCGCTTAAAAAATCATCCTTTCCCATTATGAGAAATCCCGGGCGGGGCTTCAGGGAATAATATACTTTTGATAGTGAGGGAATCTCAAAATAACTGTCGTGGGTGACGGTGAATATTACCGGTCCCGGAAGATTCTGCAGATTTTCCTTTCCCTGAAGGTGGGGCTTCTGTCGCATTATTTTCGAAACGAAATTGAAACAGAAAATACACAATTCATATAAGAAGCCATTATTCTTTTTACTCATATACAGATATCCCTGAATATTCTTTAAAAGTTCCCTTAATTATAAGACCCCTAATACCGGAAAAAGGTTTTCATTTTCCCAATAATATCTACACTAAATTACCTGTGCCCGGATCATTCTGTCCAGCGATTTTTCCCCATTTGTACTGCTAAAATTTTCCTTTACAAATACCTTTGAAGAGTTTTAGTGTTATACATGAAAAACGGAACTCATATACTGTCATGAATATAATTCTATTCGGCGGAGCATTCAATCCCGTACATCGGGGGCACCTGTATATTGCGGAAAAGGCAGCTGAAACCTATCCCGACTATAAAATCCTTTTTGTTCCTTCCCGTCTCTCGCCTCATAAAAACAATGAGTCAATGATCGCGCCGCGCCACCGCATACACATGCTCCGTCTGGCCCTGAAGGGAACCCCCTTCATGCTGGAACCATGGGAAACGGAAAGATCAGGTATATCATACACCATCAAAACTGTAAAATATCTGTATAAAAAATACAATCCGGAGAAGAAACCGATCATCATGATCGGCGATGACCTGCTTCCGATCCTGCATACATGGCGGAAGGTTGAAGAATTAAAACAGATTGCCGAATTCCTTGTTTTCAGGAGGGAATTGAATCCCCCTTTGCTGTCGGACAAAGGATTTTCCATTCACTATCTTGACAATAATATTAAAACTGTTTCATCAACGGATTTACGTATAATGATAAGCCGCGGGGAAGATCCCGCAGATCTGCTACCGACGGGTGTGTATGATTACATCAAAGAAAAAAACCTTTATAAAGCGAACACATAGAGTGAGCCCACTTCACTATAAATCCGCCTTCAGCATCAATGAACCATAATAAAAGGCTTTTCCGCCGCCCGATTCAGGAGTGAATTCCGTTTCGCCACGCAGCTCAAAAACAGTGAAACCCGCCGGTTTGAGAAGAAAATCTATGAGTTTTTCCCCGTCAATTTCTGGCAGTTTTGTTTTTTCCTTTATGCCGTCATGTACAAGCTGATCCAGGCTGAATTCGGCATGCAGTCCATACGTAATTACCTGTTCTCCCATTCCGGGAATTAAAAGCCTTTGATATCCTTCGGACTCAATGCTTTCTTTTGCCGAACCCTTTACATCCCGGAGCATCATCACATATTTAAATGATGCGGGATTTTTCGTAACCGTTTCAATAAAATTGGGAACGGTCAGTATAAAATCTATCCCGCGATGTGTCGTTCCCCTGACATATTTTTCCGTGACCATGCGGCGCTCACCGCCGATTTCCTCATATCCCCGGGAAAATTCCTCAACATAAATAGCCTGCCCGCTCATCTTCTTCCCCTTCTCATTGAAAGCCCGGCTTGTTCCTGGTATATCCAGGGAAGGTTTTTCTTTTTTGAAAAGGGAAATATACTTCTTTGCATCAGCGTTAAAAATTTTCAGATTATTAATATTGTAGTGCAGTACAACAGGGGCTTTAATTATATTCCTGTTTTCTGTGTGCTGTGTATATACTTCAATATTCAAAACCAGCTCACCCTGAATTGTCCGGTAATGTTCCGAAGAATTGAGTTTAATCCGGGGTCCGGACCTGACTGAAGTAATCACGACCGGCAGCAGAATGATTGTTATTAGCAGAACTCTATTTTTCATTACTTTTTTCTATGGGACACAAGCAGTATTCTGGAATGGTCTTATTCATGGGATCATTCCCTGGAGCCAGAAATGAAGATCATAATCCTGCGTCCCCCAGTTGGACCACGTTTCCATGGCGGCGTCAGTATACGCCCCGTTGATATCATATCTCCGTCCGTTGCTGTATGAATCAGTGACAAGGTTTGCATCTATGTAGGCCGTAAGTTCATTTGTATCATATCCGCCCACAAGATAGGCCGTAAAAATCAAAGTCGTACCGGAGGCGACACTCATATTGATAGGAGTCCAGGTTATCCAGCCGCCCGAATATGACGCGGGAACTACGAGATCAATTGAATCCAGCATGACGCCGCCGGCATTCCGTATGATCAGCCGGAGCGTAACATCGCCGGTGCTTGAATCAACATTGTTTGCAAAGGGTGTTGCCATCGAAATTGAAAAGCTCTCCAGGATAATATCCTGGTCTATAAGTACGGACTGTCCCTGGCCAACGTTGCGGCCACCGGCATAATTGGCATCTCCACCGAACCACGCCGAATTGGACCCGGTGTCATGCAGTATTTCATAGGGTGTTCCCGCGGCAATATTCACAGTGACGGAATAATCCTGCATGGAACCGTCACCGGCAGTTACAGTATATGTTACGGGGCTGCTGAAATCATTGGGAGTACTCCCGCTTATCTGCAGTGTCGCCCCGATATGGACTGAGGCCCCTGTTGTGGCAAAGGAGGCTACCATGGCCGTGACATCCGTTCCATAGGGTACCGTGGCAGTTATGGCATACGCAATGTCATCAATTGTCGCCGTAATTCCCAGGGTTGTAAATGAAAAGGAGGTAATTGCCTTTGCATCGGTCATCACCGCTGGTCCATTCATTTCATTGAAAAGATCGGCGCGTTCACACCCCGATTCCCCTGACAGGGCAAGGAATATAAGCGGAAATATTAATTTAACTATTTGCATTTGATTCCTGTATTTTACCGGAAGCTCTGTGTATAAGCTAGTATTCTTTGATTTTTCCAATCGTGTCAATAAATTAATGGTAAAATAAACTCCAGGCTCATCTTTCATTGATATTCCCGCTACAATTCGTATATTTATACCGGGAGCAGGATCATGTCACTGGTACTGGCAATTACCTTGATCCTGATGCTGGTGTTTCTTCCTGGGCTTTTCAGCGAGACCATACACCTGCACCATTGATCAGGCCTGGAGGTATCCCACTACAGTGGCAGCCTCGGTGTCTCTGCGATTTGAATCCGTATCAAGACAGGGAGAGGGGTATTATAGACTTTCCATAAAAATCGGGCAGTATGCCTGTTGAGAAAATCACGCCTTTGGGAAAAATATCCTTAATTTTTACTTTTTACTTAAAAAAATGAAACTTGACTTCGACTAACCTTCCTGTACTAGAATAAATTCTTAAATCCCACGCCGATTCAATGTGGTGAAATAGTATGCCACTAATATGACTAAAACAAAAAGGAGTTTGATAATGGCTGAAAACAACAGAGAGAAACGCCGGGAAAAAGTGATCGAAGTACTTAACAAGGCCAGATCCATGGAGCTGCATGTGATACACCAGTACATGAACCAGCATTACAACCTGGACGACATGGATTACGGGGAACTGGCAGCGAACATGAAGCTCATCGCTATCGACGAAATGCGTCATGCCGAAATGTTTGCCGAGCGCATAAAGGAATTGGGCGGAGAACCCGTTTCCGAAAAGGCTGCTGAAGTGACCCGGGGCCAGGCCGTTGAAGCCGTTTTCCCTTTTGATGCCGGCCTGGAGGATAATGCTATCGATGCATATAACCAGTTCATCCTGGTATGCCGCGAAAACGGCGACAGCTCCAGCATGAAACTATTTGAGGTCATTGTGGACGAGGAACAGGAACACTTCAACTATTTTGATAATATCGACGACCATATCAAAAAACTGGGGGCCTCTTTCCTGGCACGCATCGCGGGAACACCGGCCGATACGGGCCCCGCTTCAAAAGGCTTCATCTTGAACAAAGGCGGTCAATAGGCTCTGAAATTTAATCCTCATCATCCATCTGTAGGGGGGCGCGCACCTGGGTTTCGACCATTTCGCCCCCCGGCACCTCCTCTGAACCGGCGCCGAACTCCTTCAGCCTGCGGGCTGCGGGAATGAGGCGGCCTTCCATGGAGGCGACAGCTTCATTATAGCTTTTCACCGATGCTGAAATTTTACTCCCCACATCGTTGAACCTGGCAGTGAACACTCCGAGGCGCTTGTAAAGCTCCTTCCCCTGATCGGCGATCTGTCGGGCATTCTGCGAAACATGCAGCTGCATCCATCCCAGGGACACTACTTTTAGAAGAGCCAGCATGGTCGCAGGCGACACGATGATAACCCGGTTATTCAGGGCGTCGTCAAGCAGGGCCGGATCTGTGACAAAGGCTGCCGACAGCCCCGATTCATAGGGGACGAGCATAACAATAAATTCCGGGCTTGACTCAAACTGGCTCCAGTATTCTTTCCTGGAGAGCAATGATACATGGCTGCGCAGGGCCTTGGCATGTTCTGCAAAAAACCTCCGCCTTTCCTCCTCACCCGTGGCTTCGCTGGCGGCCAGATACGCCCGCATGGGCGCCTTGGCATCGATGGGTATAATCCCCTTGCCTGGCAGGCGCACTATCATATCGGGACGGCCGGTCCCTGTATCAGTGGCGGTCTGTTCGGAAAAATCCACATGCTCCATCATACCCGCCATCTCGGCTATTCTCCTGAGCTGCACTTCTCCCCATTTTCCCCGAACGGAAGATGATTTAAGTGCCTGCGACAGGGTTGTGGCAGCCTGTTGAAGCTCCTGATGTGCCCTGCTTAAAGAAAGTATGTGGGTCTCGATAGACCTGTAAGCTCCTTCACGTTTTTCCTCCATTACCTTGACTTGCCTGTCCAGCCTGTCCAGATCCTTTTCAATGGGATTGATGATATTTCTGAATTCTTCCTTATGGGTATTCCAGTCTCCGCGGATCACAGAGTGCAGACCGCTCAGTTGGTCCCTGGACTGCTGCATGAAAAGCTGAGAATTGTTGCGCAGGGCCTCCGTTGCCGTGGCGCTGAAAACATCCCTCATCTTCTTCTCGGCATTTTCCAACCATTCGATCTTAGACTGGTCTGCCTCTTTTTCCTTTCGCAGCGATGCGTTTTCAATCTGCAGGGAGACCATGATCCTTCCGGCTCTCATGCTCATGATAAGCCAGATCGTGAGCCCGCCAAGCAGAAATCCGCCCGCCGCTGCAGCAATCGGCATTGTTCCCGCATATTCCATATTCAACCTCCTGCACTTATAGAAAAAGAATTTTTCCTATTTTATCGGAGCTCCCCCGGGCACTGTCAATGTCTTTTCTGATCACGTAGAATCATGAATTTTCAACCCCTCTCATGGGTGGCTACTTTCGATTTATATACAGCATAAGTTTATCAGCCGGGGTCTCCGTAATGAATGCCATGGATTAATCAGCAGGGGTCAGAGCCTCAAAATATATTCATATCGTTCCTTTTTTTACAGAAAAAACTGAATTTATACCAATAAAGAGTTGATTAATATGCAATGTCATTTTAAACAGTGTTAATGTAATAGAAATTTTTCGCAAATATATTCTTAGTATATCTTAGAGGATTAGCTATATGAAAAATAACGAATATATCATGCACGAAGATGCAGAAAACAGCTGGCTCCAGGTTCCCCTGCAGGATTGCCTTTCCCTGGGACTGCTGGAAGAAATTTCATCAAATTCCTATGTAAACATCAGCGGCACCCTTATCTTCCTGGATAATATCACCGATGCACCCACCTTTATTTCGGCTGCTGAAAAGGCGGGATGGACCCTGGACATACGCCCCGTATACCAGAATTATTCCCACGTCAGAGCCATGAAGCAGTATGATATTGCCATGGTACGGGCCCATGTGGACCGATCGCAGAAGAATTAACAGAAACACATATCATATATAACGTATATAGTCCTTGACTTTTTTACCCCCTCCTCTTTAACTGAATATATATTCATTTACCAGGAGGCCCGTCATGACATGGAAAGACTTTCGTGCCAACTACACATTTAAAAAAATCCATATCCTTTATACAGCAATCTGCATCCTTCTTCTATATATATCATCGTCATGTATCAGCTGTACCGACTATATCATGAAACCGGGGTCAGAGCCCTCACCCACGGCAGCGGATAACGCAAAATTCACCTACGATCTCCCCCTTGACCCGGGAAGCCCCTGGCCGAAATTCCGCTGCAATGCCCTTCAGAACGGCCGGAGTGAAGTAATGCCTGAAAAATCCGGCCTCAGGCCCTGGGCCTATGAAACCGGCAAGGGTATTTTCAGTTCTCCCGTGGTCGATGGTGACGGGACCGTCTATATCGGATCGGCCGATCATTATTTCTATGCCATTAATAAAACTGGTAAGCTTAAATGGCGTCATCTCACTGGAGAGATAATCGATTCCTCGGCACTTCTCGATGATAAGCACAGGGTCTATGTGGGCTCCGGTGACGGCCATGTCTACGCCTTTGACCGCCTGAAGGGGACTCTCCTCTGGAAATTCAAAGCCCACTCTCCGCAGGAGGTAAAGGAAAAATTCGATCTCAAGACCTACAATCTCAACTGGTTCGAAGGCAATGTGGGCATGCTCCACGATGGGACCCTCCTGGCTCCCAATGATAATTACCTGGTTTATGCCCTGGACAGGGAGACTGGCATGGGTAAAACTCAGTACCTTGCCAATGAAATGGTATGGTCTTTGCCGGCGGTGAACACCAAAACAGGAAGGATATTTTTCGGCACTTGTTTTGCTGCCCTGAAAAATGTTTTCTGCTACGACAGCGAAAGTTCCCGGGAGCAGTGGACCAGCGGCGGCCTGGGAACCAATGCGGCAACCATCATGCTCACCTCGGACAGTCCCCGCGGCGCCGCTCTCGTGGGCGGATTTGACGGCATACTCAGGGCCTATGCCCAGGAAGACGGTTCCGCCCTATGGAAGTTCGGCGCCCGTGGGCATATCTATGCCAGTCCCGCACAGCTCAAGGACGGCACGGTGATTCAGCCATCGGCCGACGGCACGGTGTATGCAATAAATCCCGTCGATGGAAGTCTCAAATGGGCCTTTGATACGCGGGAGCCCATCAGGTCGTCACCGGCAGTCGATGCCGATGATGTCATTTATGTGGGTTCCGGCGAAGGACGGCTCTTCTGCATCAATCCCGATGGTACTCTCCGATGGGCATACCGCTGCATCGACGAAGACCGTAATGATCTCAACGCATCGCCGGCACTGGGGCGCCAGGGCGTTTACATAGCGGGAGAGAGCGGCGGGATATTTTTCATTCCCTACGACTATCCACTCTCAACGGCTGGAAAATCCGATGTCCGCTGCACCCCGGGTCCCGGCGAGGATCTGCCGAAAGACGGCAATTTCCTTTTCTTCACTACCCGTTTCGGCGGCCTTCAGATTGAAGCGCCGAAAGAAATCGACGCTAATGAACCCCTGGCCTTCTCCCTTTTCGTCAGAAAAAACGGCGATACGGTTCTGGCTGCCATTGACGGCAATTCCCTTGAGGTTACCTTCACGGGCGGAACCGAAGGCAGGGTCAAGGTTTCGGCCGATCGCCAGTTTATAACAATCATCCCCGGAGAGACATGGACGGGCCCCGAAGGCGGAACGCTTGCGGTCAGGCTGAAAGGTCCCTATATCACGGGACTGTCGCGCTTCGGGTTGAAATTTTTCGGCGGCAACAGGGGCGGCGAATTTGATCGGACATTTTCATTCCGCGTACGTCCCAGAAAAAATGGAAACATGCCATACCGGATACCGGTAAAAGCAGGAGATCCCTCTACCATGTTTGAAATGAGCCGCCTGGCAGCTCCGAGCCCGGCCATCCTCCCGTCGTGGAACCAGATCGGCTTTGATTCCCTTCACTATCTCTACGGCATCGTGGAAGGAAAAGGCAATAATGCCATAATCTGGGGTATCAGGGGAAAGCTCGACGGTGAATCGGGACAAACCGTGGCTGACACATCCCTGCAGGACCGTTTTCCTCTTATCCTGGATTATGACCGTGGGCTCGTTACCATGTACAACTATGACGGTTTCCTCCTGGATTTCAACGGGACCTGGGACATGCCATACGCCCTGTACAGGCTGGCCTTTAAAGCAAATCCTGCGACAGGAGCGATTTCCGCAAGACCGGCCCTTAACGCCATAGCCCGATGTGATGAAATTAAATTTTACGGCAAGTTTCTAAAACTGACGGGCATGTCGGAGTTTGATACGGGTCTCATGAATATTTACGGAGGCTGTAATTTAAAGCTCCACGGCAAAGGATACACAACGGGACCTGAGAATGCAGGGGCTGTCTCCTTCCACGCAGAAAAAGAATATGTCTCGGCAAAAATATCCGGCGGCCAATTGAAAAGAGAAGAACATGTTTATGGTATACTTCTTGTCGACACAGCAACCAATAAGCCGGTCCAGGCCAATTACGCACGGAAAACTTTTGTTGAGTCCCGCGAGGATGGCACGATCAGCACAGTAACCCTTCATCTCGAAGAAAAGGGTTTCCGGGGAAAGGCACGCGCCTATTTCATGGTGGACACCTATCCCGCAGCCAGGTCTGAAATAATCGTGGGATACCCCGGCGAATAGATGTATTTCCCTTATGATTCTTTCTTGACAAAAAGAATTATCCGCATACAAAGAAAGTATATGTCCTTAATCACGGAATAGACCTGAGAGAAACCATGAAAAAAGCCGTCATTATTCTCATGTTCACACTCATCCATTTCCCCCTGCTGGCGGGAATTCACGATGACGTGGATGAGCTGATAAGAAAAAGAGATTTTCAGGCGGCTGAAAAAATGGCGCAGCAGGCCGTTGACAAGAATCCCCTTGACCTGCAAGCCCTGTGCGCCCTGGGCTGTGTGTACCGCAACATGGCTTATAAAGAAGGTATTCAATTCGACTCAACCGCCGCCGGTATCAGAGATGGAGAAAGTGGAATGGGAGAATTCAATCAGGAGAATTTCAACAAAATTTTCACTCCCGTTCCATACTATGAGAAAGAGATTTTCAAAAAGGCGGAAACTATTTATTTTAAGATTATTGAAATTGATAAAACCTACAGTAATGCTTATTTCAACCTGCTCAATTCCTATGCCGTGATGAGGAACTTCGAAAAGTATTTTTCCGTAATTGATTTATACCTTGTCAACTTTAAAGAGGATAATAACACACCGTATATACTCAATGACCTTGCGGGGAAACTGTACAAGGACAACAGTTATGATGAAGCGGTCAGGCTATTCAAAATATGCATTGACCGGTACCCCTCGTATGCCCCGGCAGTTTGTGACCTGGGAGCAGTCTATTTTCAGCAGGGGGATATTTCCGGAGCATACAGGCAGTTCAAGGCAGCTTACAAAATTGACGGCAAGGACGCCATCAACCTGGCCAACCTGGCCCGATCCTGCATTTACCTGGAGGAATTTAAAGAGGCCTATGAGTATTACGGAATAATCACTCAAACAGTAACTGACGATATCTTCAACGATTATACAACGGGCATACTGGGATATATGTCAGGCGGCGAATATGCATCCCTATTCACCCGTTTCATCGAAAACAGGAAAAAGGGAATCCAGGACCACGATAAAGACTTCTGGATATTCACAGCGGGCAAATTTCTGGAGCTGGAAAAATTTGAAGCAAAAGAGAAGAATGATTTTTTTGAATATCTGCTCGATTCATTCAGAAAAAATGAGTACGACACCTATTCCATCATGACGGCAAACATACTGCTGAAACAGGGGTCCAACAGCTTCGCCCTCGTGGTTAACGCATCAATCTTTGACCGGCTCCGCTTTACGGAGAAAACAATTTACTACCTGGAAAAAATCGAGGATAGAAAAAAAGACGATCCGGGGATAATGAGCGACGATGATCTGAATTTCAATTACGGACGAAATTATCTTTATTCCGGGAAGATTGAAAAATCCCTGTCGTGCTTTAACAGGATAACACCTGAATCGGAACATGAGGCTGCTGTCAATTACTACATGGGCAGGATATACCTGATCAGAAAGGATAATGAAAAGGCCCGAACGTACCTGATGAAGAACCGCGACAGGGAAGATAAAAAGGACATGTACTACATCAATGAATCAATCCGCATTCTCCGCACAATGGAGTCTGAAAAACCCCAGGGCGGGAATGAAATAAAAAATGAAGTTAACAAAGAAGATAGAAAAAAAGAGAAGTAAACGAAACCATTTCGTTCATTTATTTGTCCTCCCAGTCCCAGAAAAAATCCTTATTTGTCAGGTCTTTCTCCGCATCCTCCTCCTTCTCGGCCTTTCTTATTCCCGGAGGGAGATCAACGCCGCTGCCGTAAAAATAATCAAGCTGGTCTTCCAGGTCGCGGGTTTCATCCTCCCAGTATTCCACGGTGCCAAAATGGGGAAAAGCCGCGGGAAATGCCGGATCTTCCCAGCGCTGTGCCAGCCATGCGGCATAACGGATATACCGGAGTGAACGCAGGGGCTCGATGAGGCGGAGCCAGGAATCGTCGAAATCCCGAAACTGGCGGTATGCCTCAAGAAACAGTTCACGCTGACGAAGACCTTCCCGGTCCCGGGCCGGGACTATCATCCATACATCCTGCACAACGGGTCCCGTAAGAAAATCATCGAAATCCAGAAAGAAATATCCCTCAGATCCCTTGAGCAGATTTCCCAGGTGGCAATCACCATGTATTCTCTGCACGGGAACCCCGGCGCTGAGTTTTTCAAATATGTCCACAATTTCCCGCACGGCATTCCCGTATCGCTCCCGACAGTGCTCCGGCAAAAATCCCTTCTCTTCAAGAAATGCCAGGGGCTGCAGGCCATAGGTTTCCCCGGTCAGGTGTATCCTGTGGAGTGCCGGTTTTGCCGCGCCGTTGTTGTGTATCCTGGCAAGATACCGTCCCAATGTTTCCAGCTCTCGGTCCTGGAGTTCATCGGGGACCCTGCCTCCGGTGCGGGGCCAGACAGCATAATAAATATCATCGGCCTGGTGTATTGTCGTCCCGTCGGAGAACCGCAGGGGTGCGCACACGGGAATCTCGTCATCACGCAGCTGAAAAAGGAAATCATGTTCCTCCTGTATCTGATCCCTGCTCCACCTGCCGGGACGGTAGAACTTCGTCACGATGTGTGCCCCGTCTTCCAGGCGAAGGTCATAAACACGGTTCTCATAGCTGTTCAGAGTCATACAGTGACCCGTAGGTTCAAACCCGCTTCTCTCTATGGCGCTTAAAACAATATCGGGCGTCAGGTTGTAAAAAAATTCATTCATGGGTTAGAATATCTTCTTCAATTTTTTCTTTACCGTATTTCCATCGATGTTCTTAGTCTGCTTCACTATGGCATCCTCGATTTTGTCGTAGGGAATGGGAAACTTTTTCCTGACTTCGATGACGATGGGAGTCGGCAGGGTGAAAGTACCGATGAGCAGATTCATATGCAGCCTGGCAACAACGGTTATATCTGCAGGTCTATGCCCCAATGCCTTCAGTGCCGATTCGAAGGGGACCTGCAAAAGAAGCTCCTCCACGACCGATGCACCGGCCTTTATACGCAGCATCCTGTTATGCGCCAATGTAGAAGCTTTATATTTATCAAGATAAATATCCCCGTCGATATGATCCAGGGCCACTTCGCCGGTAGTTGTGTTCGTTATTTTCAGGTAACCGGTAAAATCGATACTCTTTATATCAAGGCCCTTGAGGTTGACCTTCTTCAGTTCAATTTTTTCCAGGTCATACTTGCACTTTGAGAGATTCTTCCTGGCCTGGATATTCTGATTAATAGTGCCGCATCCCGCAGCAAAGATTACGGCAAATATCATTATTGAAGCTATTTTATGCATCATTCCCCCTTTTAAATAAAACGCGCTGTTACAATTTTGAGTATAATAGTGTTTATAATAGAATATTCATCAGTATCGTGTCAATGTATTTAAAGAACCCATACAAAAATAGCCCTGCGATTTAAATGTTGCCACAAACACTGCTCCTCCGTAATGGCGCAGCAGTCAACGTGATTTTCCTTGACTTAACCGGACACTTTCCCACACTTTGTCTATGATAATAATGTCTATCACCCGGTCTGAATGAAAAACAAAATAGCACTGTTCATATTTTTCATAGCTGCAGTCTTTTGGGCAGGCATCCTCGTCACGGGCATGGGAAAATCAGCCATGCAAAATGATTCCCGGTTCGTCCTTGCGGAAAAAGGAACAGTCTCTCTGGAAGGTTTCTGGAGAGTCACAGCCGCCGATTCTCCCCGTTATGCCGACCCTGATAGTGACGATTCACACTGGGATACAATTGCCGTCCCTGGGAACCTCATGGAACTCTTTCCCCGTCATTCCGGTATAGCCTGGTACCGCACCATCCTACGTTTCCCGTCTAAAAATAATCTTCCCATGTATTCCATAATTCTTGGGAAAATATGCGACACCGATGAAGTATATTTCAATGGGACCCTTATCGGAAAAACCGGAAATATAAATGATGAGACCAGCCATGCCTTTGACCGGATGCGCATATACCACATCCCCACGAACCTCATTAACACTGCGGGAGACAATATCCTTGCCGTACGCACCCGTGGATATCTTAAAGATTCCGCCGGCATGATCTGGGGATACTTCCTGGCTGGCGATACCCGGAGTATTCTTAAACGTATTGAATCGGAATACATCCTTGAAACCATATTTATCGCATTTTACCTGCTCATCGCCCTTGTTTTCCTGCTCTTTTCCCAGACAACCAGCCCGCTCTACTATCAGCAGCGCGCTTTCGCCCTTTTCTCCCTGTGCATTGCCGTGTATCTTGTCTGCGTTGGCCAGATAAAATATATTTATACCGACACCTTTCTTTTTTTCCATATTCTTCAGTACATTGCAGGCATAGGCGCAACCGTTTCATTCATTGTCCTTCTGAGAAAACTCTTTCAGCAGAATCTTACTTTACCTGACAAAGGGATTATCGCCGTCCTTGCCGCATCAGCCCTGTCATTCCTTTTTATCCGCGAGATCAATGGTTTCACGATTCCCCGCATATTGTGGCAGTCATCCCTTCTCTATATCATTTTCATCATAATTGAAAATACGGTACGGACCGTGCTGGAGAAAAGATGGGATTATATCCCGGTACTGGCCGGTATGGGGATATTGCTGCCCGGCGCCCTTCTGGAAGTCCTTCGGGCCTACACACTGGTGCCTGACTTCGATTATTTCAAGACGGCCCTCCCCGGCCTGGTGATACTCATATCCTACTTTCTCAGCGATCAGCTCTCCATTATGCGCCACATGAAGGCCCAGCTCATTGAAAGACTTGAACTGAAGGTCGCCGAGAGGACCCGTCTTCTCCAGGAACGAAATGAAGCCATTGAATCGGAGCTGGAAATCGCCAGGAATATCCAGACGCGCCTGCTTCCCTCCAGCTTTCCCGATATACACGGACTCAGCATTGATTCACTCTGTATTCCCATGGACAGGATAGGAGGCGATTTTTACACCTATTGCGAGAACGAGGATACTATCCGTTTTCTCATCGCTGACGTTGCCGGGCACGGACTTTCAAGCGCTTTCCTTGCGCTCATTGTTAAAAACGCCTTTGATAACGCGGAAAACCCCGGGTGCAGCGAAAATGAACTGCTGGGAGCCATCAATAAAACGGTCTTTCAATACGCCATGCCTTCTCATTTCATCACTGCCTTTGTCATCACCATCGATAAACAGACCAGACAATGCCGGTTCAGCAATGCCGGGCACCATCCGGCCCTGCTCTTCAGAAAAAGCATCAATGGCTGCATAGAGCTTTACGTAAAAGGAACGTCCATGGGCTGGCGGACTGACATTAATTTCAGCGTTGAATCTTTCCAGCTTCTCACCGGCGACCGTCTCGTTCTTTACACCGACGGTATAGTCGAATGCATGAATCCCGCAGGCGAGTTATTCGGCAGCGGCCGCCTTGAATCCTTTATCGGGGCCACTGCCCTTCGGACCCCGTCCGATACGGTCTCATCGCTTATCGATGAGCTGCGGGTTTTCTCCCGCTGCGATTCCTTTGACGATGACATCAGCTGTGTCGTTGTCGACGTCCTCTGATCCTTCAGTTCCCGAGGCACAAATCGCAGTTCCCGCAATTATCCAGCGGCATATGGAAATATCCATATATATATTCGCGGCGGCACCCTTCTTCTTTTACATACTGCAGAATGTCGTAGAGACGCATCCGGTCAGCCTTCAGCTTCGCTTCCAGGAAATCCTCTGAAAGTAATTCCTCGTGGAGAGTGTCTTCAACCTTAAGATTATGATGCTCCATACTTCCCGTTGTAATGCCATGCCGGTCTAAAATATTCAGAACAGTCTGAAGCCGGTGGTCCCCGGCATGCTTATACACCAGCTTCTCCTGCAGCTCATCGTAGGTATAGCTGTTTATCTGTTGCCCCAGGGCTTTGATGAGATCATAGGTTTTTTTTATAAATGAGGCGTCGGGATTACGCCAGTGCAGGAAGTCCATCTGCACTGCCAGGTCATTCTCATCGTAGATGAGCAGGCATTGCGAAGCGTCGCCGTCCCTGCCGGCTCGGCCGATTTCCTGGTAATATGATTCGACGGAATCGGGGATTTCGGCATGAATGATCATGCGGATGTCGGGCTTGTCTATGCCCATACCAAAGGCGTTCGTTGCCAGCATGATCTCCTTGTCAGAAGCGAGGAACCGCTGCTGAACCGCCTTCCTCTTTTCGGCGGAGAGTCTGCCGTGATAGACCAGGTACGGAATCTTCTTCATATCAAGCCATTCGCCGAAAGCTTCTATGCTTTTAATGAGATTGAAATAAATAATCCCCGGACCGCGGTTTTCCCTGATCCGTTCATAAATAATATCATACTTTTCATTATTATCAATGACGCTGAGCACCTGGAGATTCAGGTTGGGCCGGCACACGCCTTCATTGAACGTCATGACCAGGGAGGGGGAAATGCCCGTCTGCGTGATAATATCCTCCTGCACTCTTTTCGTTGCCGTTGCCGTAAATGCCGCAGTGACGGGATTACCCAGTATCTGCCGGTATTCGGCAATCCTGGAATAGTCGGGCCGGAAATCATTTCCCCACTGGCTGACGCAATGAGCCTCATCCAGGGCAAGCAGTGAAATCTTTCGTTCTTTTATCGAATCGAGAAAATCACTTTTTCTGAAGCGCTCGGGAGAAACATAAAGAATTTTATACCGGCCACGGACAACCTGGCGGTAACGCTCTCGGCGCTCTCGGCCGCTCAGTGATGAATTTATGAAAGCGGCGTCGATTCCCCTGGCCTTCAGCGCATCAACCTGGTCTTTCATGAGGGCAATGAGCGGGGACAGGACAATGGTAAGATCATCAAGCATCAGTGCGGGAACCTGGTAGCAGAGTGATTTGCCCATACCCGTGGGCATGATGACCAGACAGTGCTTCCCGTCCAGAATGCGGTTGATAATCTCCTCCTGGGATGCACGAAAGGCCGTAATCTGAAAGATTTTTTTTATTTCAACCATATCGGAGGTTTTATCTGTGTTTATATCATTCACCTGCTTTTCCCTGATCCTCTTGAATATACAGTAAAAAAAGCACTGTTAATAAACATACCGTTTAACTTCCACTATTTTATTCTCCATCATTAAAAAAATGCTCGCCAAAAATCAACCGTTAATGCAGTTTGTCCTTCTTCTTACAGTTTTCCGAAAATCAGGTAACCATTAGAAGAAGAACCTATCCGGCCCACTGCCGTTCAATCCAAAGAGGACATATATGCAAAAAACCAGAAACATCGCTATTATTGCCCATGTTGATCACGGGAAAACCACCCTCGTCGATGCCATGCTCCGCCAAACCGGTACATTCCGGGAAAACCAGCACATGGAAGAACGGATCATGGACTCCAATGACCTGGAAAAAGAGAGAGGGATCACTATTTTCTCAAAAAATGCCTCCCTCATGTACAAGGACTGCAAGATAAACCTTGTTGATACGCCGGGGCACTCCGATTTCGGCGGCGAGGTCCAGCGAATCATGAAAATGGTAGATTCCGTACTGCTCCTGGTGGACGCCTTTGAAGGCACTATGCCGCAGACGAAATATGTTCTCAAAAAGTCCCTGGAAATGGGACACTGCCCCATCGTGGTAATAAACAAGGTTGACCGCCCCAACAGCAGACCGGTACAGGTCCTTGACATGATTTTCGACCTCTTCGTGCAGCTCAATGCAACGAACAAACAGCTCGATTTTCCCGTCATATACGCATCGGCAAAACATGCCTATGCCCGATATGAACTGAAGGACACCAATAACGATGTAATTCCCCTCTTTGAAACAATTGTAAATCATGTTCCACAACCTGAAGGAGACGCTACACTTCCCTTTCAATTCCTCACGTCGGCAATCGCCTACGACAACTACCTGGGCCGCCTGGGCACCGGCAGAATCCACAACGGTAAGGTCTGCCGCGGTGATGATATCATGCTCATTAAACGCGATGGGAAACGTGTCCCCTCCCGTATAGTGAAGATATTTGCCTACTCAGGCCTTAAAAAGGTAGAGATACAGGAAGCCGAAGCCGGCGACATTGTTTCCCTGGCAGGCATGGAGAGCATTGACATCGGCGACACCGTTGCCGACCGGTTAAACCCGGAACAGTTATCATCCATCGAGATCGACGAACCAACCATCTCCGTAACTTTTCTGCCCAATAACTCCCCCTTCCTGGGGCGGGAAGGAAAATATGTTACTTCCACGGCTGTATGGACACGTCTTGAAAAAGAACGTCAGAGCAATGTGAGCATGATCATAGAAAAGAACGGTAATGCCGAAACCTTTACCGTCAAAGGGCGGGGCGAGCTGCAACTAGCCATTCTCATTGAAAACATGCGCCGCGAAGGGTTCGAATTTCAGGTTTCACGCCCCGAGGTAATATACCGGGAATTGAATGGCGTAACCTATGAGCCCATGGAGCTTGCAGTCATCGATGTGGCCGATGAGTTTGTCGGAGTGGTTATCGAAATGCTCGGCATTCGCAAAGGCGAAATGACCAACATGGTTCAGGGTAGCGATGGTTATTCGCGCCTTGAATTCAAAGTCCCGTCACGCGGACTCATCGGGTTCAGGAATGAATTTCTCACAGAGACACGTGGTACGGGTATAATACATCATAGTTTTATTGATTATGATGTATACAAGGGCGATATTCCCACACGGACCAGGGGAGCCCTGGTCCAGATGGAAAACGGCACGGCCGTGGCTTACGCCCTGGACAACCTCCAGGAACGCGGCGAGCTCTTTATTTATCCCGGCACGGAAGTGTATGTAGGCATGATCGTGGGTTCCAACAGCAGGGAAAGCGACATGGATGTGAATGCCTGTAAAACGAAAAAGCTTACCAATATCAGGGCCTCGGGAACAGATGACGCCATAAAACTGATCCCTCCCCGGACATTCAGCCTGGAACAGGCCCTGGAGTTTATCGACGACGACGAGCTCCTGGAGATCACGCCCAAGAACATACGCATGAGGAAAAAAATCCTCGGTAAAATCGACCGCAAGAGAGCAGCCCGGTAATAAGTCTTTTCCCGGGCCTGAACCGGCCGTATTTATAAATTTTTACCGGCACCTGCGCCCACCACGTTTCCGCCTATACGCGGAAACGATTCAATGACCAACTCCCTCATATAAATGCATGACTCTCCTGTACAGCCCTCCTGCGGCAGCATCCGAAGATAGGCCGAATATTCCCCCGTCATAGGAAAAATATATTGCAATGCCAGTTCATCTGCCATATACTAAAAGTCGAAAACCGGGGAATTGACACCTCGAATCAATCTTGATGGAAATGGGATACTTCTAGTGTTATTCATAAGACTGATCACGATACTTATTATAACCGCCGTAGCTGTGACCGCCGCGCCCGTTGAAAAATCAGTACTGAACCTGGAAGACGGTTTCACCGACACTTACACCGGCTCCTGGTCGGAAATGCTTTCCGATACATCGGGCAGCATGACTATTGAAGACGTGGTGAAATCAGCAAACTGGATATCCCAGGACAGAGACGTCGTATCCCTGAGTTTTCTGAAATACCCTATATGGATACGATTTACATTCCTGGATTCGCGAAAAACCCTGTCGCCCCTTTTGCTTCGTCTCCAAAACCCCCTTCTTAACAGTATAGACCTTTATCTCATCAAAGCGGGACGAATCACGGGACATGTCCATACCGGTGATGCTGAACCATATGGCAGCAGGCCTATCGAAAGCAATGACTTTGTTTTTCATCTTGAGCAGGAGAAACAACCTGTCACCTGCGTTCTGCGCATCGAGTCCACCAGCGCCATGAAAATACCCCTGGAAATTATGACGTTCCCCGCCTATATCCGCCAGAGCAACGGAGAACAGATGATTCTCTGGGGACTGTATGGAATCCTTATCATGCTGGTCCTGCATAATCTCTTTTTATTCCTGTCTGAAAGGGACCGGGTATATGGTCTGTTAGCCTCTTTTTTGATCTTCTGGCTGATATATGAATTGGCCCATCTCGGTTATGGCTACCAGCATCTGTGGCCCAATTCCATATGGTTCCAGGAACACGCCGTTCCCTTTTCCATTTCAGGAGCCCTGACCTTTATCGGTCTCTACTTCACGGCACATCTCAGAACGAAAGAATCGTTCCCCGTCTTTCATAAACTGATAACAGCTCTGGTGATCATTCCGGGAGCAGTCATGCTTCCCGTATCAATTCTCGCTCCCTACCAGGTTTCAATAAAAATAGTACTCATTCTGGGTCTCATCGCATCTCCCCTGCTCATAATTCTTGCCCTGGCCGGCGCCTTCAGAAAAAACCGGCAGGCCTACTTCATCCTTGCCGGATTCACGGCACAGCTGATTGGGCAAATGCTGTCCAACCTTCTCGCATGGGGCGTTATTCCCTTTAATCTTTTTACCAGCAACACCGTACATGTCTCCGGGACCCTGCTCATGGTCCTTGTTTCACTGGGTCTCATGGACAAGCTGAATATAATGAGGAAAAGCCTTGAAACATCCGAGCTGAGTCTGAAAGAAAAAAACCTGGAACTGGTGGCGACAAACGAGGAAATGCACGCCACCCTGGAAGAACTGGAAGCGGCCAACGAGGAATTCGAGGCGCAGAACGAGGAGCTTATTGCCTCGCAGATCCTGCTGGAACAGAACGAGAAACAGATCCGGATAATTGTCGAGAATCTTCCACTGCCCCTGATCGTTGAAAACGAAGGGACTATCAGCTATATAAACGGTGCCTTCCGCCGGACCTATTTCAACGATATCGATGACGTGACAGATTCAGATAAACTTATAACAAAACTTCTCCCCGATGGAGAGGTCCGCCGTAAAGCCATGGAAGAGATACTCCTCCATTCCGCGAATCTGCATGACGGTGAAATGATATACCTTGGGCACTTCAGACTATCGACAGGGTATGGAAACACACGTGAAACCGAAATCTATATTACCAAGGCTCTTCCCCTTCGTCTCTTCATTCTCATTGATATAACAGAACAAATGAGGACAAGAGACCTCATCCTGCAAACGGAAAAAATGATGACCATCGGTGGTCTTTCGGCAGGCATGGCCCATGAAATCAACAATCCCCTTTCCATCATTGTTCAGGGCGTCCAGTCAATACGACGACGCCTTGATCCGTCACGAAAGGAAAACAATGAAACGGCAGCTGAACTGGGTCTCGATCTTAAATCGGCACATGAATACTTTAAATCACGGCGTATCAACCAGTATATGGACGGCATCGAAGAGGCGGGACACAGAGCTGCGGCTATCGTCGTCAATATGCTGAATTTTTCCAGGAAGGGCTCCATCGAAAAGAAAGAATATGATATTCACTCCATCATCGATGAAACACTTAATCTCGCGTCAAAGGATTACAATCTGAAAAAGGGATATGATTTCCGTAAAATTCAAATCAGCCGTAAATTCGATGCCTCACTTCCCCGGGTCAATTGCGTCTTAAATGAAATACAACAGGTTCTACTCAACATCATCAAAAACGCTTCGCAGGCCATGAGCACCTGCAAGGAAGAGGACTACCGACCGCAGCTTATTATTCGAACCGCCATGGACGATGTCATGATTTCCATATCCATCCGCGACAATGGGCCGGGTATCCCTGCGGAATATATCAACAGCATCTTCGATCCTTTTTTCACCACAAAAATCCCCGGGGCCGGAACGGGACTCGGCCTCTATGTGTCACGATACATCATCAACGACAGGCACAGCGGTCAGATAAGCGCCTGCAACCTTCCTGATGGTGGAACGGAATTTCTAATTTTACTTCCTGTTGTACAGTCAGAGATTACATAAAAGGACGAGGCGAAGATCCATGCGGGGAAAAAAATAAGAGGAGGTATCGAACCTCCTCTTGTGTTTGCTCTTTCGCGTGTACGCCTTTTTCGGCGTTTCCCGCTTCGGCGCCGGTGTGTTGAGCCGAAGACCGGAATGAATCATTTTAAGAATTTCCTTTCTGCCGTCATTTTTCTTCATGGCAGCACCTCCTGATTGATGATTGGGCATATACATATGCCGCAGGGCTGTCAAGACAAATTAAGTTATTAGTATTCGAATTCATGGCGGGAATATTGTTACGAAAATTATGTGATTATATATCTATCTCCAGGCCCTCGTAGGCGATATCGACCTTTAGCTTGCCGGTCTTTTTCGCGTTCATTTTTTGATAGATGCGCGCGTTGGCCAGGACATTATCGAGCTTTTCGTCGCTGTAATTGGGATCATGATGAAAGAGGACCAGGTGCTTGATATTAAAGCCCCCGGCAATATCAATGGCGATGGAGGCCGAGGAATGGCCCCAGTCAAGCTTGTTTATCGATTCCTCGAAGGTGTACTGTGTATCAAAAAGAGCCAGATCCGCATCGTGGAACAGTTCCTTATACTGGTTGATGGTGTCGATCTCATCTATATTAAATTCACAGTCGCTGGTATAAACGAATACGCTGCCATTATGCTCTATCCGGTATCCGTAGGAACCTCCCGGATGGGGCATCCGCTTGGTGAAGACGCGTATATCGTTAAGGTAAAACTCCTCATCCTCGGCGACCCGAAAAAATTCCTTTGTAGCAGGCATATATTCCAGCGAAATGGGAAAATGATCAGGCGAATGCTGATATTCCAGCCGCTTTTTCAGGTCCTCGAAGGGCGAATAGAAATTAAACCGGTTGCCTTCGAAATAAAAGGGAGCAAAAAAAGGAATACCCTGTATATGGTCCCAGTGCGTGTGGGTGAGGAACACGCTGGCAACACCCTTTCCCTTTGAAAAGGGTCCCTTCAGCATCTCCTTACCCAGGTTTATAATACCGGAACCGCAATCAATCATGATGATGTCACCATCGTCGGTGGTAACCTGTACTGCCGTTGTATTGCCGCCATAGGTTCCCTTTACGGAAAAAGGGAGTGTCTGGATGAATGTATTAATGGCCTCATCGGACGTAACGTCCCCGGGAGTGGCCAGCTTAAGCGCCCTGCGTACCTTGTTTTCAATGAGCTCACCGTTCAGCGGCGTTGGTATGGATCCCCTGACCCCCCAGAGTTTTATCTTCATATCGGTATTCCCGGCGTGTATTTTACGAATAACATATCTATTATGGTTATCGGACATAAATATACAGCAGCATAGATAAAATCGTAAAGTAATTTTTACCTGTTCCGGTTACTTTATGAGCAAACCCTTTTTTTTCGTTGTTTTTACTGCCCGGTCTGATATTATTTCAAAACAGACGGACAATCAGGCATTTTCCCTGATATGGCTGCAATCAGGCTTGAGAGAGGAATCCTTATGACCGGCATGGAATCCTGCATATTTCTCGGGGCAATAAACCGCCCCTTCGCCAGGGCATATTTTATCAATGAAGGCACGGTTCGCCTCTGTACCGATGCAAAGGGCGATTTCAGGGAAGCCCCTTTTGCCAGGGATGTATTGCTCCCCCATGACATGCAGCCCGGCACCCCCGCTTCAATTGATGAAAACGGCTCCATATCTTCAACTTCCCATAACCGGCTTTCGCTATCCCTGGAGACTGCAGGTAATATCCTGGCTATTAATCACGACGGGACTACAATCATACAGCAGCACATCCATGAAAAGGACCCTCTTCTCTTTGACATAACAGCAAAACCCGGCGAGGGATTTTACGGCTTCGGTGAATGGTTCAATGCATTCCGGCGAACGGACGGTTCCCTTTCCCTGTACAACCACGAAGCACCGGCCTTTACCCAGCATAAACGGACCTATTCAGCATTTCCCTGTTTTCTCAGCGACAGGGGATACATGATACTGATATTAAATGCTCACCGGGGTATGACCCGGATCAACAAGCCCCGGGGCAGGCTCACCATCAGGTTCTCCGGCGGGTCACTGGACTATGTCTTCATCTATGGTCCCTCCTTCAGAATGATCCTTGAGCGTTACACCTCCCTCACGGGAAGGCCGCCCCTGGTTCCTCTCTGGGCCTTCGGGCTCTGGAACACGGCATATCCCGTGGAAAACCAGGAACAGACCCTGGCGCGGATAGAACAGCACCGGGTAAAAAATATCCCCCTCGACGCCGTCATTTTTGACTACCACTGGGAGCAGGGATTTCACACCTTTACCTGGAGGAAAAAGCTTTTCCCTGACCATAAGGCCATGCTTGCAAGGATGAAAACCCATGGGGTCAGAGCCGGTCTCATATATACGCCCTACATCAATAAAAAGGCCCTGAGCCTGTACAAGCTGCTGGTGCGCCTCTATGTGAAAAATGCTCCCCGGGGGGTTCCCTTTCTTTCCAGCGACAACGCCCATGAACTCTATATAGAAGCTGATAAAAAAGAATATTTCGCCCATAAAAATGTTACGTGGTGGCTGGGACGGGGCGGGGCTCCCGATTTTACCGATCCCGATGCGGTGAACTGGTGGTTCGACCTCCAGAAGCCCCTCCTGGACGACGGTGTGTATTTTTTTAAAAATGACGGCGGCGAATACCTGCCGGAAACGGCTGTTTCATCCACAGGTCTTGTAAAAAGTGAGTTTCATAACATATACAGCTTTTATTATACCAGGGCCGTGTTTGAAAAATCACAGGAATATCACCGCGGGGACAGAGCACTGGTCTTCTCCCGCACTAACTGGGCCGGAACCCAGCGCTTTCCCGGCATCTTTCTGGGAGACCAGACACCGGAATTCAAACATATTGCCGCCACCATGCGCTGCGGCCTCAACATGAGCCTCCTGGGCTATGCCTACTGGGGCGCCGATGTGCTGGGCCTCTACCGGAAACCATCGGCCCTTCTCCATAAGCGCTACACCCAGTGGGCCATATTCAGTCCCCTGGCCCGGTATTTCTCATCTCCTTTTGATGAGGATAGAAATCCCTGGGGCATCGACGAATCGTGCGAGGAAAATTTCCGGCGCCATGCGGACCTGCGCTACCGTCTCCTTCCCTACTACTACCGCCTGGCCCACGAGGCCTCCATCACGGGCATCCCCATCCTCCGCCCCCTGTGCCTGGAATTCCAGGAAGACCGCGAAACCCTGTCCATCGCAGACCAGGTCATGATAGGAGACTCCCTCATGCTCTGTCCCCTCGTATCGGATACATCAAACACGCGTGAGATATATTTCCCCAAGGGACAGTGGTATGACATCTGGGACGGGACCTGCCACAGCGGCCCTTCCCGGGAGATAATATCACCTCCCGGGGACAGAGCCCCTCTCTTTGTCCTGGGAGGAAAACCGGTCATCATGGGTCCCGTCATGCCCTTCATCGCCGATGATCACCGCTTTTCCGATATAGAGATACGCATGTATCCTCCATTCAACGGCGCCTCCTTTCTCTACGAGGATGACGGCCGCACCAGGGAATACGAAAAAGGACGGTATGCCTTGCAGCATATTGTATTCCGGCAGAAAGAAGATGAAATAGGCATTCTCATTCCCCCCGTTGAAGGTTCCTTTGACAATCAGCCGGCACACCGAAACGTTACACTCGAGTTATACATGATCACTGAACCGGGAGAGGTCTCCTCGACAGTGGACAACATGCAGCATGTATATGACAGGAACACCAGGACTTTGAGCATTAGTCTCAACATTGCCTTGCAGAATAAGACTGAAATAATTATTATGCAAAAAAACAAGTGATTACCGCTTAATTAAAAAAGGGGGTAATCTTTCGGATTACCCCCTTTTTTTCAATAGCTGTAGCAAGGAGATTTTATGTTAAACTTTTCTGTTGGTATGCCCTCTAAATCCATGAAAGGCTTTCAAGATAATCGCCAATCTGCGATTCGCTTACTTTCGCTTTCAGGGAGCATTCATGGTTTAAACACATCATATATGTTCTCATAATAGCACCTCATTTTTCTTATTATTACATACTTTTAGTATATTCTTATTTTCTTAATATGTCAATATATATAAGTTTTTTTTTATGTATTTTAACGTTATTTATAAAGATGTATCAGATCATGCTGGAAATCAATCCCATACCGCTGAAAAAGAACAGCACGGAACCGAAAAAGATAAATATTCCCATAAGCAGGATGGGAAAAAGAAAGATGAGCAATGCCTTGCCGAAATCCGTGGCATGCATTTCCGAAAGGGCCTGGATGGTGATAAATGCGGACCATATGAAAAGTCCCAGGGAAAAAAGCACGTAGAAAAATCCCGGGGCAAAATTAACCACCTTGAAAATGTAAACCAGGGGAAGGAGAAATACCTTGGGAAAAATAGCATAATTGATCACAATTATCAATTCCCTCACATTCCCCTTCATTCCCATGAACTGTATTATCAAGTCCATGAGGGCAGCCGTGATAATGATTAAAAAAACCAGCACCATGGAATGGAGAATCCATCCGTATGATATTTTGTAGAAGAAAAAGGACGTGGGGCGGCCCATGAGAGAACCGGTGAGCAGTTCCGTAATGGCCACAATGACCGGAACGGTGAAGCTCAGTGCCATGGCCCGGGGATCATTGCTTTTTATCTGCCGGTACAGGGCCCGCGGGTCAATGACGGTGAACAGAAAATAATCGGCCCACCGCAGGGAACGCAGGGTTGCAATAATCATGGCAGGTACCTGTATTCAAACTTATAAAGATTATTATAGTCCATCCCTTCCTTGAGGATGGTCTGGCCGCGGAACATCCCCTCCATATTCATGAGAAGCTGCTGAAAGGGATGTGTGATATCATCGTACACCGGTGCGTCTTCCGAAAGTCCGGCCAGTTCCCTGGCCTTGTTCACAGCGTCTTCGAAATCGCCGAGACCGTCGATGAGTTTATATTTCAGTGCAGCCTCGCCGTTCATAACACGGCCATCGGCTATGGGTTCGATATCGGAGATATTAATGTTCCGGCCCAGGGCGATATCCTTGAGAAATTTCCGGTATGATGCATCGATCATCTCCTGGATCATGATCCTTTCTTCGGGCGCCAGGTCCCGGTGCGTTGACAAAATATCCTTGAACCTGCCGCTCTTGATCACGTTCATCTGTATTCCCAGTTTTTCGAAGAGACGCTTCAGGTTAGGTGAATAGGCAATGACGCCGATGGAGCCCGTGATGGTTCCATAGTTGGCCATAATATAATTGCAGGCCGAGGCCACATAGTATCCTCCCGAAGCAGCCACATCGGCCATGGAAACTACCAGGGGAATATTCTTTTTCCTGAGGCGCCAGATTTTCTGGTATATTTCCTGGGAAGCGGCCACGGTCCCGCCCGGTGAATTGATCCGTATGACAACAGCCTTGATGCTGCTGTTTTTTTCGAGATCATCAAGGCGCTGGATAATAGCCTCGGCGCCCGATTTCAGGCCCAGGGCGCTGGTTCCCGATGACATCTCAATGGGGCCTTCAATCCGCACAAGCCCGATTCCCGGTCCGAACTTGGGAGTTGCCAGGGCGAATTGCGTATCCTGTGTTTTCTGAATCCTGAGGCTGATATCAACGATGGCAATCACCGATGAGAGAACCAGGAGGGCGAGGATCGATATGAGAATTTTTCTATTTCTGTCCATTATTATATCCTGAAATATTTATATGGCTAATATCGGCGGACTTCCATCTATCCCTGAACATACGGTTAACGTGCAATGAATAAAAAATGCCGTGGAGAATTAATATCTATCAGTCCCAACGCAGACACAGCGGAAGACCCTGTTTTTCGGGGATTCGCAGGAACCATATTCGTATTTAAACCCTTCCCGTTCCCAGCTGCCTTTCTTTACTCTGCTCTTCATATCATCGTTCACGCCTTGACAATCGCAGTAGCTGGCCCGGTATAGTTCTTTGCGGCTCACAATGGATTTGGCCGTTATTTCAGCCAGGACCATGCCTTCCTCGCAGATATAGACATCGACGACCTGGTAACTGCTGTATACCACACCACCCATGAAGGTAAAAAGGAGAATTGACGCGATAATAGTTTTTTTCATGGCCAAACCCCGCTGATTATGATGAACATAATGCTTTATCTTTTCTGTATATTATCAAGCTAAAAAAGGGGATCATAAGCCGAATTCTGTTTAAGCTGCCATCTATCTTGGATGCATGTTGCCATACACCTCCTTGCGACCTACCCACAGCCTTGGACGGGCAGTCCTTGAGCGGCTGTCTACTTGGTCTTGCACCGGGTGGGGTTTACACTGCCACCTGCATTACTGCCGGCGCGGTGAGCTCTTACCTCACCATTTCACCCTTACCACCTCACCCCCCTTACCCCCCTCTCCATATGGAGAGGGGGGTAAGGGGGGTGAGGTGGTGGTATATTTTCTGTTGCACTTTCCGTCGCCTCACGACGCCCGGGCGTTACCCGGCACCCTGCCCTTCGGTGTTCGGACTTTCCTCACCGCCCGCTTTACAGCGGGCCAGCGCGACCGCCTGTTCCCCTTTTTTAGCTATGATTTGAAAGACCATTAATATAAATATAAGGAAACTTCCAAAAAACATTAACGGATGTTTCCTTGTGGGCAATTTCAATGTAAAAACTTCTTTTAATGTTTGCCCATATTACAATTTATATATCATTCCAACTAGTGTCCAGTAAAAAACTAAGATAAAATCATGCTCTGACCCCCATGATCATCGTAAAAATACGGCTTTTACCTGATAATCATTGACAAAGCTCCTAAAAATTAAAGTAATGTACCTTTATCATTTTCTGAGCGGATGTTCAGTCTTGAAACCATCTGTTTTATCACGATTTCAGGAAACATTTACCGGATATTTACATATATTTAATACTGGATAGCGTACGAAAAGGAGCATTATGCACAATAATAACGCCACTGATGAATTGATTATAGCAGGGAAAAAATTCAACTCCAGGCTCTTTATCGGCACCGGTAAATTTTCCTCCCACGCAATAATGAAACAGGCCATTGAGGCTTCCGGTTCAGAAATGGTCACCGTTGCCCTCCGGCGTGTCGACCTGGACAATCCCGATGATGACATGCTGAAGACCGTCATGTCCGCTGAATCCATTCAGTTACTCCCAAATACATCGGGCGCCCGTGACGCTGAAGAGGCCATACGCCTTGCCAGGCTCGCACGATCCATGGGCTACGGCAACTGGCTTAAACTGGAAGTAACGCCCGATCCCCGGTATCTGCTCCCTGACCCCATTGAAACACTGAAAGCAGCCGAGGTCCTGGTTAAAGAAGGATTCATCGTTCTCCCGTATATCAATGCCGATCCCATCCTGGCCAAACACCTGGAAGAAGCGGGAACTGCCACGGTGATGCCCCTGGGGGCACCCATCGGGTCCAACAAGGGTCTCAGAACAGAGGATAATGTGCGGATAATAATTGAAATGTCTAAAATCCCCGTAGTGGTGGACGCCGGTCTGGGCTCACCCTCCCATGCCGCACTGGCCATGGAAATGGGGGCCCATGCCGTCCTGGTCAACACGGCCATTGCCGTGGCCGGTGATCCGGTCCTTATGGCACGGGCTTTCAAAAAAGGCGTCGAGGCCGGACGGGAGGCCTTCCTGGCCCGTACTGCCGCGGCCAGAGACACGGCCGAGGCATCAAGTCCCCTCACAGGGTTTCTCCGGTAGGCCGCCATGTTCACGGAAATATTCGACAGGTACGCTCCGGACCAGGTGAGAGAAAGGATATACAATGCCGGCACAGCCGACATGAAGAATATCCTGGAACGGGAGCATCTTCACGACGAGGATATCTTTACGCTCCTTTCGCCCGCTGCCGATTCCTTTCTCGAGGAAATGGCCGGGCTCGCATCGCACATCACCAGAATGCGTTTCGGCAATGTTATCCAGCTCTATACGCCGTTGTACATCTCCAACGAATGCGTCAATTCATGCCTGTACTGCGGATTCAATAAAAACAACACCATCCGCAGGGTTACTCTCACGATGGACCAGATAGAGCATGAGGCCGATATCATCTATAAAAGAGGCTTCAGGCATGTACTGCTCCTCACGGGGGAACATAAAGGGCGGGTACCCGTATCCATGCTGGCCGAAGTGGCGAAAAGAATCCATTCCCGGTTTGCCTCCGTGTCCATTGAGGTCTATCCCATGGAAACCGATGAATACGCACAAATGGCGGCCTCGGGCATTGACGGTCTCACACTGTACCAGGAAACCTATGATAAGGCCGTTTACAGCCATGTTCATCCCGCCGGCAAAAAACGGGATTTTTATTTCCGCCTCGAGGGTCCGGACCGGGGAGGCCTGGCGGGCCTGCGGAAAATCGGCATCGGCGCTCTGCTGGGCCTGTCGGACTGGAGGATCGAGGGATTTTACACGGCATTGCATGCCCTGTACCTGACCAGAACCTACTGGAAAACGCAGATCCAGGTTTCATTCCCGCGTCTCCGCGAAGCGCCGGGAGGGTTCAACCCCTTCACTCAGGTCCGGGACCGCGACCTGGTGCATCTCATATGCGCCTTCAGAATGCTCCTTCCCGATGCAGGCCTGGTCCTGTCCACACGTGAACCGGCGAACCTGCGAGACAACCTGTTCCCACTGGGAATAACCATGATGAGTGCCGGCTCCTCCACGGAGCCAGGCGGTTATTCAGGACTCGATGTGGCCGATTACCAGTTCCATGTCGAAGACGGGCGCTCCCCGGAAGAGATGGCCCGGGTCATCCAGTCACGGGGTTTTGAACCGGTATGGAAAGACTGGGACCGCGACCTCCTGGGCCGCTGATATTTACAATTTGCTGATTTTTCATATCCTTTTGGAAATATTCTTCTTGTCTGTATGGCAAGATCAATTTAACGTGGCACGTGGTAAAATATCATTCATTTTCTTGTAATCTGTTTTTATACAACGTATATCCTTGCAGCACCTGTTCGCTGATATGAATAGTAATTAAATGATATGAAGGAAGGTTATACCCATGCTTTTAACCGCAACCATATTGGGTGGACTTGGGCTTTTTCTTTACGGAATGAAAGTAATGAGCGAATCCCTCCAGAACGCCACTGGCGAGGGGTTAAAAAACGTATTATGGAAAGTCACCAACAACCGTGTTAAAGGCGTCCTCACCGGTTTTGGTATCACCTCCATTATTCAGTCTTCGAGCGCCACAACGGTCATGCTGGTAAGCTTTGTAAGCGCCGGCCTCATCAACCTGGAACAGTCCATCGGCATCATCCTGGGAGCAAATATAGGCACCACGGTAACGGGATGGATCGTGGCCATCATCGGGTTTAAATTCAAGATAACCACCCTTGCCCTGCCCTCTATAGCCATTGGTTTTTTCCTTCGATTCATGAACAAGGAAAAAGTAACCTATTGGGGAGAAGTCCTCCTGGGCTTCGGGATGCTCTTCCTGGGCCTTTCCTTCATGAGTGATTCAGTTAAGGACCTTCGGGGTTCCGAATCGATCATGAACTTCATGGCCACGTATAGAGCCGATGATCTTTTCAGTACCTTCATGGCTATAATGGTAGGTTCAGTCATCACCATGATAGTACAGTCATCGAGTGCCACCATGGCCATGACCATGACCCTGGCCGTAAACGGTATAATCGATTTCCCTACATCATGTGCCCTTATCCTTGGTGAAAACATCGGCACCACCATTACTGCATATATTGCCTCCATAGGTTCATCGATCTCGGCAAAAAGGGCGGCCCGCGTACACATGCTCTTCAATGTATTAGGCGTCACGTGGATGATCTTTCTTTTCAAACCGGTTGTCATTCCCTTCATCGACTGGATTGTTCCAGGCGATCCCTTTTCCATTGACCAGCTTGTCCGGGAGCGGGTCATCGCCGACCACATGGCGGCTTTTCACACCACCTTCAACGTAGCGAACACCCTTCTTTTTCTGCCCTTCACGGGATTTCTTGCCGCCATAGCAACTAAACTGGTACCGGCAAAAAAAGGAAAACCCGAAGAGGAGGAATTCCACCTGAAATTCATTTCCACTTCGCTACTTTCTACTCCCGCCATGAACCTGAACCAGGCCCGTCTTGAAACGAAACGCATGATGGATATCGTCACCCAGATGTTCAAGATGGTCATGGATATATTCGACAATCCCACGACAAAACTGGGCCAAAACGTTGAGAAGATAGAAACCCTGGAAAACCACACCGACCTTTTAGAAAAGGAAATATCAACCTTCCTGGTGAGAATTTCCCAGGGCACCATCTCCCAGGAACAGAGCCATGAAATAAGCTGCATGCTCCAGCGAGTGAACGAGCTGGAACGTATCGGCGACCACTGCGTGTCCCTGCTGAGACTTCTGCGAAGAAAATATGAAAATAAAATCGAATTCACCGAATCGGCCACGCGCCAGGTACACGAGATATCAGGGAAGGTTGCGGACTTCCTGAACCTCATTGGTCACAATTTCAATTCGTCGGCCAACATTATGACCAAGGCCGATGTCATCGAGAACAGGATCAATGAACTGCGACGGGAAATGCGCCAGGACCATGTACAGCGTCTCAGCGAAAATCTCTGCGATGTGGATTCAGGGCTCATCTTCATCGATATGCTCACCAGCTTTGAGAAGATAGGAGACCATTCCTACAACATCGCCGAGGGTATATCGGGCCTGCGGTATTTTTAGGTTGAAAGGTTGGGTTTATGAGTGATTCCCGCGAGACACTGGTTTATTATAGGGACAACGGCATTCAGAAGGAATCAATATCTGAAAAAGAAAAACAGGTTCTTGATTTCATAAATCAGAAAATAGCCGCCGGCAATTCCCTTGAGGAAATTCTGCATTTTTATTTTCACCAGATGCAGCATCTTATTCCCGCGGACCGCATCGGCATCGCCTTTTTTGAGGAAAACGGCAGCCGCATGGTACTCTACCATGTGATTACCGGTTATTCACCGGTATACCTGGACAGCGGCTATACCGCCGACTCCCGGGGCAGCTCCCTGGAACAGGTATTCTCATCGGAGACTCCCCGGGTCATTAACGACCTTGAGGCCTACTACCTGGAACATCCCCTGAGCGAATCCACGCAACTACTGCTTAAAGAAAATATCATGTCCAGCATGACATGCCCGCTCAGGGTAGAAAAAAGGCCTGTGGGTCTCCTCTTCTTCAGTTCAAAGAATAAATCAGCCTATTCAAGCCATGATATCATGCTCCACCTGGCCGTATCGGAACGACTCAGTCAGGCCGTTGAAAAGGCATGGACTATAAACAGGATGGCCCAGTCCATGAGTTCCTACATGGAAATGCTGGGTTTCGTAAGCCATGAGCTGAAAAGCCCGCTGGATTCCATAATTACCCTGGGTACCACCATGGTCCAGGGATACATGGGTGAGCTCAGCGAAAAACACCGGGACTATATCGACAGGATGGTAAAGAAAGCGCAATACCTCCGCGACATGGCGGCGGAGTATCTCACCCTCTCCCGCTTTGAAAGCTCCGCCATGGAACTGAAAAAGGAAAAAACCGATTTCAACGCAGATATATTGCGGGAATCCCTGGAAATCATACAGCCCCAGCTTGAAGAAAAAAAAATAACTCTTACCACAGCTGCCGATCCCGGGCTGCCCGTGATTGCCTGTGACCGCATGCTCATGAAAATCGTTGTAAACAACCTGTTGAGCAATGCCGTGAAATACAGCAATACCAGCGGAAGCGTGGATATCACCTGCAGTGCAGCAGAGAATACTTTTATGTTTACCGTTCGAAATACAGGCCCCGGCTTTTCACCGGATCAGAAATATCGCCTGTTTAAAAAGTTTTCACGCCTGGAAAGCAAGGAGCTCATGAAACGCAAGGGCTCGGGTATCGGTCTTTACACGAGCTGGAAGATCATTCAGTTTCATAACGGCCGTATCCGGGCCGATTCTGATGAAGGCCAATGGGCGGAATTTTCATTTGAAATCCCATTATCATAAAATTGTTTAAAAAAAAATCCGCGTTGTAACGCGGATTAAATTTGTTGTTAATGGCATCTTAGCAGATGTTGTAATAATTGATTAACAAATAAACAAAAAGAGACCTTTACGCTATATGTGCATGTATCTTTCTGACCAGGTCGTCGATATCCACGGGTTTGGTCAGAAAATCATTGACTTCCGGTAAAAAGCTCTCGCTTTCATTCAGTGAAAAACGTGAGTTGGTCACCTGGTTTATGGCCGTAAGCATTATGATGGGTACTTTTTGAACATCCCTGTACCGCGAATTTTCCCGGGCGCTCCGTATCTGGTAGGCCACTTCGAAACCCGCCGTATCGGTTTCCATCATTATATCGAGAATGATCAGGTCAGGTTTTTCCAGGAGGAGTTTTTTCAATCCCTCCGTACCGCTGTATGCCTCCACCACGTCAAAACCGTTGTGCTTCAGCACCGCTGTTATGGTCTGAACCAGGTCCTTGTCATCATCCACTATCAAGATTTTTTTGCTCATAACATATCTCCACAGAAAATTTATAAGGTACAAAGGACTATCGTTCTAATCCTCCAGCAGCCGGTATATGACATTCCTCTCTTCCCATTCTTTCCCCTGTTCGTACATGTCGATGGGGAATTCCATCTGCTTCATCTCTACAGGAGCGGCTTTCTTGTCAACGAGGCCCAGGGCAAGCGCGACACCGTAGATGATGGCTTCCGGCCTGGGAGGGCATCCCGGTATATAGTAATTAACCGGTATGGCCTTAAAGGCGCCGCCGGTAACATTGTAGGTGTCAAACCAGCATCCGCCGCCCGTGGCGCATGAGCCGATGCCGAAAACCAGTTTCGGTGACGGCAATGCTTCGAAGGCCTTCTTCACCAGGGGAAATGTAGGCCTGGTAACGGCGCCGGAAACAAGCATTACATCGGCATGTCGCGGTGAAGCCACCAGTTTTATACCGAAACGCTCAACATCATAATATGGCGTCAGTACATTCAGAATTTCTATATCGCATCCGTTGCACGCCCCGGTATTGCAGTGATACAGCCAGAGCGACTTGGGAAAAGATTTTTTAGCCAGTTTAGATAACATTCTCATCACCTCATTTCACGGGTCTTTGATAATTCTTTGTCGCCTCGAAAAGCTCCCGGTCGAACTGATCGGTAGTTTTTCTTATCAGGGCGCGCGTCTCCAGCGAATCATACCGGTATCCACGCAGATCCATACGTTCGATGGCATTGGTATTCTCCATGTCATAGCAACGGCCGCAGCGCTGGCAGGTGAGCATGAAAAGCTCCAGCCTTTCAGTTACATCCTCACGATCTCCCGTGGCCAGTTCGAATTCCGTTGAAATGGTTATGGCCTTCTCGGGACAAACGTCTGCGCAGCGTCCGCAGTACGTGCATCGAGAACCGTCATAGAGCATGACCCTGATTTCCTGGCAGTAGTCCCGAACCAGGATACAGCGGGCGGAACAGTGATTGGAACAGGCTCCGCATCCTACGCACTTGTGGTGGTCCCAGTGAGGCTGTCCACGGAAATTTTCCGGAGCCGGGTGCGGTGTAAAAGGATACCCCAGCGTGACGACTCCCGGTTTTAATACCATCAGTACCTGTTTTATTTTACTCGTTAACCACACGGTCTTTCTCCTTATTGTTAGATTTTACAATCCATATACTGACAGTCCCACGGCACAGAGCGACAACAGTATGAGAACGGAATAATATCGAACAGCCTGATCGATCCTGAACCGGGGGTTCGTTGAACCGATAAGGGCGATGATCACGAAAACCACGGCTACCCCGACAAGCTGGGTAAGTATATTCAGCGCATATATTCCGGTCTGCAGGAATGGAGCGAATACCGTAACCAGCAGGGACGCGTAGAACATCTGTTTCAGCATCATGTAATACTTGAACATGGCGTAGTTGGGTCCGCTGTACTCGATAAAGGGTCCCTCGAGAATCTCTATCTCGGCCTCGGTGATATCAAAGGGCTGACGGCCCACAAAGGCCTGCAACGCCACAAGGAAAACCACCAGCATGATTACCACGGAGACGGCATACCCGGTCTGGGCCACACTGAACATGGTGCTTCCGATACCAAGACTTTTCACTTTTACGGCCCCCATGATGAATGTCATGGCCAGCACCGGTTCCACCATGATCATGGTGATCATTTCGCGGCTGGCCCCGATCTGGGCAAAGGTGTTTTTACTTGCCAGGGCTCCCAGCAATACGGATACACCGCCCAGCGTGAGCAGGTATATGATGGTGATGACATCGGCATAACTGGTCAGCACATTTTCTTTGTATCCCAGCGGAACAAAGGCTATGACGGCCAGGATGGATGAGAGAGCCATGAGCGGGGCCGCTTTAAAAACCCAGTTTCCTGCCGAATTGATATTCTCCTTCCCTAAAAGCTTCAGCAGGTCGTAATAGGGCTGCACAACAGGCGGGCCCTGGCGGGACTGAACCCTGGCAGTCAGCTTTCTGATAATGCCCTCGAAAAGCGGGGCCAGCGCAAGAAAAATCACTATATTGATCACGATGTACAGGAATTCCATAATTATCTTCCCCTTTTATAGTTTCTTGACATATTTTCCAGTTCCAGGCGGTTCATAACCTTGATTTTGCCCGACCTGACGTTTACAATATTGACCCGGTCCGTGCATGAAAAGCATGGATCTATACTGCCCAGAATAATCGGGAAATCGGCAAACTGATCGTTTGTCAGCATATCCGGAACTCCCTGAAGGTTCGGATAGGTCGGGGCACGCACTCTCCAGCGATCAGGCCTGTTTTCTTCACCGGTGATAACATAATGGACTGATTCACCGCGCGGCGCTTCTACATTGGATATTCCATGCTTCAATGCCGGCAGAGCTTCTTCGACTTCGGTGATCAGTTCCCCTGCGGGCATCTGATCAAATAACTGTCGGATTATTTTTATCGCTTCAAATATCTCCAGAATCCTCACGACCACGGTGCCCCAGACGTCGCAGCTGTCTACAACGGGAACATCAAATTTTACATCGTTATAAGCTGCGTAGGGATGATCCCTTCTCACATCTATATCAACGCCCCGGGCCCTGGCAACGGGACCAACGAGACTCCATTTAACCGCCTGCTCCCTTGTTATGAAACCGACACCCTTGGTTCTCTTATGGATGGCCGTATCCCCTTTTATCGCTTTGAATATGACCATGGTCTCTTCCTCGACTTTTTTGAGGACATCGAGGATTTCTTTCTGCGTCTCCGGCGTCAGATCGCGGCGAACGCCACCAATGATTATCATGCCGTATGTCTTTCGGTTTCCGGTGATCCGTTCGCAGAGCCACATAATCTGCTCACGCACCCTCCATGACTGCATGAAGACCGTATCGAAGCCGATAAGGTGACCGGCCACACCGAGCCATAACAGGTGCGAGTGGAGACGTTCGATCTCCAGCATGGCAGTCCTTATGTACTCAGCCCGGCGGGATATTTTTAAACCAACGGCTTCCTCAACGGCTTGTGAATAGGCCGTTGCATGGACCGATCCGCAAATTCCACATATGCGTTCCGCTATAAAAGGAATCTCATTATAGCTCACCTGGGTTGTGCAGAGTTTTTCAATGCCCCGGTGCGTCATGAATCCGCGGTAATCGGCACCCTTGATTGTTTCGCCATCCACATACACTGCCCAGTGGTTCGGTTCGTGCAATGATGGATGAAAGGGACCAACGGGTATTACAGAACATCCCTCGGGGCATTCATCGAGCTGATATGCCACGTCTTCCGCCGATGGAGGAACCAGGTCATAGGGTACATCCTTTCTGAGAGGATATATGTTGTCCGGCCAGTCGTCGGCCGTAACAAGTTTTTTCGGCTTGGGATGGCCGGTAAACTTCATACCCAGGAGATCCTGATATTCCCTTTCCGACCATCCAGCACCGGGAATCTCGGGAGTCACTGAATCGAAAACCGGATCCTTTTCAGGTGTTGCTGTTCTCAGGTTCACCAGGAGCTTTTCTCCATCATAAGCGAAACAGTGGATCATCCCAAGGGAACCGTCCCTGCTGATGTTGTCGTATCCGACACCCACCAGGTACCGTGCGCCATCTCGCCACAGTTCATAGGCGACGTTTTTGAAACCTTCCTTTTTTACATCTATATAGAGGCGATCGGGTTTGGGGGTTTCAAATCCTGTAATCACACCGCCGAATTTGCTTTTAAGGTCTTTTTGTAAAGTTTCTGATTTCATAATCTACCTCATTTCAAATTATCAAGAGCATGAAGACTACTTCTTAACATTGCCCCCGGTCCACCAGAGTAAATTTTTCAGTGCAGCAAACATACTGCTGTCTTTATACCTGTTCAGGTTATTAAGATCCTGATATCCCCCGAGCCAGGTCGCCGCGGTGCGTTCCTGTGAACCACCCGACTTACTGAAGAGCCAGGAAAACAAGAAGGCCACTGCCACTACCAGAAGTATAACCGCGGGCACAGCTGCAGAAGCGGTAATGCCTTCCATGTTGCTCACCGAGACGCCCATGGATGATTCAAATACATAACCTGAGAGCGTCATGGCCTTGAAGCTTTCGTGAACGATGGATCCTTCCGAATTTTTGAATATATTTATGAATATGGTGTAATAGAACATGGGAATCAGTCCCTGAACGATGCAGAGAACGGTAAGAATAACCTTGGGAACAAGCATCATTACCGGAACTTCCTTTATTTTCTTTTCCACGGTCCATTGGGTTCCTGAAGAAGTGAATGCCATACCGAAAAATTTGACATAACAGGCCAGTGTAACGGCGCTGGTAAAGAGAGCGATGATGCCGAATATAGCCAGAAAAAGCATCTCGCTTCCGGCCAGCAGTGATGTGGATATAATGGTCCATTTACTGGCGAATCCGCTGAAAGGAGGAACCCCGGCAATGGACAGGGATGCCACACCGGCTATTATGGCGCTTATGGGCATGAGGGTGATAAGCCCGCCCAGTTTATTCAGGTCCTTTGTTCCCGTCGCATAAAGAATACTTCCGCTGGTAAGGAAGAGGAGTCCCTTGAATATGGCGTGATTAAGAACATGGTATAGGGCGCCGACTATCGCTATCAAACCCAGCATTTTCACAAAGGGACTGCTGGAGGATATCATGAGAAGCGAGGCCCCGGCGGCGAATACGATATAGCCGATTTGTCCAATGGAGCTGTAGGCCAGGAGCCGCTTGGCATCACTCTGTTTCATGGACTGGACCGTGCCGATAAAGAGAGTCACTCCGCCGCAGGCGGCGATTATCGTTCCCCATATGGTACCGTTAAAATGACTTTCCGTTCCGTGAGGAACCATCCAGAAGAACGTACGGATGATTCCATAGATTCCGGTCTTCAGCATAACACCGCTCAATAGAGCAGAGATGGGCGATGGCGCGATGGAGTGAGCGTCGGGCAACCAGAGTTGTCCAAGGGGGAAAATACCGGCCTTGAAACCGAACCCGATGAGAATAAGTCCATATATGACATACAGTTTGCCGCCCTGTAGCGCTCCCAGTTTTCCCGTTATGGTGTGGAGAGGGTCACCAAGGGCAACGCCGTCTATAAGCATCGTCCCGCCCATGATGAGCAGCCATGCAAGCTCCATGAGTATGAGATATTTGTTGGCGCTTTTCACATTTTCTTTTTTCTTGTATTCAAACTTCACCAGGAAGTATGATGCGATGGTCATGAGCTGCCATGCTACGGTGAAACCGATGGAGAGATCATCAACGGTGACCAGTCCTACCATCCCCATGATGAATAGCGGAAAATGAAAATAATATCCTTTCAACCCATAGTCGGGATAATGCTCCATGTACTGGATGGAGTAGAAGGCGCTCATAACGGCCATGAAAGATATAATTCCCATAAAGAAAGCCGAAAAGCTGTCTATGAGAAGATATATTTTATACTGGCCCAGTGAAAAGCCGTCGGACAGTGCACCGATGCTGAAAACATCCAGATCCAGGAGCGCTGCTCCGCCTCCGAAGAGGAGCACGTACGATATATTGATAAAAATTACGGCTGCCAGAGTGACAAAGAAAAAATTCAGCCACCCGGCCAGTTTTCTTTTACCGGCTAGGACCGGCGCTATGACCGCTGAAATAAGCAGCAATGTCATACCGGTCAAGAGGTTTCCATACATATTCCCGCTCATTGATATACTCCTTTTGGACTGCAATTTATAGCGCGGACCAGAAGATCCACGATCATATCTGCGCTCTTCCTGACTTCCTGTGATATGCCGACGCCGAAGTCCGTCGTATCCGCTTCTATTCCCAGGAGATACGTCTCCTTGTTGTATTGTTCCAGTATATTCCCGCACAGCTTCAATGACAGCTTATGCGTAGAAATATTTTGTATCACATCATCCAGGTCGTCTATTTTACCGAAAATAACGGACCCCGACGGTGACTCCGTCTGCACGGCGTCTATTATGAGCACCCTGTCACAGTTCAGTTCCGCTATTTTAAAAAGGTAGCTTTCCAGAACATCTTCGACATTGATGATGCTTATTCTTTCCGAGGAGACGTTATCTGTCATGGTGTCAACTATATAGAGACCAACGGCATCATCGCAGCGATAGTAATTACCCATGCCCACGACACAGGTTTTGCCGCTCATGATGCTCTCGATGTCTCCCATGAATTCCATCAGATCTGTTCTCCCAGAGTTTTGATCTGCTTGTATGTATAAACCGGGCCGTCGGTGCAGACGAGCGTTCTTCCTATGGCGCAGTGCTGGCACTTACCGATCCCGCATTTCATATGCCGTTCCAGCGTGGAGATGATACTGTCATCCTTGAGACCGCGTGACATCAGCTCTTTGATGACGCTGTTGAACATGACGGGAGGGCCGCACACGAATGCCACGGTGTTGTCCACGGGTACATTGGCTTTTGCGATAAGCTGGTTGACGAAACCCACATGGCCGTTCCACCCTGCGACGGCATTGTCGATGGAGATGAATGTCTCGAAGCCCTCACTCTTCTGCCATTCTTCGATATTATACTGATACATGAGATCCTTGGGTGTGCGCGCTCCGTAAAGCAGGATGATCCTGCCGAAATCCTTCCGATGCTGCAGAACATGGACTATTGAGGAACGCAGCGGAATCAGCCCGATACCGCCGGCCACATATATAACATTTTTTCCCTTGATATCTTCAAAAGGAAAGCCGTTTCCGAAGGGGCCCCGGATGCCCACCTTGTCGCCCACTTTCAGTTCATGGAGTGCGCCCGTGACTTTACCAACGTTCCGGACTGAAATGTGGAAACGGTCATTTTCCGGGCTCGGGGGAAGCGATACGGCGAATTCACCGGCACCGAATATGGTGCACATTACGAACTGCCCTGACCGGATCTTGAACTCCTTCTCGATTTCTTTGTCCTCAAAGACAAGATAGTAGGTTTTTACATCCTCGATCTCGTCCTTAATCTCTTCCACCACCGCTATCTGCGGAATTGTAACTAGTTTGTTAGAACATGTATGATCGCTCATCGTATCACCTACCCTGTAATTTCTCTTCTTATATAGGTAACTACATTGGGAAGACCTATATCACCGGGACATACCCATGCACATCGACCGCAGCCGACACAGCCCGGCCTCAGATATTTTTTCGACTGAGAATATGACAGTTTGCAGAAGAACCTTTTGTTTCTGCGGTCCTCTACGGGTTTCCGGGGATTGTGGTCGCCGGCCATCCGGGTATACCCCTCGAAAGAGCAGGAATCCCATGCGCGGAGCCTCACCACGCTGTGATCGGGCCTGTTGACGTCCTCAATATTGAAACATGAACAGGACGGACACACGAAAGAACAGGCGCCGCACTCGAAGCACTGGTTGCCGATATATTCCCAGATCTCGGGCTTTACAAAACCCGTAGTCATCCGGTTCATAGCCCGGGAGACCCACGCCTTATTGTCCGTGGCTATAATTTCAAATCGTTCAATGGACTCATCAACCACGGTCTGTTTTTTCCCGGCATAGTCATCGCCGGCTTTCTGCAGACCGAGGGATTCAACGAGTTTCTGTCCTTTCTCGCTTCCAACTTCCACCAGGTACTTGTCATCGATGAGGGTCAGGTTGAGATCATAGCCCTCTTTCGCGCTGGGGCCGCTGTCGGTACATACGCAGAAGCACTGTTTGAAAGGGATAGCGCAGGTGTTGGTGACGATAAACATTTTTTTCCGATGAGCAAGATATACCTCATCGACATATTCCTGTCCCATCATGAACCGGTCCAGACACATGATTCCCGTCAGGTCGCAGGACCGCAGGCCGAAAAGGGCCTTGGGCTCGGGCCCGAACTCGGCCTTCACTTTCGCTTCCTTCGTTTCCCTGTTATAGGAATGGGTCATGATCGACTCGATCTGGGGAAAAACGATTCCCTTGGGAGGCATGGAGGGAATGGGAGCGCCCAGGTCTATTTCATCAATGGAAGTAACTTTCTCGAAGAAGGTCTGACCCGATTCTTTTTCCACGACAGGGCCATATACTGCATAGGATTTGCTCAGCTCTTCCGCTATCTTCTTTACGTCATTCTTATTGATTAGATACATGGCTACACCTTCTCAATTTTTACTGGGATTATGGCGTTTTCGCCCTGATCTATGATCTCCTTGTGCTCCAGGAGAAACTCGGAAATCATATCCTGTATGAAATATGGCACATAGGCAGTTCCCGGCTTAACATCACCGGTAACCTTCACGGCGACCTGCATGGAACCGTGGGCTGAAACGACCTTCACGGGCCACTTGTCCCGCACCTCGATTTTCTTCGCGTCTTCGGGGCATATTTCCACGTATCCCCGGGGATAGAGAAGAAGAGTGGCATTATATTCCCTCTTGGGAATGAAGGTCCTCTTCATGATATTGTTCTGATGCCAGAAATGCTGCCCCTGTCCCATCATGAGAAGGAAGGGATTCTGATCCTGGGCTTTCTTTACGATATAGGTTCCGGAAACGGGAACGAACTTCAGGGCTCCCTTCATACCGGCAATATCAAGCCTGGCTGTACCACCGGGATGTTTATCATTACATGGCCATTTAATGCCGCCAAGTCCGGTAAATTTTTCATAACTGATACCGGAATAGGTTTCGGTCACAAGGGAAATTTCTGTCATGATATCCGAGGCCGAGGCATAATTCCAGCTTGCTCCTTTCTTCCCTGCAAGTGCGGCGTATATCTTCCATGCCGGCTGAACATTTTTGTCCGCATCGGTTTTCTGACGGGAGAGCTGCACCCTGCGCTCAGTATTGGTATAGGTGCCGTCATACTCCACGTAACTTGCCGTTGGAATAACCACATGGGCATAGTCGGTAAAGCTGTTTTCAAAGGCACCGAAATACACGATGAGGTCAAGGCTCTTCATCTCCTTGCTGAACCTGACAATGCTTTCATCATGGTCGACGATGAAGAGGGCCTTGAGTTTCGATGAACTGTCACGAAGCAGATCATAGACGCCTTTGCCCGGCTTACTGTTGAGATCCGTCTTCCATGCTTCATTGAATTTTTTTATAACCGCTGAATCGCCAAGTGACTGATACCCCGGCATGAGGTCCGGGGCCAGGCCCATATCATAGCTTCCCTGCAGATTGCAGATGCCGGTGATGGGGTTGACGCCGCATCCTTCTTTGCCCACTTTTCCGGCCAGGAGGAACAGGTTGTAGATGTAGCTTATGGTATCCTCATCGAGTCCTGATATCCCCGATGAAAAAAATACCATGGCGGTTTTTGCCTTTACCAGGTCACGGGCGATGGCCTTGATGACCTCGGACTCCACACCGGTCAAGGCGGGAATATCCTCGTCCTTCAGGGCACCCAGTGCATTGGCGAAGCCGTCAAGACCTTCGGTATGTTTTTTGATGAAATCATTGTCATACAGGGTATCCTCGATGATGGCCTTGGCCATGGCGGCGATGGCGATCTTTTTGGTTCCCGGTTTTACCTGTACGAATTTTTTACTTAATTTGGCAATCTGGGATTCCCTGCTGCAGATTGTCACGACCTGCGCTCCCCTGAGCGCTGCCTTATGAATCTCGCTTCCCACGATGGGATTCTGCTTTGTTATATCGGTACCCACAACCAGGATGAATTCAGCCTTTTCAATCTCTTCAAGAGAGCCCAGCATACCGGCCATGCCGGTGCCCCTGTGCATGACATTGATACTGTTGCGGTGTCCGGACTCGGAATCTATGCTGATATTGTTGGTTTTAAACACGGACCTGGCGAGCTTCATGAGCAGATAACCGTCTTCATTGGACGAACGGGGCGACGCCAGGAAGGCCAGTTCCTCGGCGGGATTCTTTATATCTTTGCCGATTTTATCGGCGATATAACCCAATGCTTCATCCAGGCTCACCTTTTCAAGGACCCCATTTCTGCGAATCATGGGGCTGGTGATTCTTTCCTCAGTCCTCAGAAGTTCATGCATGTGCCATCCCCTGACACAGAGTCTGCCCTTGCTGACGGGATGGTTCTGAGAAACAAATACTCCATCGACTCTGCCATCTTTCATTTTTAATAGATGACCGCAGCCAGTACCACAGAAATTACAAATGCCGGCCTTATAATCCATACTGTCTTCTCCTCAGCTGGTATATTCCCGCTAATTTTAATAGATCCCCGGAATGTTGGCATCATTTTCCGGGGACTTCCCTGCTAACGGAGGTAAGCGGGAAATCCCCGGAACAATGCCCTCTATATATGTACGTCTACGAACCATTCAAACAGACCTTCACCATCTGTGAGGTCTGGTAAATAAATACCATATATGGCAATGTTTGTCTATAGGGGAAAAAACTTTTGTGGCAGGAGGGAATTATCCCATACATTTACATGGTTTTGTTCATATTCAGTGAAATTGATATCCATAAAACCAATTAAAATATTAAGCAATCTATTACAGAGTATTATAATTTCATTTGCTCATGAATGCACCATTTCTTATGTACAAGTGATGAGTTGCCGTTGCCCTGTTATTTTTTTCAGATATATCGAACCTTCTTCTTTGTCAGGCATATTAGTCATTCAACCGACAAAATGACCGATTCCAGGGCATTCCAGAACTGCCGGTTAATATACAGGGATTCAATGTTAAGAGTAGTTCCCATGGTTACCGCCACAATATTCAGGTCGGGGATGATATTGATGATCTGCCCGAAGAAACCCTGGGCTCTGAAGGAATTCTCCGGTGCGTCGCGTATCATCCTGCCTGTCCCCTTTGTCCCCAGGGCTGAGTACCACGTCCCGGCGTCACGGTTCAGCCAGAACAGGAAACCGTATCCCGCGTTGGCTTCGGGGAATGATGGCGTCGTTGCCTCGTTAATAAATTCCTGTGAAACTATTCTCTCGCCGTTCCAGACACCGCCATTGCAGTACAGCTGCCCCAGTCGCGCCAGATTCCGGCATGAGGCTTTCAGTCCTGCACCGAAAAATATATTGCCCTTCAGGTCGCCCAGCCACACATATTTTTTTATGCCCAGGGGATCCATGAGGTACTTTTTGGCAAAATCCTTTGATGGCATTCCCGATGCCTTGCTTACTATTGTCGACAATGTATTGATGACCAATGCACTGTCATATTTAAATTCATCGCCGGGAGGATCGCTTTCGGCAGTCTGGCAGAGCAAATGCCTTATAGTGGCATTCTCATGTATGGCTGAGTATGGCCTCTCTATCCACCTGGTCACAGGATCATCAAGATCGAGGAGGCCCATGGTATAGGCAATTCCGATAAGTGTGGCGCCGAAGGATTTCGTGACTGACCAGGCTATATTCAGGGTGTCCTTGTTACCGTAATAATATTTTTCGTGGATGAGTACATTATCATGGATAATGACATATCCCTGGCGGCCTCCTAATCTGAATACTGCCGCATCGACCTTTTTCAAAACTTCCCGGTCAATTCCATGGCTTTCGGGAGAATCGATGATCCATTCATCACTGGTACCGCTGTAGCAATAACTCACAGCACTGGGATCATTTACCCCGGTATCCAGTCCGAAATATTCGGGGGATTCCCTGTTTTCTGTGTTGGTCGTATTGGAATCGGCAAAACAACCAAATATAAGGACTGGCGTAAAAAACAGGAGGAACATTATTTTTGATACTATCTGAATTTTCATATATACCCACTCTCCTGAATGCATAATATAATCATGTTACTCTTTTATGGTAATCTGTCAATAAAAAACCGGACAGACTGTTTTTGCCAACCTGATTTTAATTCTTGACTTTTATATTCATTATTGTAATAGTGTTAATATTCGTACATTGTTCGACATTGCAGTACATAGCAATTTTCTTTATCAAGGGGATCACTCATAAACTAAAATTAAAAATGGGAGAAACGGAATGGCAGAAACTAAACGGGAAAAGTTTTACGGATGGTGGATCGTTGCCGGCGGTTTTATTCTCTTTTTCTTCGGTATCGGTCTGGGAATCAATACGGTAGGTATTTTCATCGAGGAAGTGGTCTCCACGCTCCATTTCAGCCGCGGCGATTTCAGCCTGTTCTTTTCCATCGCGGCCCTTTCCATGATGGTGGGAGCCATCATCGTGGGCAAGCTTATCGAACGGATCAGCATCCGCCTCATCATGGGCGTCTGCACCGCACTCTTTTCAGCGGGAATCATACTCTATTCACAGTGCCGGACCCTGGGACAGTTCTACGCCGTCTCGGTTATCATGGGCCTGGGAAGCGCCGGGACCCATATCATCCCCGTCACCTCCATGATCAACAACTGGTTTGTAAAAAAACGGGGCCTGGCCACGGGTATCGTTTTTGCCGGAACAGGAATCGGCGGCCTGGTGCTCAATCCCTTCGTCACCTGGCTCATTGAACAGAAATTCTTCAACATGGAATACGGCTGGCAGGGCGCCTATATCGTAAGCGGCATACTGGCCGCGGCCTTCTGCATTCCCATCGCCCTCTTCGTCATGAAAAAGAGCCCGGCGGAAATGGGACAGTTTGCCGACGGCGAAGCCGCACAGACTCCCGGGGAAGACGTTTCCACGGCGGGCTTCACCGTTGGCGAGGCGGTAAAATCTCCCGTGTTCTGGATGGTGGCAGCCATGGCTCTTCTCTTCAGCGTCATCAACATGGGGATAAATCAGCACCTCTATCCCTACCTGAACGGTGATCTGGGATTTTCAAAAAGCGCTGCGGCCATGATCGTCGGTTCTTACCTGGGCATGACTGTCCTGGGAAAGATATCCCTGGGCGCCATCAGTGACCGAAGGGGTCTCGTTTTTGCCATCACCCTCTTCGTGGCCATAGTCATGGCGGGAATAGCCGTTCTTACACAAATCAATTCGCTCTGGCTTGCCGTTGTGTTCATCATCATTTTCGGATTCGGCAATGTCATCCAGACCGTCATACCGCCCCTGGTCACAGCCCACTGTTTCGGTCTCAAGCAGTACGCCCTGATATTCGGCATTCTAAGCATATTCATGACCATCGGCTCCGGGATCGGTACGCCGCTTTCGGGCTACATGAGAGACTACACCGGCTCATATCACAGTGCCTTTTATATCTACATGGGTCTTCTGGTTCTCAGCCTCGCTGCCGCACTTATGGCCCTTCGTTCAGCTGCTAAAAAATAAAATATTTCCCTCCCCCGGACTTCGGGGGAGGGAAACGTTCTCTGTATCTATCATTCCCCGCGGCTGTGATTGATGACCCACTGTATGGCGAACTGGTTCAGATCCGATGAACTTTCAAAATTCATCTTGTTCTTGATGCGGTCCCGATAATTTTCCACAGTTTTTACGCTTATGTTGAGCCTGTCAGCAATGTTCTTATTTGTTTTCCCGTTGCCGATGAGCTGAAATATTTCGAATTCCCGGATAGTCAGGCAATCGATGGCGGATCGCTCCTTGCGCGAATCGTCGAAGGGAAGACGGTTGAGGATGGTCTCTCGTACCCTCTCACTCAGGTACTGCTTTCCTTCAAGAACTGTTTTGATGGCACTCACCACGGTCCGGGGATCTTCCTGTTTCATGACATAGCCCCGGGCACCGGCCTTCAGGGCCCGCTCTGCATAAATTGACTCATCATAAATGGAAAGAACCAGCACGGGAAGCCCCGAAAAGCGGACCCGAAGCGCCTTTATGAGGTCGATACCGCTGGCGCCGTCCAGGGAAATATCCATGACGACCAGGTGCGGGTTCAGCTTCAGCACCTGTTTTATGGCCTCATCGGAATTTTTAGCCTCACCGCAGACAAAGAGTTCTTCGTCACGGTCTATGATCTGGGAAAGCCCTTCCCTGACAATGGGATGGTCATCGACAATGAGCACACCGGCCTTGTGGGACGAACTATCCACCAGGTAATCACCGAGAACGCCTTCCTCACCGGCGACGACCGGCACCTTCCTGCTGTCCCGGAGAACACAGGTTATCACCGTACCGGCCCCCTCATTTTTGGCCACGGTGAGCGAGGCGCCGATAATCCAGGCCCGGTATTTCATGAGCCGGATGGACATGGTGCTTCCGCCGTTTTCCTCAACCTCCGCTTCACCATCATCAGTAATCTTCAAAACCACGTTCCGGTCCGTCTGTCCCAGGGATATTATAACGTTCCTGGCTTTCTTGCCGATAACGGCCGTATCCACGGCTTCTTTCGCTATATAATAAAGATGTGAGGCCTCCAGGTCATCGCGGATTGAAATAGATTCATCCAGGTCCAGGATGCAGGAAACGCTGCACTGACACTCGAGGTTCCGGCGCAGGTCCTCCATGGCGGTCATGATACCGCCGGCAGCCATATCAACGGGGGAAAGCCCCTTGGCCAGCCTGCGGGTTTTGTCGATGGTATCGTTGATGAGACGGACGATTTCCTCCATATCCTGGGCGGCCCCCCGTTCCTTGTCCAGAAACTTGAGTTTCAGAATGCCGCTCTTGAAGGCAATGCCCGCCAGGTTCTGGCCCAGAACATCATGCAGTTCCTGACCGATGCGGTGGCGCTCCTTTTCATTGTTGGATATTAATATCTTCTCCAGCCTCTTGCGCTCCGTGATATCAAGTCCCACGAAAAAGATAAATTCCAGGGCGCCGTCCTTGCCGTAGAAGGGCCTGCCGTGCCATTCCACCAGGAGCTCGGTCCCCCGGCTGGAGACTATCCTGCTCTCCATAATCGAGGGATTCCTGTCCTCCAGGTGCGTGGTGAATATCTGGAAAACCATCTCCCGGTCCGCCGGTGATACAAAATTTTCGATATAATTCTTTTTCATAACATCGCCGCGGGGCATTTCCAGGGCTTCCAGGAGGGACCGGTTAATGGCCAGGATGTTTCCTGACGTGCTGAGAGCTACATAATAGGCCGGCGACGCGTCTTCAAGGCTGTTGATGAAATCCCGTTCCTTGATGAGCTTCTTTTCCGATTCCACCAGGGCGATGGTCCTCTCTGTGACCATGTCCTCCAGCAGGTCCTTTTCTTTCCGGAGCAGATCCTCGGCCCTCTTGATACGCAGCATGACATTTATCTGGGCTATGAGTTCAGCCTCGTCAATGGGCTTGGTAAGAAAAGCATCGGCGCCGATCTCCAGTCCCCTGATGCGGCTGTTGATATCGGTCTTGATGGCTGTAAGAAGAATCACGGGTATATGCCTGGTGGATTCTTCCGACTTAAGTATCCGGCAGACCTCGAAACCGTCCATGCCCGGCATCTTCACATCGAGAATTATGGTATCGGGCTGCTCGGCCACGGCCCTGTCGATTCCCTCCCGGCCTGAATCCGCCGTGATGACCGTGCATTCCTTCATGAAGCTTTTTATCAGGGCCGTTATGGTTATGAGATTATCGTTATTGTCGTCGATCGCCAGGATCCTGATCATGTGGTGAGCTCCATCCAGTAAGCTATTTTTTTCTTCAGTTCATCGATATTATATGGCTTGGGTATGTAATCATCACAGCCGGCCCTGAGAATACGCTCCCGGTCTCCCGTCATGGTCATGGCTGTAAGAGCTATTACGGGAACGCGCCGCGTTCGGTCGTTCGTTTTGAGTTCCTTGACGACGACAAAGCCGCTTTTACCCGGCAGGGACATGTCAAGGAGAATGACATCGGGCCGTTCCTTCATTATAAGATCCATGGCTTCCTGCCCGTCATAGGCGTAGAGTATTTCATACTGGCTCTGAAGAACGGCCTGTACGACTATTATATTGTCATGGTCATCATCCACTACAAGGACGGTCTTCCTTCCATAAACGGAACCCATGGCATTACCGGCCGTCCCGGTCAATCTCCCCGTATCGGGAACCCCCGCAAGGATCTTCGCCTGCTCCTGTTCTTTATTCAGGACGGTTACAGAGCCGTTGACCGCTGCTAGTTCAGGCTCGCGCCAGGCAACGGGTATGATCACGCGGAAACACGAGCCGATCCCGGGAGAGCTCTCCACTTCTATCTTCGATGATATGAGCAGCGCCGATTTTGAGGCTATGGTGAGACCCAGGCCCGTACCGCTATACTTCCGCGAAAGGGTCCCGTCGACCTGGCGGAATTCCTCGAATATATGGGGAAGGTCCGTTTCAGCAATGCCTATGCCCGTATCCTCAATGGCGACTATTACTTCTTCATCTCTCTTCGTTACCGTAACGGTCACCGCGCCTTGTTCAGTGAACTTCACGGCATTGCCGATGATGTTCTGAAGTATCTGGTATATGCGGGACTCATCGCTTTCAACGCGGGGAAGGTCCTCATCGGCGGCAATTACGATTTTTATTCCCTTTTCCTCGGCCATCTGTTCCAGGTTATCAACTATCACCCTCAAAATGGACTCGATGGAGATTTCTCTTATTTTAAGGTCAATTCTTCCCGATTCAATTTTTGACAGGTCGAGGATATCGTTTATCAGGGCCAGCAGCTTGCCGCCGTTCCGGTCGATGATCTCCAGGTATCCACGCTCCTCTTCGTCAAGCTTCTCCTTCGTCTGCATGATGAGCACCCTGGACAGGGCCATGATGGAATTCAGCGGCGTGCGCAGTTCATGGCTCATGTTCGATAGGAACTCGTTCTTCAGCCGGCTGGCCTCCTCTACCTTGACGCGCTGCTGCTCCAGTTCCCTGTTCTGCTTCCTCACCGTATCGCGCTGCCGCGTCAGCTCCATCGCCTGAGTCTCTAACTCTGTTTTCTGATTCATCAGAAGCTGGTTCTTGTCGGAAAGCTCCCTGGCCAGGCGCCGGGTCTCCTCGTCTGAGATGATATTGGCGAAGGCCGTATTCATGACGGGGCGTATGCTTTCCAGGATAGTCATGGCTTCCGGGTCGTACTCCTTGAGGCTCGCCAGGGATATGATGGCCACGGTCCTGTTGTTCACGATTATGGGAATAGTCATGATTTCCGTAGGGACAACATCGCCCACGATGGTCCGCAGCTTCACCAGGGACTGCAGTGAAATATTCCTTGTCTTGGCGATCTCCCTTGTAGCCAGGGCCCTGCCGAATTCCCCCTCCAGGCTCTCGGCATGAAATGTTTCCATGGCGTCGATATCCAGGCCGATGGAGGTGAGGTGCTTGAACTCATTGCCGTCCCTGGTCAGAATGTAGAAGGCGCCGATAATGGATTCCGTTGTTTCCACGAGCTTTCTCAGAACATTGCGGCTGAATTCATCCTGGTTGAGCGTCGACACCATGACATGAATTATTTCCGAGCTGGCTTTCTGTATATTAAGCTGGGAAATGATCAAATCGGCCATTTTATTGAAGGACTCGCTCAGCCTGCTGAATTCATCATCCCGGGAGGTCATTATTCTGAAGGAATAATCACCGCTCCTGATGCGGTTCGATACGGCTATGAGAGAGTTTATCTGTTCCGTGATGTCCCGGGAGAGGAAAAATCCCACGAGGAAAAAAGCGCCCATGATGAACATTAATATTAAAATTTTCTGGGCCACCATGCTGTAAATGGGGGACAGCAGTTCATGAATATCCTGCTTGGCCACGAATCCCCACTTGAGCCGGGGAATATGCCGGAAGGCCGCCAGAACCTTTTCCCCGCGATAGTCGGAGCACTCCAACACGCCCGATTTGCCCGCCAGGGCCTGGATGGACGCCTCGTCCTTGACCTTCAGCGTCAGGGGAAAACCATCGTACTCCCTGAGCCTGTTCAGGGCCGTCAGACTGCTGTTTATTATCATAGTTTCTCCGGTCCCGCCCAGGCCGGTCCTGTCCAGGAGAAAGTTATACAGGGAGCGTTCCAGGTAAATCCTTGCCACCAGTACTCCCGCGGGCCTCGTATCGTAATACCGCGCAGGGGAAAGGGGGATGGAAAAAGTCATGGTGGGAACATTGAGGTTCCTTGAATAGTAAATATCCTTGATAAAAATATCATTGGCTTTCAGGGTCTCGGAAATATAGGCATTGTTCAGTCGTTCCTGTCCCACGTTGTCGCTGCTCGTGGAATAAACAATGGTGCTGCTGAAGGCGCTGACGATGAATATTTCATAATATATGTTATAATTATTGATATAGCTGTCCAGAAGCCTCACCAGGGACTGGCTTTCCTTCTTCCCCACGGGGCTGCCGATACAGAGATTATGCCCCGTGACCTTGATCTCCTCGGTGCTTATCAGGGTCCGCATATCACCGGCAATCTTGTCAATCCAGCTGTCGATTTCCCTCACCTTCAGATCCCGGATTGATTCAAGCTTGGCTTTCTCCCGGTCGAGGATTTCATCGCGCATCTGAACGTAACTGATGACCGTGTAAACAATAAAAGAAGCGGCGAAAATGATTGAAAACCAGAATATGAGCCGCCCCCGGATACTGTTAAAAAAAAGATATTTCATGCCAGAGAGCCCCGGGAAATCATTTGTACTTCTCCATGCTCATCTTTAAAAGATAGATGATATTATAAAACTTCGAGATTCCACCGATATAGCGCTCCTTGACAACTCCCGGCTTCATAGTCTCTATGGTAAACTTGATGTCATCGAGTACCCTGCTCATTTCTCCGAGGACCATACATGACGCCTCATAGCCCATGTCACTGATTAATTCCTTCGCACAGGGATCGATACAGGGGATACTGCCGAACATCTTCCGGATTTTTGCCTGAATTTTTTCTTCACAGGAAGCAACCAGTTTTTCCGTGATGCATATCCTTACCAGTTCATAGCCCAGGAGGACATGTTCACTGTTCCTGTTTTCAAAAGAATCGGGATATCTTTTCAGATAGGCATTGCCAAGACCGGTCATATCGTCGACATCAAAGGGGAAGCGCCCCTCGTGCTGCATGACGTTCTTTCTGAAATCGTCTATAGTCCCGCTTTCCGTGAAAATTTCCGTCAGTGTTTTAACCATCGGGTCTCCCGATCTTTGTTCTTTATAAGCGCAAAAATATTCCGTAACAATCCGACAAAGTCACACTATAATCACCTGCCTCATTTTTCAATTCATTTAAGTTTAATTTTATAACTGTTAGTGCTTGACTACAGGTCATTTTTGATATACTCTTCATAACAATGATGACAATACAGCAATGAAGGATTTTGAACTATTACATGGACACCGATGAAATAAAGATAACAGATTTTTCTGAATTCATACTCCCCCCCGGAGAAAGATATTGCAGCCCCACCCTCAACGAGGTTAAATTCATCTCGGACAAACAAACCCTCTCCCTGGTCTTGGGTTCCTGTATATCCACGGTAATAATCGGCAGGGGAAAAGAATATATCCTGGCAGCCAACCATATAGTCATCGCGAACCCGCATCGGGAAAGTAAAGTTGCCAGGAAAAGTGCACTTCAGCAGATCAATGAGATGCTCTATGTATTCAAAAACTTTTACAAGATAGAAGAAAAAGATCTCATCTGTTTCCACCTTGTTGGAGCAGGAAACAAGCAGGAGAACAGCCACTTCAAGGTAAACCTGACTAATATTGAAGAGACATCGAAGATATTAAAGGACAAGAAACTCCTCACCGTGTTCAATGATACGAAGAGTTATTATGTGACAAAATATTCCCTGGGCGGAGAGAACATGTCGGTCTTTATAGAGAATAAGTTCCGCAGCGAGCACCTGTCCTTCATCGTGGATCTGAAAAAACTCTTCAGGATCGACCCCCTGATAAAACCACGCCTCCCCATCTCATCCATAGATCAGAGCAAGGAATTTGAATACCTCATCGACGAAAACGTAATCGTCTTCATCACCGGTGACAAGAACCGTCTCAGCTGACGGGGATAGAGAAGATAAACCGGACCCATTTCCCCTCTTCCGATTCCACTTTCATGCTCCCGGTGTGTTTTTCTATGATTTTCTTGCAGATATAAAGGCCAAGACCGGAGCCCTTTATGCCCTCGGTCCCCTTCTGCTTCAGCCGCGCGAACTTGTTGAAAAGCCTGTTTTCGATATCCTGTTTTGCAATCCCCACACCCTCGTTGCGAATGGCAAAGCAGGCTTCAGTCCCTTCCTTCCAGACCTCGATAAGTATGTCCGTACCTTCCTTTCCATACTTGATGGCATTGTTCACCAGGTTGGTGACGACTATCTTCAGCAGGTTGGGATCTCCAAAAACCTGGGGGGTCGCCCTGAATAGCGTGACCAGTTTCATTTTCCTGTAATTGACCTGGTTTTCCGGAATGTCAATGACGGGAGCCACGACATCGTTCACCAGGTCGATGTTCTCCTTGAAGGATTCCATGTCATCAATTTCCATCCTGGAGAGGTCAATATAGCTGCGGATTATATCCTCAAGGTACTGGCAGTTTCTTATGATCTTTCCCACGATTTCCTGCTGTTTCTCATCGAGGTTGCCGAAATATCCCCGATACAGGGTCTCAGCCGTGGTCTGCACAACGGCCACGGGACTTTTCAGTTCATGTGACACAATGGCCATGAGATCCAGCATCTTGGCATTGGAGTTCTCCCGACGGGACTCAATGGCGTTTTTCACCACGTCGCGGAATTCTTCCGGCGTAAAGGGCTTCGGGATGTAATCGAAGGCGCCCAGCTTGAGCGCTTCCCTGGCCGTTTCTGCCGTGGCATAACCGGTGAAAATGATAACGGTCACGTCGAGATTGCGCTTTTTTATTATCCGGAGAAATTCCATGCCGCCCATGCCGGGCATCATGAGATCGCTGACAATGATGTCATAGCTCTTTTTATCGATTTTCTCCAGGCCCTCCTCGGCATTGGAGGCCGTGTCCATTTCATACTGTTCGTTTCTCAGGATTCGGAGACAGCTTTTGTGAACTATTTCTTCATCGTCAACAATAAGAATTTTTACTTGTTGTCCCATAGGTATTCTCTCTTTCATTCAGGATTTTTTTTATCAATATATCACATAACGGGAAGCCTAATTGTAAAAGTCGTTCCCTCTCCAACGGTGCTTTCCACGGCTATGGTTCCCCCGTGCCGTTCAACAATCCCGTAGGTGACGGCCAGGCCGAGCCCCGTCCCCTGCCCCGTTTCCTTTGTCGTAAAAAAGGGATCGAATATCTTTTTCAGATTTTCCCTGCTGATGCCCGTTCCCGTATCGGTAATGGACATCACGACCTCATGATTGCCATGCTCGTACCATGTCTGAACCACGAGTGATCCCCCTCCGGGCATTGCATCGGCCGAGTTAATGGCGAAATTATTGATGACCGAAATCATCTGATTGACGTCGATATTAAAGTCAGGTATATCGCCCAGCACTTTATGTATGGTAACGTTCTGGAATCTATAGTTTTTTTCAAGAATTGAAAGGGAATCAATTATTATCTTGTTCAGATTCGTTCTCTGTTTCTCCAGCTTGGTCTCCCGGGCGAAATCGAGTATCCCCCTGACTATGCTCCGGCACCGCATGGTTTCATCCACTATGACCTTCAGATCCTCGGAATATTCCGTTTCCTTCAGATCATCGAGAAGCAGGCTGCTGTAGGTCAAGACACCCGTGAGCGGATTATTTATCTCATGGGCGATGCCCGAGGCAAGGCGGCCCAGGGAGGCGAGTTTTTCCGACTGCATGATCTGCTGCTGGGTCCGCTCCTTCAGGGCCCTATCCTTTTCTTCGATGGCGTCAACCATCTTATCGAAGGCAGTGCAAAGCAGTTCCATCTCTCCCTCGTACCGGCGCCCTATTTTATAGCTGAAATTGCCCTTCGCCACCTCATTGGCTCCGATCATGAGACTTTTAATGGGATTGAGTATGTTGCGAAGAAGATAAATGTTCAGAAAAAACGCCAGGATGCTGGTGAGGAATATGAGGGCCACAAGATATGCAATGGTTTGTCTTTTAATGGCATTAAACTTATCCTCGAGAATCCCCACATAGAGTATGCCGATAACCTTCTCATTTATGTCAAATATGGGAGTATAGGCGGCTATATACCAGGTGTTCACCACGAAGGCCTTGTCAAGCCAGGTGCTCCTCTTCTCCACAACCTGGTGATAGACCTGTTCGGATACGCGCGTACCGATACTGCTGGACCCATCGAGTCGTTTCACGTTTGTGGATATTCTCACATCATCGAGAAAAATAGTGGTGGTGCCCAGATCCTGCCCCTTTATTTTTTCATCCTTGAACACCAGGCTTCTGATCCTGTCCACAAAAGACATGCTGTTGTTGAGTATTTTAGCGCTGTATATTATGCCGACGAGTGTATTATTCTTAAAAATCGGAAAGGCGGCCATCTGGACCAGGGCCCGGTCTTCCGATTCTTTTTTCAGCTTCCTTTCATGAGGAGTGGGTATCACCTTGATAAAGGTGCGCCGGGCCACGTCCTCACCTTCGGCAAGGAGTATATCCCTCGTCAGAATTTCCGAACCGGTGCAGGGCTTCCCTTCTTTCAATACATGGTTTATACAGGCAATATCACCCACGTAATCGCCATAATTGTCACTGTTGTTTAAACGGGCCAGGACACGGCCCCGGGCATCGGTAATTGCCAGTATGTCCGATTCAAGCGAGAGGTTCACTTCCTTTAATTTCGCGATAAGAATACTGCGGTTCCGCGCTTCAGCGGCATCGGCAATCTGGCCTTTATGAGACACATAGAGAAGGAAAAGCGACTGCGTCTTTCCCTCCTGGTCATACATGTACTGTGTCGTTTCCAGGTGCTTCTGTACCTGCTCATAGGCCTGAGCGACAATGTTGTCATTGATCATTTTAATGCCGATAATGACAGCACCGCCACCGATCATGATAATAATCATGATGAAGCTTGCAAATATTTTGCTTCTTATTCTGGAAACCATTCTTATAGGCATAATGATGCTCTGTTACTATCCGGACTGCCGTCTTTAACACGGGAGCAGGTATATTTTCAGCCAATATTCAATTTCCTTTAATTCTGATTATTTGGCAATCATTATTTATAACGCCTCCGGGTAATTATCCCTCAATGCAGGTGTGATATACCGCATAAAATAGAAATTAAGAAAAATTATTTACTTGCCTTCAAAACACCTTTGCGAAAAACTGATAATAATTTATTCTCAAATCCTATTCAATTCCGGTGCTGAATATAACATTATGAACAAAGAAACCATAAAACAGCTCGCCCGCCGGCTGACAGATATCAAGCTTGACCATGAATTGCGCATCATGGAGGTCTGCGGCACCCACACGGCGGAATTCTTCAAATCCGGCGTAAAGGATATTTTCCCTCAGGGACTCACCCTGATCGACGGTCCCGGATGTCCCGTATGCGTCACCGCCAATGAGTATCTCGACAGGGCCATCCAGGTCGGCAAAGAGCATAATGCCATCCTGACCACCTTCGGTGACATGATCAAGGTCCCCTCCTCCTACAGTTCGCTGGGCAGGGAATTGGGCGACGGCATGGATATCCGCGTGGTATACTCTCCCCTGGAATCCCTGGACATCGCCGTGGATAATCCCGGCAGGGAGGTTGTCTTTCTCAGCGTGGGCTTCGAGACCACGGCGCCTACCCAGGCCGCGGCCGTCATGGAAGCGAAAAAAAGGAATATATCCAATTTCTCAATCCTGCCGGGAAACAAGCTGACTCCCCCTGCCGTGGCCGCGCTTCTGAGTCTCGGCGAGGTGAGGATCGACGGGTTCATCCTGCCCGGTCATGTGAGCGCAATCCTGGGCTCCGAGGCTTGGCGCTTTATCGTCGATGATTTCCACAAACCCTGCGTTATTGCCGGCTTTGAAACGCCGGACCTCCTTACAGGCACCATCTCCCTCGTTGAAATACTGATCAGGGGTGAATTGTCCCTGGTGAACGAATATCCCGTGATAGTAAAAAAAGAAGGCAATGTCAGGGCCAGGGAAATTATGTACGAAGTCTTTGAAAAATCCGACGCGACCTGGCGCGGCATCGGCGTTATTCCCGAAAGCGGGCTTTCAGTGCGCGAAGGCTACGCCGATTTCGACGCCTCGAGAAAGCTCCACGTCACGCCGCCGGAACCGAAGGAACACGCGGGATGCAAGTGCGGAGAACTCCTGCGCGGCCTCATTTTGCCTCCGGACTGTCCTCTCTTTGCCAAGGCCTGCTCACCCGAAAGGCCCGTGGGCCCCTGCATGGTATCAACCGAGGGACCCTGCTCCGCCTATTACAAATACTGGAGAAAATGATGACGGATAAAATACAGGCCGGCCACGGAAGCGGCGGCAAGCTCATGAACGACATGATCAGCAACGTTATACGAAAAATCCTCGGTAACGAAAGCATTCAGCTCGATGATTCGGCCGTTCTCAGCGTACCGCCGGGACAGATCGTATTCACCACGGACACCTTCGTGGTGACTCCCATTGTCTTCCCCGGCGGGGACATCGGAAGTCTCGCCGTAAACGGAACGGTCAATGACCTGGCCGTCATGGGCGCCCGCCCCCTCTATCTCTCGTGCGGCCTCATCCTCGAAGAGGGCTTCGACATGGAAACCTTCACGCAGATCATGCGATCCATGCGCAAAGAGGCCGATGCAGCCGGTGTGCAGATCGTCACGGGCGACACCAAGGTCGTTCCCCGGGGAAAAGGCGACAGGATTTATATAAACACCACGGGAATCGGCGTCCTGGAAAACGAGTTACAGAGAAGAGAGATCGCCATCGGTGATAAAATCATCATCAACGGCACTATCGGCGATCACGGCGTGACCATCATGGCCGAGCGGAACCAGCTCTCCTTTTCCCGGGGTCTGCAATCCGACTGCGCGCACCTGAACCACATGATCGCCGGAGTCACGAAAAAATTTCCTGAATCAATAAAATTCATGCGCGATGCCACCAGGGGCGGTGTAGCTTCGGTACTCAACGAGATCGTGAAAGACCGTCCCTTCAGCGCCATGCTCGTGGAAGAAAACCTGCCGGTAAAAGAAGAGGTCCACGGCATGTGCGACATCCTGGGCCTGGACCCCCTGTACGTCGCCAATGAAGGGAAAGTCATATTCATCGTGGAAAAAGACCGGGCCGGAGATATCCTGAAAATTCTTAAAGAGGACGCCCATGGCAAAGATGCCGCCGTCATCGGTGAAATCACCGGGGAATTCAAAGGCAAAGCCTACGTGGAAACCGATATCGGCGGCAAGCGCATCCTGCCCCTGCTCCTGGAGGAACAGCTGCCGCGGATTTGCTGAATTCGGCTTAAGTCATTGTTTCATTTCGGTTTTACGGTAAAATGCCGATACTAAACAACAGCAATCCAGAAATGAAAACGAGGTGCCATGGAAAAAGATCCTCTCCTTTTTTTTGATGAATCAGACCTCATACCGGAATCTTCCTTTTCCGACGCAGAAAGGTCCGTGCTGTCTCATATTAACATGAAGGTGGCCGGAAGCAGATATCTCGACGAAATCCTCGATTTCATCTTTGAAGAAATAAAAAAAATTATTCCCTGCGACAGGATCGATGTGGCCTTCATCGAAGAGGACAACCAGCGCATGGAAATCCATTTCGTCCGGGCCGACTATGAACCGGTCTATCTTAAAAAAGGCTTCGCTTCCGATATAATCGGCGGATCGATCCAGAGGGTTTTTCTTTCCGGAATGCCCAGCGTCATCAATGACATGGAATTACATGTCCGGAACAATCCCATGAGTGAATCGGCTCACATGCTCCTCAGGGAAGGCATCAGGTCATCCATGGTATGCCCTTTAAAATCCGAAGACCGGTATATCGGCATGTTCATGTGCCGGTCACGCCGGACCAATGCCTACAGCCGGCACCAGGTCAGCCTGCACATGGCGTATGCCCACCGGCTCGGTCAGGCCGTTGAAAAGGCGTACCATATTCAACAGCTTTCATACGCCATTTCCTCCTACATGGAAATGCTGAGTTTCGTGAGCCACGAACTTAAAAATCCCCTGGCATCAATCGTCATGACGGCACAGACGCTTTCCCAGGGATATTATGGTGAGATTGCCGATAAACAGAAACAGGCCGTAGACCGGATAGTAAAAAAGGCCGAATATCTCCTCAGCCTGGCCGGTGAATACCTCAGCCTGGCTTCAATAGAAACAGGCCAGTTCCAGCTCAAGCCGAAGAACGTCGACTTCTACCGCGATGTCGTTTTTCATTCGCGTGAAATAGTCGCCGTAATGCTCCAGGAAAAACAGATCGATTTTCAGGAAAACATAGCGCAGGATATCCCCGTTACCAAATGCGATCCCGAACTGATGAAAATCGTTCTGACCAATCTGCTGAGCAATGCCGTTAAATACTCCGAGCAGCAGGCGACCATAAAACTGGATATCAGCGCAGATGCGGGCAGGGTCAGGGTATCGGTATGGAATGAGGGACCGGGCTTTCCCGAAAGTGAAAAGATCCACCTCTTCAAGAGATTTTCCGTTCTGCATACCCCCGAATTATCCGACAGGAAAGGCCATGGCATAGGGCTCTATGTAACATGGAAAATAATTCTGCTTCACGGCGGCCGCATATGGGCTGATTCGATACATGGCAAATGGGCTGAATTTATATTCGAAATACCGCAGCTCATGGATCAGTGCCTGCTTCCTGATCTGCCGCATAAAAAAACTCCACTGGATTGAGTGGAGTTTTTTTATGGGTACCTGACGGGACAGATTTCAAACCTTTATGCAGTATCAGCTGAATGGCAGATGCGGTTCGTAGCTTAACGTGATTCTTTTTTCTGTTTTTTTCTGAGGCTGGACAGATACCGTGACCAATGATGAGACATTTGTTTATCCAGGTCTTTTTTAATATCTTTCTCTGGTTTGGTTTTTTGTTTTTTCATCAATGCTTAATCCTCGCACTACACTCAACAACCGCATTCAGGCCCGAGGCACTCTGATCACATAATACAACGCCATCATTCTTGATGATCACCTGTATATTCCCAGTTCCGGAAATCTCGGCATTAAGAATCATATAATAGGACTCATTATTCATCAGGTCAACATCATGGCTTAAACTAAATGGGAGATTTGGATCACCACCGTCCGGAGCATAAATAGCTGGTCCGTAATCTCCTGATGTGTCACCATCATATCGGTAATAGTTTTCTATGGTTATAGTTGCCTGGGTCATGTCGGAACTCTGCACAATGTATTCAAGACTGTTTCTTTCGATATCCATAGAATCGAAATATTCACAGCTTGCAGCGAACCCAACAAAAAACAACAGAATCCATAATCTCTGCATGACACACCTACCTATATTAATTTATATAATATATTAATTTCTGGTATTAGTGTCAAGTGTAAATCTTGATTATTTTAATTCCGCCAGGCATTGTGAAAAATCCCGGTATTTTTTTGGATCCCCGTATTCTACTGGATTCGGAACTCCATCATCTCTCCATCCAAAAGTCTCCACCTGGCAATTAAGCCGATGTAATTTTTTATAGCATAGTTCCGTTCCCGGTATTGCTCCTGATTTGTCCTTACTGTCGTAATATAGCTTCATCATGTTTAAACTCATATTGCATTCCGGCGGCAAATCCTTTATCCATACCGGTTCAAACGATTTACATGAAACCGTGAGACTCAAAAAAACAATAATACAAAGAATCAGAATGATCTCTACGATCTGAATAATTCGAGATACTCCCATTTTACCACCTCACAAGATATAATACTAAAACAATCCCAGCTCCCACCAGGTAAGATGACACATCGAGGATCCTGTCCGCAACCTTCCATTGACGGCCGTCATTGTACAGGAACTGACATATCTCAATGGTCAGAGCTATAAATAATGATATAAAGATAACTGCCCATATAGGCTGTATCCAGAACACAAAAACCAGAGCCACAAGAATCCCTATAGAGCAATGCACCAGTTGATTTTTAAATTTCTTCATGATCAGTAACCTCGCGGATCCATGACTGGCCCAGAAGGATAATTATATTTACCCTCTCTACGTTCCCGCTCATAGACCTTTGTTTTTTCAATTGTTCCCCAGGGGGTCGGGCACTTCCAGCCGGAGAACGCAACGCCTGCGGCCAACAAGATCAATACAACTTTCCACCAGTGTTTCCTGGTATAACCAAGCAGTTTATCAAGAAACTCCCACTTATTATCTACTTCGTTTTTTTTAGCCATTACTCCTCCAATACAAACATCGAATTCTGCCATTATCGGCAGAGTATTTCTTCAGGTATTCATCCGGATAAACCACCGAATCACCGTTGTCTGAATTATACCCGGTCAACGCATCCCCATAGGGATCATTGACTATGAAACCCTTATCAGTGTATCCGGTAACCAGAATAATGTGCCCTCCCGGCAGGCCTCCGATTTTATTCGTCCCCAAGATGATCGGACCGGATTCAAGCAAATCCCTTATGGAATTGAAGCCTATATCCATGTCCCGAAAAACCGCTCTGCCTCCTACCCCAAAGTCCTTTAACCATTTTTCTATTCCGGCCTGCTGAACCAGCCACCAGAAAGACGTATGACCTTTGATCCAGTTATATTTCCTCCTGATTATCTCTCCGACACCAGGCTTTCCGATGGATACTTCAACATCATCAAGATACAGGGCCAGTCCGTCATCACCCGGAGATGTCCCGGCCATGAATGATATGAGCATCCAGCTGCAGGTGCTGAAACATTGCCAGAATCCTGGGAACTTCCCTCCGAAGTTGATATTATCACGCTGTGAATTGTATTTGACCCTATTATTCATAGCACACCTCTGATCACTATTCTACTGCATTCAGACCGCGTTTGAATGCGCTGAAGGCTCCGTCACGATCTTCTTTGTCGTCATAGAAGGGATTCTGTAGGGCTTCATCAATAGCTGACCTGACACATGTCCCCGTTTTTTTGCCAATCTCTTCCATTGTCTTTTGATCCACATTGCCTCTATAACGAGCAATGAGCAGAAAATATGTACTTTTAAGATAGACGTATAAACGCTCAATCTTCTCCACATTTACCCTCTCCTCATTTCTGATATAATACCCTTTAATTCAGATATGCTTTGTGAAAGCTCCAGTGTTGTGCAGCTGAATTTTTCCAAACTACTCGCCAGTCCTTCGAACTGTTTTCTGTTGTCCATATTAAGTTTGATGATATTCTGTTCAGCAAATCGCACCTTCATTTCCAAGCGAACAAGCCATACAATGAGGCCCACCACAGAGAGAATCACAGGCCAGAGTTTTAATATATCGTCCTGCATTATGTCTCTTCCCTATTGATACCTGATATAGAATTTCGTTCCGAGTGAGTTTTCCCGCGTTGTCGTACCTGTACGCGGTGTTCCGTTTGTTCCATCATCAAGAAAAATATCAATATACTTCTTCGTTCCAGTACCGTCATAGACATACACCGAAGTCGCTCCTGCTGCAAGCGAAACAGTTCTTGTATATAATGGCGCGACCCCAACATCCATTTTGAATTTTTGGAACCGGTCTTCCTCCACCCCACCAAAACCCGGCCCTGTTTTGACACGACCGTTTATCATCTGAGAGCCAACTCCTTTAGAAACCACACCCTGTCGGTTTGGCACATAAAATTCAGTCGAATTAGGTGTCCCATGGGGCACATATCGGAGAGTATGGGTTCCCGACTGTGATCCACTGGTATTAATCCGCCCGGTCGTTCCTCCTGCAACTGCATTTACATATGTATCATAGAGATAAAATGTATTATCATCAATCCGGCCTATATAATAATTGGTATATGCTGTGATCCCAGTAGGCAGTGCCCCTGTTGTCGATAATTCGATACGGGCCCCGGTCTGGAGACCATGAGCGTTAAGTGTGACCACTGCCGGAGATGCGATGCTAATAGTACATGATCCTTTGCTTTTTGTAATTCTGTTATATAACAACGTGTAGGTTTCCCTCGAATAAGCAGCACCATCACACAGAAAAAAATTATCAGGATCATCAATACCATCATACATGATTGTTTGCCCAATAATTACAGCAAATTCATCAATAGTATCATTTATTTCTTTAAGGTTCCTGCTCGGAGGAGCACTCCCGTCCCCGCACAATTCCTGAAACGCGTTTTTCATCATGTTATAATCATCGACGCTGTTGCTATCAACATGCGCGACTCGGTCCGTCATACCTAAAATGCTCAACAATTTATCCCACGCGGCCATTATGCCACCTCCCGCACTTCTTTCAGAGTTATATTTATGTCATTCCCGCCAATCAAATACCGCAACTGAATCCGGCGCTCGCCGTTGCATTTCACCATGATAATATTATCACTGGAAAACACACCGCTCCAGGCCTGGAAAACTCCATTGAGCAGTTCCCGATACTGAATATAAACCTTCTGTAAATATAGAGTCCCGGCCTTAAATTTCAATGTATCAAACCCCTTTGCCGACCCGAACGGCCTGCTATAATACACCGAATGATACCCATACACTCCGTCGCTGTAGTTGACATCATCATATCTCACAAACTCTTCAGGGAGAACATCGCCGGTCTGTCTGTTCAGTAGTGACGATACGCCCAAAAAGACATCCCCGTCGATCCTGTAGCGCGACTCGTAATCTTCGGCATCCTCAACCCGCAGGACAGAAAACACATTCGAGGGAAGTGATTCATTCATTTTATTATCATAGCAGATGATACGCATGTAATACTGGTTTTTAACAAGGCCCGATATATCGGCATAGTACAGTATCACGTCTTCTTCGGGATCAAGGATAACCGGACTGAGCCCCTGACTAGTGATCTCATCATAAAAACCCTCGTGCTCGCCGATCTCCAGTTCATACCGGGTCGCGTCACTGGATACCGAAGGGAAGAACCATATTCGGACCGTGTCCTCGTCGAGAAAACAGGCCTTCACTATCTCAACCGGTACTGGTGGCGTAATATCCCTGTCAATAAATCTGTAAGGCTTATTGAGAAACAGGCACTTCATCGTTACCCGGTTATTATCTTTATCAGGCTTTTTTTCGATGACCCGGAGCGGCTCCCGGCTAAAACTGTTATAAGTAAGGTCTATTTGACTATTGAGCGGTATATACTGTTTTTCTCCATTCAGTTCAATCGTCGCCAGCTGTAGGAATTGATGGTTCCTCTCTATTTTACAGCTACCACACCACGCTGCCCCCGCCTGTGTTTTTAATAAAATTCTAAAATCCGCGGCGAGAGCTGAATCCATATCATCATCAGGAACGCGGAATGTTTTTGATCCATAGGCATCCCGTGATTCCTGAATATAATCCTCAATTGTGCCGGGGTTCGCATATGCCACTGCCGTTACGTTTTTATATGCGATATAATAATTGTTGCTGATATCATCAGTATAATATTCCGTCTTATACCCGGCCTCCCTGATGTCCGATTCCCTGACATGTTCCCCCAGTACACCGGTATACAGCCTGTCCTGGTGGTACCGAATGATGTCGTTCTCAATGTACAGATAAGAGCTGGTAAGGCGGCATAGTTCCTTTATAATTGACCCACATTTTTTCGTGGACTCTTCGGAGTATTTAATTTCAACAAAACAGCTATTCTCAGTCTGGATATCATCGGCATCTTCAAATGTTTTTAGCTTCAGAAACTCTTCTGGAATATTAACGATACTGGTAAGCAGATAATAAATTATTTTTGCCGGGGTGATATCCGTTTCAACGCCATACGAAATGGAACAATCGGCATCAACGATCTCCTTGATGAAGTTTGCCGATTTTACCACCAACTGGGCGTTGGTGCTTTTCTCAATATTTTTTATGCGGCCGCGCCAGATGACATCATCCAGCTCATCGCTGATAAGCAGCGTCGCATCATACCAGCCGGAATAAAACAGCGTTCCCTCGTAATCATCATCATATTTGTGTTCGGCGTTGTCCAGGATAACGGACATCGTCGCGGATATCATATTCGTGAAATTAAAGCTGATGGTCTCGGAATCCCGGCGCTGGACCTTGATAACGTCCGACTCCGGAATCACATGCGAGACGCCGTTTTTTATGACCGATATGTTATACATCGAGATACCTGGCCGCGAACACCATTTTTATGTTCTGCTTCCCGTCACCATCCAGCCCGTAATAATCCGTACTTCCCTGGATGTTCGAGAATTCAATCCTCATCGCCCTGTACTGTTCCGGATGGGTAATAGGATCAGGATACAACCGCACCATTTTTCCTTTCAGCCATACGTCATGCAGGCTCTCCCAGTCCTCTTCCAGTATGCCTTTCCATTCCGCAATGATCGCTATAATCTGCCCCTGCTTGGCCGTGTTCACCGTGCCATCAATCATGATGTTTTTAACGGCCCCCACAGGACGGTATTCAACAATGAACTTCTCCGGCTTTTGTATGAGACATGTATCATAGGTGGATGCCACATAGTTATATAGAACATCAATGGCGCCGGAGTTTTCCCCGTCCGAGGCAAATTTATACGCCGGAGAATCACAGGGATATCCCAGGACTCTAAGTCGGATATCGACATTCAGATCATTTTCATCAATGAATCCATCATTAATGAATCGGGGATCGGCCTGCAGGCAGTTCGCGAAATTGAGCACAGCAACGATCATGAGGCCAGTGGAAATACTATTATTTACAGTCAGGGCTGTTTCTGCGTTCACATCATAATTGAGGTTGTCGTGGAATATCGAGTCATTAACAATTTCATTTCCGTCGTTATTCAAAAGCTTTATCGCGCCATAGTTATTGAAGAAGGTATTTTTAGTTAGGCTAATTCCCGCTCCGGCGCCATCGATTTCAAGGGACGGATTTTTACGGTTTGCGAAAAATATGGACTGATTAACAATAACATCATCCGACTCCAGGAGCATGTTCAGGATATTTTTCCTCATAAGGACATTCTGAAATGTAAATGCATGCCTCCCTTTGTTAAGCGTGAGAGCCATACAATTTCCTGTTGAAAACTCAGGGATATCATGTACAGTGGTATGCTTAATCGTTAAATCGCCACCTTGCAAAAATAGTCGCTCCATTCCAGCTTCTGCCGTTGGTACGGTAATTTTAAAACCATCATATTTCAAATCGCTTTGTGATATCACATATGCAGGTATCATCCGCCCAACACAGTAGTATACTGGTCCATCGCCTGCACCAGAAAGTGCCTCATTCCATACTAAAGCGAACGTGCCATAACCACTCGCGCATATTCTTGGCATCACATCAATCGCGAGCCTGAGTGCTCCAGTCGTAACACTTCGTTCCGGATATACTTCCAGATACGATGAGTTTATAATTTTATAGTATATTGCTAAAATATCTGTTGTCATTGCTTTAGTATACATGAGAACCATATAATCATCCCATGTAGCCAGCCCCCACACAAACATGCCACTTGAAGAAAGCAATGTCTCACCCACAACTGCAACCATGGCCTGAGTGTATTTTCGATAATATATGACAGGATTTGAATATGTAGAGCCGTCTCCATACACAATAGAGATGTTGCCGTCAGGATCAATCGCCACGGCTCTTGCCGATACACCCACCTTAATCAATGTTAAAGAACCCAGAGCGTACGTAGATCCATTGATAATCGCATAGTACATACCATTATTGGTACCATTTGCATAATATGTGATAAGAAGAATATTTCCATTATCTAAGAGCACTGGTTTGTTATAGTGATAATATTCTAACGAACCCGAGTCATAAATCACCTGCCATGTCGTGGTGCTTATAACCAGGTAATGCATATAGTTGTCTTGATTGTGAATCACAAAAACATTCCCATCAGCTGTCAGACAGCATGCAAAATTCTCGTCATTATATGTATAAATAGGAATCGTAGTAGGAGCAATAATATCAGAAAAGTCATCTTTATCGACAACACGAAACGTTAGATAACCTTGTTCACTTGGATGCCATAACAGGAAAAGATTACCATCGGAGAGATAACACGCTGCCAGCCCCGGAGAGTATTCATTTTGACTATAAAGCGTTCTTCCGATAACGGCATTCACACCAGTCATGCTGAGTGTTGGTGTCTCGCCAATTGCTGCATACATACCAGCTAGATTCTCATTAGTTTTTAAGTAATAAATATTATAATTCTCTGAATCCAGAATAACTATCCTGGCATGCGTCACATCAACCAGTTCGTTGGCCCTATTTATTGTCAGAACCGGATCAGCCAGTGTTCCCACACCGCTGTCGCTACCAGTTTTACTCACAAATATGGCATTGTCATTAGATGGCGTAAAATCCAGCGTCCGGAGAGTGGTCGATGCAGTGGCTCCCACAGCATTCTGAGGGATTGCGCTGCTGTTAAACTGCTCATTATATTCAATTTTTATCTTATCATCATTATGAATAATCATTGTTTATCTACCTAATAAGCTGTTTTCAGTGTATATTTTGTCGCGCCCATGTTACGAGCTCGCTCATCCTGCAGCGTATCGACCAATTCAAGCAGGTTCTGGGAATCGATCAAATTACCCGATATATAAATATTTATCCCTCCTAGCATCATAGCTTCCCGGAATTTGTTCATGTACTCATCATTCTCAAATGGAATCACCGCCTCGCTCTTTCCTTTTTCCGCTACAGTGACCATTGTTCCGGCATAACTCCCCTTAATAAATGCTCCTGTCTCCAGGACCGGTGTTTCAATTTTAACCTTCTGCGCAGGAGGTTGTGGCGGTTTCTGTTTGGCAATATCCGCGATATTCAACGCTCCGGCAGCACCGACAATGCCAGCACCTACGAGACCGAGGGGCCACCCCCACTGTGCCCAGGTTTTCATTATGCCGGAGGCGGTATCCTGTGTCGCCTTTGCTATTGCCAGCCCCTGCCCAAATCGGAAAAGCCCTATATTTTCCTGAGCCATGAACGTTGACGCGGTGCTGGTCACCGTGGCAAGCCCCTGGGCGTACCGGCTGTCAAGGCCGAGTTTGGCCCGGAGGACCTGTTCATAATAGTTTACGGCCTGTGTCTCTCGTTCATTCTTTTTCAGCTGCATAAATTCATGCTGAGAAAGTTCATAAAAATTGAATTCATCCAATAACGCCTTTTTCTGAGCATATTCCTCGGCCAGCTTTTCAGCCTCGGATTGTCCAGTATCCCCACCACTAGAAACACGTATATCCACATCCCTGGTTATTATTCCCGATTGTCCGTTGAGTAGAGCCAGTTCCTTCTCCCAAGTAGCAATAAGTTCTTTACGCTTTTTATTCTCCTCTTCTATCGCGGCGATCTTCATCAATGACTGGGCATGTCCCTTCTCTGCAATTTCCCGGCGTTTAAGGGCTGCAGCCGATGCCTGGTCCTCGCTTAACGCAACATCCTTGAGCATATCCGAATATGAATTTAAATCCTTCAGAGCATTATTCGGTCGCTCCTCATTCAGCTTCATCCGGTATTTTTCTGTCTCAATGCGAGCCTCGAGCAGTTTCTTCTTGAGTCCATCGTAGGCGTTTTTTAATACTTCAGCGTTTTTTGGTTCCGCCTTCATGCGCTGCTGAAGGCGCTGCATACTGCTATCCAGCTGATCAATTTCTTTTGCACGATTTTTCGCACTCAGAGCCCGGCCTATAGATTCAACACCTTCAATTGCCATGGCAATAGCCCCGGCCAGCTTACCGATGACCGTTCCCACCATGGAAAACATCTTAATAATGCCCGGCAGCACAATACTGGATTCAGATAATGCGTTGATGAGCTTTTTGAAGTTCGGCGCCATGTTGTCGCCGATGTCCTGCATGGCCAAGCCTATATTGTCCTTCAGCGTAGACCAGAGGCCTCCCAGGGACTGGGCCTGTTTTTCCATGATACCAGCAAATTGACCGGACCCGTTGGTCATATCCTCCAAGGCTTTCTTGACATCGGGAAAAGCAACCTTCCCTGTTTCCACCATTTTGTACAGTTCCTGTGTGGATACATTATACTGCTCTGCCAGGGCCTTCATGAGCGGGACCCCGGCTTCGGTGAACATGTTCAGTTCTTCCATGGAGGCTTTACCCTTGGCCTGCAATTTCCCATAGGCTAAGGTGAGACGACCGAGGATTTCCTCGTTCCCCTGAGCGGCGTTTCCAAGGTTCCGGAGAGTAGGGATCACATCCTTCTGGGCGGTACCGAAGGCGATGAGCTGTTTGGTATTTTCCACCAGGCCGGGAAGCTGCAGAGGCGTGGCCGCTGAAAATTTCTTAAGGTCTCCCAGGAGAGACTTTGCCTTTTCAGCCGACCCCAGCATGGTTCCTAGGGCGATGGTATGCTTCTCCATGGCAGCGGAGCTGGTAAGAGCCCCCTTGGCAAAATCATACAGACTTTTAATAAAACCAAGGGCAAGGAATCCCGCGACAGCGGCCTTGGCAATATTCACGCCGTCGGCAATACCGGCAAAGGCCGATTTACTTTTCTTCCCGGCCTTCTCGGTTTCTTTTGCAAAGTCCTTTATTTCTTCCTGGCTCTCTTTCGT
>PGXY01000008.1 GCA_002839375.1 Spirochaetae bacterium HGW-Spirochaetae-1 | reverse complement strand
GCGTTTGAGCGAGCGCCCTTTTTTCGCCTCTTTTTTGTGGCGTGACAAAAAAGGGGCAAAGGGCCTGTCCCGGCCCCCCGGGACATCCCACCCGGCAGAGGGATTCTGCCAAGAATCCCCGTTCCCAGGTTCCGGGAAACCGGAACATACATCACCCGGCCGGTGATTCCGGCCAAAACCCCCACGGTAATCTACTCAACGGCAATGCCGATCACCCGGGCGGCATCGGCCAGTTCCCTGTCAAGAGTCATAAGTTTTGCTTTCTTCCTGATCGCCAGCTCAACATACACGGAATCATAAGAGGAAAGGGAATGCAACTGTGATATTTCAAATATTCGTTTAGAAAATACCAGTCCCATCTCCGAGTCGGTTTCAATTTTTAATTTATGAACAAGTTCTAGGATATTTTCAACTTCAGCCTGTTTTAATCGTTTCCGCTTTACCGATACATTCAGAACATTATTTGTTTCATACCACCACAGCAGTGGAATGAAGACCTGATCCTGCTTTTTCAGATTGAGAAAAAATGAGCGGACATATTCAGATTTTTCATCGGGAAGGAATAATGCCGACGAGAAAGAGCAATCTATCACATAATTCATCAGTATTTTCTGCCCTTATTGATATATTCTTTAATGTCGGTCTTCCCTTTCACCGATTTCCTGATCGAATCAAACTGCCCGATAATGTCTTCGATCACATATTCGGCCTCATAGTCCGTATAGGGGACAAGCCGGGCAACGGGCTTGCCTCTTTTAGTTATGACAAACTCATTCCCCTTCTGAACAGTCTCTATGAGTTCAGATAAATGTGTCTTGGCTTCAAAAGAACCGATTGTTTTCATTTTTGTTTTCATACAACTAGTATAATATACCAGTTGTTTTCCGTCAAGCATAATGCCGCCGGGATATGCCATACGGCATCATGACGGCAACCTGTTTATGACACCAATCCCTTCCCGGCCTTAAAGCCGTTTCATAGAAACATCCATGAGGCGGCCTCTGTATATAACACGAACGAGCCAGTGGGAAATGATGATATTTTTTTTCAGGATTTTTGGGAAGTGCCACGAAGGCATGGATGCCGAGAGCCGGCCGGGTGTGGTGCAGGAGGGGCGCCGCGCCACACCCCTCCTGCAAAGTCCCGGCCCTCTCAGGGCCTCCCTCCCCGGCAAAGGGCCCTGCCGCAACTCCCCGTCACAAGGAAAGCGCCGCAAGCTTCTTCTCCAGTGCCGACTTAAAAGGCACGGTAACAATAAGAACCATGACTACGGCGTAGCATACCGTTTGAGACGCAATAACGATATAAAACGCCACGGGGATATCCTGGGATTTAGAGATGCCATACAGCGTCATGAGGACGCCCATGAGCGTGCCCATAAAACCGCTGAGCAGGATAATCCTGGTCGCCATGGAGAAAAATGCGATACCCTTCAGCACTTCGCTTTTCGACGGTGTTTCATCGAAGGCCGCCCTGAAGGCATCAACAATGCCGCTGGGCCCGAACACGGACAGGAGAAGAAAAATCACCGGCAGGAAAACTATCATCAGGCTGGGTGGGTCCCAGAATACACGCAGGTCCGCTCCGCCGATGAGAATCCCCGCGGCAAACACTCCCAGGGTAAGTGGTGCATAGGCCATGTAGCTTTTTTTCATGAGAGTACTCCTTACTTGCGATATTTAATTATTCCCCGAAGCGATTCCAGCTTCAGGCTGAACGATGTTTCTACATCGTATGTCTCATTCACCGCCCCCAGCACATCGATGAGCGGGTTCCGATGAGAGCCATGAGTGAGTACGACGATAATGATCAGTGCTGCGGCCATGCCATTGAAAAGGATATTCAGGTACAACGAAGATTGCCTGCGGATCACCGGCCGATATGCCATCGACTCCGAGGATTCCGGCGGCATGCCGGGGATATGCTGTTGTCCTATTTCCCGCGCATAATACTTTTCCATGATTTCTTCAAGCTTCATAGCCAGTCCTCCAGGTCAGACTTAAGGGCTCTCTTTATTGCGGTTATGCGGGTCTTCACGGTATTGATATTCATATCCATGGACGCGGCAATATCGCCGATCCGCATGTTCTCAAAAAACCGCAGGTAGGCAATCTGACGATCATCGGGAGCAAGACCGTCAAGGGCCTCGCGGATCGCCCGGTCCAGGCCGGAGCGGATACATTCATCGGCGGGATCACCGGCCCTGCCGGGAATCGTGTCGTGGGCCTCTTCATGGATATGCCTGGTCCTCAGGTAATCTATGCAGCGGTTCCGCGCTATCCGGTACGCCCAGACTTCAAAGGAACGGGACGGATCATATGACGGCAGGCCCTCATATATTTTCAACATGATATCCTGAAAAAGATCATCACGGTTTCCCGTCTCCCCCGGCAGTATAATCGATATAAAGTATGATACCCGTTTTCCATAGCGATTCCAGATCTCGCTGAAAGTATCATCATGCCCGGCCTTTTCGGGGCTGCCATACCGATCTATACTGTTTTGCCTGTTTCGTTTCATTTCCAATGGGATACCCGTGTGATCGTACTATATATGAAATACGAAGGAAAAGAATAAAAGTTTTAATTTTTTTCGATTTAAAGAGGAAAAAACAACATACACGAAAGTGAGGACAAGGATGTCCGAACGCCTTGGGCTGCGTTTGAGCGAGCGCCCTTTTTTCGCCTCTTTTTTGTGGCGTGACAAAAAAGGGGCAAAGGGCCTGTCCCGGCCCCCCCCCCGGGACATCCCACCCGGCAGAGGAATTCTGCCAAGAATCCCCGTTCCCAGGTTCCGGGAAACCGGAACATGCATCCCCCGGCCGATGATTCCGCCCCCACCCTGCTCCGTCTATGTTCCTCCGTTGTTCCTCCGTTGTTCCTCCTATATTCCATCTATGATACTCCAGACGCCCATACAGAAAAAACAGCCAATGTCTCAAAAATTTATTCAATTCCACCACATCCCATGCGTATTAACATATAACGAGCCCTGCATGGGCCATGGATATATACGACGCAATCGGAGTACTGATCTTTGAAAACCTTAAAAGTTTGATGGCGACTGACCCGTCCGCAGTAGAGACGCGAGGCATCGCGTCTCTACTGCGGACTCACTCCACGGAAAATTCATCAAAGTTTTATCCTTGACTATCACCCCCCGGGGATCATATACTTTTATATTTGTTATGCTCATCAGTAAAGCCTCCAGCTGTCAGTAAAAACGCATACGAACATGAGGGTTCCATGAAACAAGACGATATCAATCTGCTGAAGAGTTACCCCATAAAGGTGTTCATTACCACAGACCTTATCGCTTATATATTCCACGTACCCATAACCGTCCTGACGTCATACCTGGTTCTTCCAATTTCCAGCACCCATATTATAATTTTTTCAGGCGTAGCCCTGGTCCTTATCGGCATTGCCATAACGACAACGATAATACAGCTCCGCTCTTTTTTTATGCCCGTGTCCCTTTACTTCAGGAAGTTTTCAAACAATGAAGACTTTACCGATGAAGAATATGAAACGGCCCGCGTGCGTTTCTTTGAAGCGCCGGGGAAACGGGCCGCGAGCGGAATTATCTCCTGGGTTCTTCTCATGTCGGTAGCCATAATCTTTTTCTTTGTGACCTTCAAACCGTCCTTTACGGCGAGAATCGTTCTGTATCTCCTGGCGGTCATGAATGTATTGACTATCGGAACCCTCTACTACCTCGCCATCGATTCATGGAACAGAAAGGTGGGGCGCCTGGGAGTCTTCCCCCGGGGCCTTGCCCTCAGTGAAAGCATACGGTCGAAGCTGAGCCTCAATCTTGCCTTTATAATAATGGCTTTTTCGGCCATGATCATCACCCTCCTTATCCCGGTAGTCTATGGACTCAGTTACCACTACATCAGGCTGAATTACACCAATCAGATGAAAACTGCCGTTCACTATGTAGACCGGGAGATGACCGAACTGGAGCGGGAGGAGATAGATATCGACAATACCCTTCATATAAAGGATATGAAGGTGGGATTAGCAGGCTCCATATTTGTTGCCGGCAATAACGGCACGATACTCATTCATCCCGATAATGCCGTCGTGGGAACATCGATCAAAGATGAGCCCTATTTCAGCGGCATCACGGGAGCACAGAAAGAAGGATTTCTGCAGTTCCGGAAAGATAATGCCGATCATGCCGTCTATTACCTGAAAAACGCCGGGGCCGGCCTTATATCAGCCTCGATCATTGGGATGTCGGAAATCGAGGATGACTGCATGAACATAACGCGGATTCTTGCAATTGCCGCCGCTATCGGACTCATAGTGCTCGTAGCGGGAGTTTATTATCTCATCGCCGGCAGGCTGCGTCCCCTGTCGGAATTCAAGGAAACCATCGTGGAACTGAGCAACGGCGATCTGACCCGCCAGGTCATTAATTATCTTGACGATGACATGGGTCTCATCATGTCAAACATCGGCGAGTTCATGCTGAAGCTGAACGGCATCCTTAAGAGCATCCAGGATGTGGCCAATGAGCTCGCATCCTCGTCCAAGGAGATGTCCTCGGCGTCATCATCCTTTTCCCTGAACGCGCAGAACCAGGCCGCTGCCGCCGAAGAGTCCACGGCCACGGCCGAGGAAGTGTCGGCGGGCATAGAAAACATCGCCTCCGGCGCCGCACGCCAGTCCGCCAGTCTCACGGTCCTCAATACGGAGATCATGAATCTCGACGGCAGTATCACCGAGATAGACAGCCAGATCAGGGAAACCGTCGAGCTCAGCGGCTCCATTTCCCTGCGGGCCCGTTCCGGCGAGGAATCCCTGCGAAACATGAACGACTCCATGAAAAGCATCACCGAAAGTTCCAACCAGATGACGGCAATCGTTGGCATCATTAATGACATATCCGATCAGATAAACCTGCTGTCGCTGAACGCGGCCATAGAAGCGGCCAGGGCCGGTGACTCGGGCCGCGGATTTGCCGTGGTGGCCGATGAAATTTCCAAACTGGCGGACCAAACCGCCCAGAGCATCAAGGAAATAGACCGCTTTATTAAAATAAACAATGACGAAATTATCAGGGGAACGGCAAGCATCGCCCAGACCTCGGAGATAATCCAGTCCATCATCAACGGGGTCGCAGAGATAAGCGCCTGGATGAAAGACATCTCCGAGAAAATGCGGAAACAGCTGGACATAAAAGAGCGGGTTACAACCGAGGCCTCTTCCGTGGCGGGTCAGTCCGAGATAATCCACAGCGCGACCGAGGAACAGAAGAAGGCCATGGAGGAAATAGTGAAATCCATAACGGCAATCAATGAGCTGACACAGGTGAATGCCGCCGGTGCCGAAGAAATGACTGCCAATGCCGAAAGCGTCGAGCACATGGCCGATGAACTAAAGAGCGGCATAGATTTCTTTAAAATTTTATCCTGACACACAGGGCGGGCTGTAAAAAGACGCGGTATTCGTGCAGGCATGAAAAAACCCGCCATGCTCAACAGCGGGTTTCTTCATTTTACCTGTGCCGAATATTAATTAAATTTGTCCATTACCTGCTTCAGGTTACTTTTTGCGGGACCATGGGTTTCCCTGTTGTAGGCCTTCTGAATATTCTCTCTGAGTTTGCCTTTCAGGGCATTGACGACAAAGTTCTTTGATTCAAGTTTTACCCGTGTGAGGTCGGCATATACACCCTCGCGGAAAGAATTATCCTTGTTTTCCGAAGCATATTTTACAATGTTATGCACCAGGGTGTATCGTTTCGATTCTTCCTGATCATTTATATACCCGGAAAGGAAGTTGTTCCCGTTTTCACTGCTGAACTTTGAACCCGTCGCAAATTTCATATATTTTTCCATCTTCATTTCCATCTGCATCGCCTCGGTGATGGAAAAGGGAACATCCTGCATGGCCTTTTCTACAGCGTTTCTCTTTTTTTGTGCAGCATACTGCCGGTAGTTGTAAACCGAATTGTCTTTTTCGAGAATGATGCGCCATTGCTGATTTTTCTTTCCGGTAAAGGGATACCATATTACTTTTGTAAAAACGGTTTTCTTTTTTTCCGCGCCCTGTTCATCCAGAACCATGTTATCGGAAACTTTTATAAAGAATGTAGTGTCATCCAGCATGAGGAAGCTCACAAGCTCCGGACTCGTTTCCTTAACTGTGGCCTGATCACCTTTTTTAAGATTGCCAAGTCCGTGCTTCACCGCGATAACGCTTTTTGATCCCGCCAGTTTCACGAATACCCTTCCATCACTGAGCATGCCTGGAACCTGCCATTTCTGCTCACTCCGCTTCCAGTTATTATTTACAACCAGGTTGCCGTCCTTGAGGGTGAGAACCATGCCGCTGTGAACATTCTGTAGATAGAATGGCTCATCAGGGAACTGGTTGAGGACGGGATAATTTTTCGCCTCTGCCATAAGGCCGACGGCAACGCATACTGCTGCCAGCAGTAACGATATTTTTTTTACTTTCATGAGAAGACTCTCCACGGTATTATTGATATAATTTGGTGAGGCACCAGATAAAGATACAATGTCACAGCGCACATGTCAATAGCAATAATCGCGGGGAGAGCGGAGGCCGGAATTTTTTTATCATTTTCAGCACCAATTCATTTAATTTTTACACGTATTATTAGTTGCATATTGGAACTAATAATACCGTACATCCGGTTTGTCAATGCTGCCACTTCATTACCGTATTATTTTCAATACCACCGGGGGTTCCCGGCGGCGCACCGGTGGTATGGATTCGGGATACCCGATAATAATCGGGGCCACGATCTTCATATCATCGAAGAGACCAAGCTCGCTACGGAGCCCGGGATCCCTCACATCGAAACCCAGATTGACCCAGCAGGTGCCCAGTCCCCGGACCACGGCGGCATTCATGAGATATCCGGCACAGAGGGCGCAGTCAACCATGGTATTCCGGTAATCCACCGGGCCACATATTATTATTAAAGCAGGAGCGTTGTAAAATACATTGTAGTTCTCATTACGCAGCACCGCCTCGTACCGGTGAGCCGTGTCTTCGGGATTTTCCATGATCCGCTGAAGAATGTTTTTCTTGCTCTCATCTGATATTCGTTTCATCATATCTTTGTTATTGACTATGACAAAACGCCATTGCTGGGCATGACTCGCGTTTGGCGCCAGAGTGCTTTCCGTGATAATATCCATCAGTAACGCCTCGGTCACTGACCTGTCGGTAAAATTGCGGATTGACCTGCGATTTTTCAATAATTCGCCGTATTCCATGATGTTCCTCCCGGTATAAAACAGTAGATGATTACACTGAATTGCAGTATTTGAACTCACGGGAAAAGTCAATCATTATCAATTGAAAAAGGTATATCCGTGTCATACAGACGCGATTAATAGCATATGTACGACACGGATATGCCCTGGCCAATAAATGATTTGACTTCTATCCTGACTCCGGATAAATACTATCAGTATTCAGCTTTATGGGAACTCATAATTATTCATAAAAATAAATATATGGAGTGAATATCTATGGAAATAATAATTGCGAAAAATTATGATGAAATGAGCAGAATTTCGGCAACGATCATAGCCGGTGAAATCAGAAAAAAACATGATCTCACCCTGGGCCTGGCCACGGGAGACACGCCCGTGGGCACCTACAATGAACTGGTAAAAATTTACAACCAGGAGGGGCTTGACTTTTCCAAGATAACAACATTCAACCTCGATGAATATATCGGCCTGGCCCCCCTTAACGAAAACAGCTACAATTATTTCATGAAAGAAAATCTCTTCGAACATGTGAATATCAATCCGTCAAAAGTATTTGTACCCCAGGGTAATACAAATGACCCGGAAATTTTCTGTGAATGGTATGAAAAGAAAATCCGCGAGTCCGGCGGCATCGATCTCCAGATCCTCGGCATCGGCCGCGACGGCCATATCGCCTTCAACGAGCCCGGGTCCTCCTTCGCAAGCCGCACGCGGGTAAAGGCTTTATACAAGGAAACCATCGATGACAACGCGCGGTTCTTTGACAAAAAAGAAGATGTTCCGCGTTTCGCCATTACCATGGGCGTCGGTACTATACTGGAGGCAAGAAAGATTCTCCTCATCGCCAACGGCAAAAAAAAGGCCGAGGTCTGTGCGAAGTTCATCGAGGGACCCGTTACGTCGATGATAACGGCATCGGCCCTGCAGCTCCATTGCCATGCCACGGTTGTCCTTGACCAGGAAGCGGCATCCATGCTCACGCGCACGGAATATTACAACTGGGTCCGCGACAACAAACAGCTGGTGCAGAAAAAAATAGGTCGTTAATATTAAAAATGAGTGAAGACAAGCCATGACAAATAAATTGAAAAAACTCACGGGCAATGTTTTAGAAACATCGTCATTCCTTAAAAGCGTCGCGGCTTTAAAGAACGATCAATTCAAAAGCAGGCTTTTCAGGAACAACGTACGGAACCTGCTCGATGAAGAAATTGGGCAATTGCAGAAGCAGGGGAACATATCCCATGACTGGAACGCCATCCTCGTTGTTGAAGATTTCATGACCACGGGGATATTCAACAGCTCCTTTTACGGGAAATGCCGCCTCGGTAAATTTGACGGTACCGGGCCGGCAAAAGACGGCCCCTGGGGCCTTCCTGCTGGAATTTACCGCAGTACGGTTGTCGATTCGGAAATCGGCAATGGGTGTATCATACATGACACGGGCGTTCTTGCCAATTGCGTTGTGCGCGACAGCGCAATGCTTATCGGTAACGGGTCTATATCGGCATCGGGAACATGCACTTTCGGTAACGGCATCGAGATAGCCGTGGGCAATGAAACGGGCGGAAGGGACATAGTATCCTACGCCGACCTTACCATTCCCGTTGCCGAAACCATAGCCCGGAATCGCTCCGACAAAGACCTGTTAAAGGCTTACAAGGATTTCACCGATGAGTATCTTTCCCGGTGCTCAGCGCCCCTGGGATATATCGGGGAAAAAGCCGTCATCAAAAATACCGGCACTATTGAAGACGCCTTTATCGGCGATCATGCCGTCATCAATGGTGCCGTATTGATCAAAAACTGCACCATCCTGGCAACGCCGGAAGAGAAGACGGAGATCAGCCACGGTGCCTGGCTAAAGGACAGCTGCGTACAGTGGGGGAGCGAGGTCACATCCATGGCCATCGTCGACAAGTCCGTACTCTGCGAACATTCCCACGTAGAGCGCCACGGCAAGGTCACCATGAGCATAATCGGCCCGAACTCGGGCGTGGCCGAGGGTGAAGTGACTTCGTGCCTGCTGGGACCTTTTGTCGGCTTCCATCACCAGTCCATGCTCATTGCCGGGATATGGCCCGAAGGAAAAGGCAATGTGGCTTACGGCGCCAATATCGGCTCCAATCACACATCAAAATCACCGGACCAGGAAATCTTCTGCGGCGAAGGACTCTTTTTCGGCCTGGGATCGAACATCAAGTTCCCCTCGGACTTTACCGGGGCCCCCTATTCCATTATCGCCACGGGAGTTGACACGCTGCCCCAGAGGCTTGAATTTCCCTTTTCCCTGGTCAATAAACCCGCAAGGCTGATTGCGGATATTTCCCCATCGTACAACGAGATCTTTCCCGGCTGGGTCCTCTCACAAAACATCTACTCAGTGAGAAGGAATGAAGGCAAGTATAAAAAGAGAAACAAGGCCCGCCGATCGGAATTTGAATTCTCCGTATTCAGGCCTGCCATCATCGACCTCATGATCGCTGCGCGGAACAGACTGAGAGGAGCAGCTGCCGAAAGGGAAATATACACCGACAGTGATATTCCCGGGCTCGGCAAAAATTATCTGACGGAGGAGAAGAGGAAAACGGGGATCGAATCATACGAGCTGTATATCGAATATTATGCCCTCATGCGCATGCTGGAACGCATTACAGCGATGACTGCAGGAAAAAGCGCGACTTCTCTCAAGGGAATATATGGCGATGCGACAGACGACGGGCAATGGGAGCATGCCAGGAAGGTCCTTGCCGGTGAAGGTTACACCGGCAGGTCCGTAAAAGACAACCTGATCCGGCTTATGGAAATTCTCGAATCGGTTTCGGCAGACACGTACCGCTCCAAGGAACGCGATGACATCAGGGGAGGAAAAATAATTCCCGATTATGCCGACGTCAACACGCTGGCGGGCAACGATTCCTTCATTAAAGAGACCATTGAGGAAACGGTGGAATTAAAGGAACGCATACAGAGCATTATCGCCGATATATAATGCCACCGTGTGATAATACAGGAGAGGGTTTCCCTATGTAGGGGAGGGTTTAAAACCCTCCCCTACATTATCACCACCCTCCCCTGCATTATCACCGCCTACCACGCCATTACGCAATTTGAACCATCAAAATTTCCTCGACCAAAACAAATTCTGCTGGATTAATTGCATCCATGCCGGACAAATGATTGTCATCAACTCATGGACGCAATCACAAAGGGGGATCGGCATGAATTTCATACTCTTGACGGGCGGCACTATCATCGATACCAATTCCCGGCAGTTTTACCGGGGGGACATCCTGATAAAAGACGGCATAATCGAGGAAGTAAGCGCCGTGCCGATTCAGCCCTCACCTGACACCCGCGTCGTGGACATATCGGGCAAATTCGTCTCCCCGGGATTCATGGACTCCCATATCCACATCGAAAGCAGCATGCTCTCTCCCGTGGAGTTCGCACACCACGCCATAAAACACGGCACCACGGCCCTGCTGGTTGATCCCCATGAAATCGCCAACGTCTTCGGCATCCGCGCCGTGGAGCTCTTCATGGAACTGGCTGACATCCTGCCGCTTGACATGTTCATCGGCATTCCTTCGTGCGTCCCGGCCACCTACATGGAACAGTCCGGTTCCGTCATCACCCTGGATGAGATCATCGCCCTCCTTCCCGACCGGCGCATCTACGGCCTGGCCGAGATGATGAATTTTCCCGGCGTCATAAACGGTTTCGGCGATGCAAGGGAAAAGGTCGATGCCGTGTATGATTTCGGCAAAATTGTCGACGGCCACTGCCCCGGCGTTTCCGGTAATGACCTCATTGCCTATGTTACAAACGGCCGTATGGACGGCACCGTACGCATCATGAACGACCACGAAACCACGAAACCCGGCGAGGCCGCGGAGAAGATCCATGCCGGCATGTACCTGGCCCTGCGCTATGGAAGCGCCGTAAAGGATATGGACGCTATCCTCCCGCAGCTCCTCCATTCCGACGCCGACCCGGGACGATGCATGCTCTGCTCCGATGACCTTTCGGCGCAGGAACTCTTCGAGTCGGGCCACGTAGACCGGATAATCCGCCGTGCCAGGGAAATAATCATGACGGAGAAGAAGCTGGGCATTGAAGAGGCGACCATGGAAGCCATCATCATGGCCACGCAGAACCCGGGCCGGTACCTTTCTCGCTTTCTTGCATATCACGAAATGCCCCCCATGGGTGAGATTATGCCAGGATACCGTGCCAACCTGACGATCCTGGAATCCCTCGATTCTCTGCGCGTAACGGACGTCGTGCACGGCGGCCGATTCGTTTTAAGGAACGGAACAGCCGTGGCAGATCCGACGCCCTTTGATTTTTCCCCGTTCATAAAAAGCGTGAACCTGCCTGAGCCGCTCACAGAGAAAGATTTCACCGTTGACTATGAAGGCAGCCATGATTCAGTCCAGGTGAAGGTCATCGACGTTATGCCCGGCAGCCTGTTCACCGGCACACACCATGCCCGCCTTTCGGTCCGGGACGGTTCGATCAGTCCCGACGGGGAGCGCGATATAGCCATGATCGCCGTTTTCGAACGGCATCACGCCACGGGCGCGCGGTCCCTTGGTTTCGTTCGGGGACTGGGCATATCCTCGGGCGCCATCGCATCGACCATAGCCCACGACAGCCATAACCTAATTATAGCCGGCTACGACGCCTCAGACATGGCCAGCGTGGGCAATCACCTTGCTCAACAGGGCGGCGGCATAGCCCTTCTCCACGACGGGAAAATGCTTCACCTGCCCCTGGAAATCGGCGGGCTCATGTCGCGGGAGAACATCGCATCGGTTATTGAAAGATATGGTCTGCTGAAAGAAGAGGCGCGCCTCATGGGGACGAAGCTTAAAAATGTTTTCATGGCCATGAGCTTTCTCTCGCTGCCCGTCATCCCCGAGCTGAAGATTACGGACCAGGGGTTGGTGGACGTGACGAAGTTCGAGTTCACCATGCTGTACGATAAGTAGGGACAATTCCATATGGGCGAAGCAGCCAGGATTATATTGTTTACAGTAGCCTGACCCTGTATTACAAAAATCCCTTTTCGACATACCAGTTAAAGGCATCGTCGATCTGTTCTTCCAGCGGCGTTATCCGGTAACCCAGTTCCTTCTCCGCTTTTGCGCTGGAATAAAAGGCCTTCACCGACATGTACCGTGCCTGCCCCGGGTTCATTTCCGGGGTCTTGCGGGTAAAACCGGCAATGAATTCCTCAAGGTAACCATAAAGAACAAAGAGTTTCGGCGGGATATCAAAGCGCGGGCACTTGGCATTCACCTTCCGTGCCATTAATTCAAAAAGAGTCCGGTACGTGACGTTCTCCCCTGCGCAGATATATCCCTCTCCGGGCCTCCCCTTCAGAGCCGCGGAGATATGGGCCCGGGCAACATCCCGCACATGGGCAAAGGGTCCTCCACCGGGAGGGCAGCCGGGAATTTTACCGTCGCGCAAATCAAAAAATATCCGGCCGAACTGAAGCGTATAATCAAAGGGACCTATCATGCTGCCGGGATGAATGATGACCGTTTCCAGGCCCCGGTCATTGTATTGCCGCACCAGCATCTCCCCTTCGCGTTTTGTGTCAGCGTAATTGTATCCTGTATTTGCGTAATTATATTCCTTCCAGTTTTCATCGGCCAGGCCGTGAGGATTGTATCCGATGCTGTCCACCGTGCTGGTATGGACCATGCGCTTCACACCGTGACGCAGGCAGGCCTCGGCCACATTCACGGGTCCTTCGACATTGATCCTCCGCTGACGCTCATAATTTTTCTTCCAGAAGGATGTATCACCCGCCACGTGAAAGACCACGTCGCACCCCCTGACCTGTTCGTCCACATCGTGCGGATCAGTCACATCACCGAAAACGATCTCGACGCCCGTGTCCTGTATATATCGCGTCTCTGACCCGGGAAAGCCGGCGGCGCGGACCTGCCATCCCTTCTTCACCAACTCCTGGACAAGGTTTGTTCCCAGAAATCCCGTTGCACCAGTCACCAGACATTTCATGTGGTCCTCCTTACTCTTCTCAGATAACGAACAAGCCGGTGTTGGATAATTTTTAGCATAACAAATGATTTAGTCAATTGTATTGCCTGGTAAATGTAAAGATTTTATTGCTTCTATTGTATGCGGGCTTTATTTGGGCAAAAACGGTATTTTTAGCACGGTACTATAAACAGAATTGCGGGGGGAAGAAAAACCTATTTTATACTATGCAACTGCGTCATGCACACAGGCCTCATTCTTCCTTGAGCAGGTTCAATTTGACAAATTTTTTCCGAAAAACCTTCATCAACAGGTAAAAGATAACAAGGGCAAACAGAATTACAAAAATTGCAATTTTTGTATTCTTTATCCAGCTCAGGAGAAGATCCCTGTTACTGGCACTGTAATAGCCGAGGTAATTCCACAGGGGAACACTTATGAGTGCCGCAAACCCATCAATTATAATAAATGTGGGGAAACCAACAAATTTGGTTATACCCGCCGTAAGAAAAATTGGCGTACGAAGCCCCGGCATAAACCGGGCTGCGAAAAGGACCATTTTACCATTTCGATTGAAACTCTTCAGGATTTTATCATACCACCCCTGTTCAAGCAACTTCCTGCCGATATTGTGATTGAATATCTTCTCACCAAAAAAACGCCCCATGTTATATACGATCATATCCCCCACAATGACGCCCGCAAAGGATACCAGCAACATCACGTGAACATTTGTATAGCCGAGACCCGAGATGACACCGCCGGCGATGATGGAGATATCCTCGGGAACGGGAAACCCGAAACCGCAGAGAAGAAGAACGCCGAACACGGCAAAATACCCCGAAGAGGAATAGAAATGTATCATTGCATCGAGTGAAATCACGCAGACCTCGCAATTTACAATCATTTTACCACAAGCGAGATGCCTGCGCATAAATATGCTGTAAATAAATAATAATAACAGACTGATGGAAGACAAGCCATGAAAACGCGGTTTTCAAAATATTAGTATTTTTCAGGGCACCGATGTTACACGCCATTCAGCACTCCCGCCACCATGTCGCGCAGGCTCCCAGCCCTGCGGTACAGGGAGTCGAGCCGTGTATTTTGCGGTTCCCTGGAATAGGCCATGAGAAGCTGCCCGGACAGGTCATTCAGGTATTGTTCAACTTCGCGGAACATGCCGGGCCCGAACTCGCCGCGGTCCAGCATGAGAAGCAGTATAGCATCATACGTATCATGATCCATGGAAATAAAGTCCCGCTGCCGCAACTCGTTTATAAACTCCCGGCAGTACAGTATAACCGTTCTCTGGTAATCGGTGAGTTCCGCCATAATGGCAAGGAAATGGAAGAGATAAAAAGTTGTCAACAGGAAAAAAAGGGGGGGTACCCGTTTGGGTACCCCCTGCAACTGTTATGCTCGCTGTTTACATCAGAGTATTCTAAAATTTGAATTCAGCCTTTAATGTCAGGTTCATATCTGCATCATCAGCGCTTTCAGCTTTTGAATAACCGAAGATGGCTGCCGTCTGCAGATTTTCATTAAACTGATAGCCGGGACCGAAGAAAAAACTTGTCAGTGAATCATCACTGCTTTCTTTCGGCATTCTGTACTGGAACCGACCAACAATAAGAACCGGCATGGAAATAGCATCATTGAGATTGGCATTGGCCCACGCGTCAATATAGCTTCCCAGTTTAGCTTTTTCTGAATCACTCACATAGACATAGTTCACACCGACTTTGTACAGTTTATCACTCCAGGCAATGCCGGCACCGAAGAAACGGTCTACCTGGTCTTTTGCGTAATATTCATTTTTAAAATATCCGTTTATGTAAAGACCTTTGATTGGAGTAATGGACAGAAGTGTATCGATGGATTTACCGGAATAGGTTTCATCGAAAACATATTTATATCCTTCCCCATTGAGGACAGCGCCAGTAAGGGTGGCAAATCCCATTAAATCAACGGCAAGGCTCACACCCAAATCAGCCGAGTTGTTGATTTTCTGTGAATCTATCTGGTTCTGAGTAAGCCATCTCATGCCGCCCAGTTTGTCCGTTATGCCTATGATAGGATTTCCGATAAGACCGGCCTGCGTTTCAAGACCTATATCACCGATTTTATTCTTGTATTGAAAATAGGCATATTTAACAAAGAAGTAACCCCTGGGATTAGTGGCATCATCACCACCTGATACTGCATTATCATCTGTAGTGCTGACATCGGCAATATCGGCCGTTACACGGGCTGAAAAATTATCACCCATGTCTTTTTTCCAGGTCACATATACCCTGTCCAGCGTGAATGAACCGTCTTTTTTATCATTCCCGTCATTGTCTTCGAGATCCTGAGTATAGCCAAAATAAGCCTCCCCCGAAAGAGAACCCATTTTGCTTTCCTTTTTTTCTTCTTTTACCGGAGCCGGAGCATCCTGGGCAAAAACCGCACCGCCGCCCAGGGCCGCGGCTAGAGTCAGTGTAAGACCGAGAGTCTTGAAATTCATATGTTCCTCCATATGTTGTTATGTTATTATTTGGCCGATTGATCTTTCGTGATTCAGCCATGCGTATAAAAATTTTATCTTTTCGGATATATAAGTAGCGGGGTTTTATAAAGATTTGATAAAGATATGATGAAAAGGATATAAGATTATTTATTCGTCCATTCGAGGCCCTGCTATCAATGGCAACATACCTTATTTTTATGAGGAAAAAATAAAGTCCTGCCGTAACATATCCGTATTTCATTCTTCTAAACGTTTATTATGAAGTCATATTCCAGACCCGGGCCCCGGGCAGAAAAAAAGCAGGATAATCATGAATGTATTAAAGAAACACGGCATCACGGCATTTGCATCGTTTGCGGCATTGATTCTCACCGCTTCCCTTCTCCAGGCAGGAACCTCATTCCTCTCTGAAGCGGAACGGCCCTCGCCTCTTGTTTCAAAAAATAAAAACTCGTCGGCACATCAGCTTCAGGACACTTTCCGTGAAATATTTGAAATATACAAGGACTCAGTTGTATTCATCAGTACGGAAAAAACCGTGCAGATGCGATACAAGCACCCCTTTACTGATGATCCCTTCTTCCGCCAGTTCTTCGGAGAACAGGCCACCACGCCCAAAACCAGGAAACAGCGTGGCCTCGGCACGGGCTTCATCATATCCAGCGACGGTTACATCTGCACCAACCATCATGTCATAGCCGAGATGGACACCGTGACCATAACGGTGGGTGAAAAGGAATACAAGGCAAAGGTCATAGGATCGGATAAGATGATGGATATCGCACTGCTGAAGATCGAGGGAAAGGGCAAGTTTAAACCGGTCTACATGGGCGACTCCGATTCAGTACGCATCGGCGACATGGTGGTGGCCATCGGCAATCCCTTCGGTCTTGACAGAACTTACACCTCGGGCATCGTAAGCGGCACGGGACGACGGTCAGTAGATGCATCGGGGAATACCCATATCCAGACCGATACTTCCATCAACCAGGGAAACAGCGGCGGTCCCCTCATCAATCTCGATGGTGAAGTCATCGGCATGAACCGGGCCATTTTCTCCCAGTCCGGCGGCAATATCGGCATCGGTTTTTCCATTCCCATCAACACGATAAAGAGCACCCTGGAAGACCTGAAGCAGTATGGAAAGGTAAAACGCGGCTACATTGGCGTGCAGATATCACCCCTGACAGAGGAATTTGCCAAAGAACTTGGCCTTGATAAAATTGAAGGCGCGCTGGTAGGCGGCGTCGAAGAGAACAGCCCGGCCGAAAAAGGCGGACTCCGTATAAAGGACGTCATCATTAAAGTTGAGGATACGGATGTGAAGGATTACCGTGATCTCATAAACACCGTAAGTAAAACACCCATTGGGAAGACCATCCGTGTGACCGTATGGAGAGACAAGACAAAACAAAATTTATGGCTGACGATAAAGGAAAGACCGTAAATCATTATTTTACCGTGCGGGCAGATTAAATACGGGCAAATTAGGTACGGGCGGGTCGCGACCCGCCCGTACCTAATTTGCCCGTACGGCAATAAATAAATTTTATAATTCCGCTACATTTTCCAGTTCAGATTCTTCTGCGCTTTCGGTGTTGCTCACTTCATCGGCGCCGTTGCTCAGATCATCACCGACGCTTTCCTCATCGCTTTCTTCTTTTTCCAGGTCCTTGCCCTTATCCGGTTCCTTTTCCATATCCTTTTCGTCTTCGGGCTCCATCTTGTCCTTGATCCGGTAGAGAATCTCCCTGGTGCTCATTTCTTTCCATTTCTTCGCTGTGCTCACATGACGCCCGTGGGGATAGTCCTTCAGGTACTGCTGAAATTCCCGGGCCGATAAATCGAAGCGCTTGGCCATGAAATAGCTGTATCCCTTTTTCATCCTGGCGTCTTCGTCCTTATGGGGAAACCCGTTCAAAAGCGTCCTGTCAAAATAATTTATTGCCAATTCATATTTTTTCAGTGCGAAATAATTCTCTCCAATCCAATAGAGAGCGTTTTCAGTTTTTTTATAGCCGGGAAAGAAACGGATTAGCCTGCTGAAATATTCGATGGACTTGTAATAGCTGCCCCGTTTGTAGCTGTTGTAAGCGCTGTTGTAGAGCTGGCTCAGGTATGCGCTCCTGAGATCATGTGAATAGGGGCTGAAATCGCCGTAATATTTCAGAAAATACTCGTAGAGGTCATAGGCCTTGTCGTCCTCACCCAGCCTCTTGAAGGCCCTGGCCTTACCCAGTATGGCTTCTTCATTACTGCCGTTTTCCGACAGGGCGATATCAAACATGCGCTTCGACTTTGAATACTCGCCTCCCTTCAGGTATGTGTGTCCCAGCTCTGTGTAAACCCTGCTGCGGAAATCATTATTGGCGGAATAATTGAGCATATCCAGAAGTTGGTGCACGCCTTCCTCGGTCTGCTGTTTCATAATCGTAAGCCGGGCTATGCGTGCCTTCACCTCGGACGCGAACTGTTCGGAAATATTTTTCTCGTTTTTCAGGATATAGATATATTTCAGATAAGCCAGACGGTTCAGTCCCAGCTTCTCGTAGCTCTGGGCGATGAAATAATAGGCATCACGGGCCGATTCAGTTTCAGGATAGCGGGCGATTATTTTGGTAAAAAGGTTGATGGAGTCATTCAACGCCTCCTTGTTCCCCCTTTCGAATACCAGTTTGCCTTCCCTGAGCAGCTGCCGGGCATTTTCCTCGGGTTTAATAAACTGGTCATAATAGGCAAAGAATCCCATGCCCAGAAAAATCAGAATTATGCCGATAACCGCTTCTTTTTTCATCTAATATTCTCCTGACGATAGAGAGAAAGTATCATAATACCAATACCGCCCTGTTGATCAATTGTAATTTTCATTTTATCTGAAGAAAAGCAAAATCCCGCCAGAAAAAAGCCTCCCGGCGGAAATACTTTTCCACGTCCTTCAAGACCAGGTACTTCACAGCCTCTTCATATTGATGCAATTCTATATATGACCGGCCGATAAAAAGCCGGGCTTTTGCCCTGTCCATATCATTATCGGTAGTTTTTATCACCCTCTGCAATTCTTTTATGGCATATTTATATTCCCCGGCAAAAAAGGTTCTTCTTAAAATTTCATCAAGGGTGCCCGATTCGGTCTGATCTTTTTCAATAGCGCCGGTTTCGCCTGATTTATCGGGCACAATGGGGACCAGGGATATTTCCTTTTCCGGTTCGGCCTTTTTTACGCCTGCCACGGCCAGGGGGTTGCTCATTATATTTATGCCGCTCACCACCTCAAAATCCTTATACACGCTGTCCTCGTAGGGAGCCAGGCCGTAATAATAAATTCCCGATTTCAGATTGCGGTCGATAAAGCTGCCCAGCGTGATATCCACATCATCGATCACATCATCCTCGGTTATTTCAGCGGTTTTTGTGATATTCCTTTCAGTCCTGTACAGGCGGAAAAAACGGTTTCCCTTCAGCCCTGAATAGTCCCAGGATATAATGACATTATCCTTTCGGGCCACGGCCCTGATGGAAAGAATTTTAAAGTAATCGGGTGTCTTTGACTTCTCTCCCCCCGCATACAGTCCCTCGGTGGTATAATTCTCTCCTGCCTTCAGAATCAGGTTTTCATCGCCTTTCAGATAGGCGAAGGTCACGGCATAATAGTAAGTCCCTTCCCTGAGCAGGCCCTGGTCCAGGTACTGCGATGAGTCGGGTACAATGGCTATTTTCTCGGCTTTTTTCAGCCTGTCGGCAGAGTCCAGGATGGCAGTGCTGCGATACACCGTATAGGTGAAACCCTTTTCCTGGATCGGTTTCCAGGAGATATGGGCCAGTGTGTTCCCCAGGAGCCGGGCCTGTATCCCCGTTACCTCTTCGCGTACCGTCTTTTCCTGCGGCGGGCTGATAACCACGGGAACCGATGTAAAATTGACATTTTCCATCAGTTCAATTTTTTCCCGGGTGATGATCTTGTTGGCTATGACTGCATAAAAATAAACACCCTGCACCATGTTAGGATCAATTACCACCCCCTTATCCTTCGATGAAACCACCTTTACGGTCTGGGCACCCATGGCCTTTTCACGGGTATCGATAACCTGGGCCGACCGGGCGACTATAAAATCGTCGATATACTCAGGGTCCATTTCCCAGGTAATCATTATGGCGTTGGGTATATTTTGCACCGGGACCGCCTTAATGTTATAAGCCATATAGGGGGGATATTGGGATACCGGTTTCTCCACCGGTTCCTCTTTTCCCGGTTCATTGTTTTCTTCGTAGAGAAACTGCGGCAGGAGCTTCCCCGCCGGAAAAATCAACAGCAATATTGCAGCCAGGGCGGCGAGGATTGTTGTCCGCGTATTTTTTATCTTCATGGTATTGTCGGCTTTCACTGTATGACTATTTTTTTTTATAATCGACACTGCCTGCGCCTTTCTTGACAGATATTATTGGCATGCAGTATATGACAACTATGGCAGGGTATTTGTTTTAAAGATATTAGTCCATATAATTTGAATATTTTTACAAATTTTAAATCTCTCCCATTGCCGTATACATAAAAAAAAGCTAATATAAGGTTGACTATTCAGGGACCCTGGAAAATTATTTCTCTTTAAAAGAAAAAAGGTGCAGTTCAGATGCCGGAATTCGGATTAAAAATACGCAGCAGGGACATCCAGACCCTCATTGATCAGATCAGGACCTACAGTCCCGACGCTGATATAGAGACAGTCATGAGGGCATATCACTTCGCCGAAGAGGCCCACCGGGACCAGAAACGCCTCTCGGGAGAGCCCTATATCATACACCCCCTGGAGGTGGGCATCATCCTGGCCCAGCTTCACATGGACACCATGACTATTTGCGCCGCCCTCCTCCACGATGTTGTGGAAGACACGGGCACGACCCTGGACCGTATAAAAAAAGAGTTCAGCGTTGAACTCGCCCAGCTCGTCGACGGTGTTACGAAGATATCCCACATAAAAAACAGGTCCAGGGCTACGGCACAGGCCGAAACCCTGCGCAAAATGCTCATCGCCACCATAAACGACATGCGGGTTATCATCATCAAACTGGCAGACAAGGTGCATAACATGCGCACCATCATGTTCCAGCCCCAGGAAAAGCAGTTGCGCATAGCCAGGGAGACCCTGGATATTTACGCGCCTATTGCGCGCCGCCTGGGAATGTCCCAGATCAGTTCCGAACTGGAGGATCTGTCCTTTCACATCGTGTATCGCGAGGAATATGACGAAATAAAAAATCAGCTCCGGGACCGGGAACATGAACGCGAGGCCTACCTTGAGAACATAAAAATAATTCTTCAGGAAAAGCTCGGGGAGATGGACCTGAAGCCGGAAATATCGGGAAGGGCCAAGCACTACTTCTCCATTTTCAGAAAGATGAAAATGCAGGATAAGTCTTTTGAGGACATCTATGATATCAGGGCCATACGGGTCATCACCAATGAGCTGAGGGACTGCTATGCCATTCTCGGCGTAATTCACACGCTGTGGTCGCCCATTGCCGGGCGCTTCAAGGATTACATCGCTGTTCCAAAATCGAACATGTACCAGTCATTACACACAACGGTTATAGGCCCCGAGGGCCATCCCATGGAGGTACAGATCCGCACCAGGGAAATGCATGAAACGGCCCAGATGGGTATTGCCGCGCACTGGCTCTACAAGGAAAAACGAAAGGGCTCACCCCGGGACTACAAAGACCTGACGCTTCTCAACAATATAAACAAGCTCTATACGGAAACGGGCAATAGCCGGGAATTCATGAAGGACCTCAAGATGGACCTTTATGAGGATGAAATATTCGTCTTCACTCCCAAGGGCAAAATCATCAAACTTTCCAGCGACTCGACGCCGGTGGATTTCGCCTTCGCCATCCACTCCGAAATAGGTCTGCATACCACGGGAGCCAAGGTAAACAGCAAACTGGTTCCCCTGCGCACCAAGCTCAAAAGCGGCGACATCGTTGAAGTTCTCACCAGCAAGAACGGCCACCCGTCGGAGGCATGGCTCAAGTTCGCGAAATCAACGGGAGCCCGGTACAAAATCCGCAGCTGGCTCAGGAAACAGACCCCGAAAACCACGGAGGATACGGCCGAAAAGCCCGAACCTAAAAAAGACAGGAAAGTCCACCGCACCGTTGAGGTGAAGATACCGGAAGACGAGCACATAAAACTGAGAAAGGTCACACGCAAACAAAAGGACGGCATTTTCATTGAAGGCGCGTCCAATGTGCTCATCAAGATTTCACAGTGCTGCCAACCCATCCCCGGCGACAACGTTGTGGGTTTTATCACCAGGGGACGCGGCATCACCATTCATAAAAAAACCTGTCCTTCCCTGAAAAGGCTCGAGAGTGAAAAAGAACGCTTCATCAAGGTCGTATGGGAAGGCTCGGAAAACACCATGTATCCCGTCAAGATAGCCGTAGAGGCCATGGACCGGACCAACCTGCTCAAAGATGTGGCCGACGAGATATCCCTGTGTAAAACAAACATCATCAGGGCCGAAGCCACGGTTAAAGAAAAGGGTCATGCCGTATTCAAATTCATCCTGGAAGTAAAGGGAAATGAACACCTGAAAGAAATCATGCAGCGGCTCAATAAAATCAGGAACGTCACGGACGTGTACAAGCTGAATGAAAAGGTCGTTATAAAATAGAAATGAAGATAATTCTCGCTTCAGCATCACCGCGAAGACGGCAGCTGCTTTCGCTTATCATTCCCCGCTTCGATGTTCTGGTTCCCCTCGTAGACGAGACCCATACACCGGGAGAAGGACCCATGGATTTTACCGAGCGGGTATCGCGGGAAAAAATGGATTACATCCTGGGTTCGCTGGAACCGGGAAAGGACCGGGAGCTCATCATTACTTCGGACACGATCGTAACCATCGACGACCTTATCCTGGGCAAACCATCGGACTTTACCGACGCCATGAGAAAGATATCACTTCTCAACGGCAGGACCCACCGCGTGGTCACGGGCATGACGCTCTGCGTCAGAAATGGCGCCGTTCAAGACCCCGTCACCATGCTGACGGCCCTTGAAGCAACCGAGGTGACATTCAAAAATCTTTCCCGTGACGGACTGAAAGAGTATCTTGATTCCATTGAATACATGGACAAGGCCGGCGCCTACGCCTTTCAGGAGAACGGCCGCATGATCGTTGAGAGCTTCAGGGGGTCCGTCACCAACGTGATCGGCTTTCCACTGAGGCTTCTTTTCAGAATGCTCCATGAGCTGGATATAACCGGGCCGGTACTGCTGCAGGAAGACTGAAATTCAATGCATTACTACCCGTGAAGAGATTTGTCCATGGCTTTCATGGATGTTTCCAGCATTATTTCCGCCAGGGTCGGATGGGCGTGAATGGTATTGACCAGATCCTCCACCGTCGCCCCCATTTTTATGGCCAGGGTTCCCTCGGCAATAAGGTCCGTGGCATGGGGACCGATGATATGCACTCCCAGAATTCGTCCGCTGTTCTTTTCAGAAACTATCTTGGCCTGTCCCGCAATATCACCCAGGACCTGCGCTTTACCGATAACCCTGAAGAGTACGCTGTCCGATCGCACCGCGAAACCCTCTTCCACAGCCTGGGACTCGGTTAAACCGACATTTGCAACCTCGGGCGAGGTAAAAATCGCTCCCGGAACAATACGGTAATCCATGGTTCTATGGCCCGACATGGCGTTTTCTGCTGCGACCAGACCTTCCGCCGATGCTACATGGGCGAGCATGATTTTTGAAGGACCTAAAATATCTCCAATGGCATATACATCGGCATTACTCGTCAGCATCCGGTTATCCGCCAGGACCCAGCCCTTTTTATCAAGCTCCACGTCAAGCGAATCAAAACCATCTATATTTCTGGTGTTGGGAATGCGTCCTATGCATACCAATATTTTTTCTACCGTTTCAAAAACAGGCTTTTTGTCTTTTTCCGCGGGATTTTGAAGAAATGGCGATGGCGCGATTTCCACATGCAGCCCGTCATCCCTTTCTTCAAATCCCGCTATGGTGCGGTTGACAATGAAGTTAATACCGCGTTTTTTCATTTCACGCTGAAGAATCTTTGAACAATCCTCGTCAACGGAAGGGAGCGGCAGTATACGGGATTGTGCCTCCACAATGCTTACCCTGGAGCCCAGGGCTGAAAGAAGGAAGGCAAACTCACAGCCGATGACACCGCCGCCTACGATTAAAATTGACTCGGGAACTTTCTGCAGGCTAAGGGCATGGTTGCTGGAAAGTATCCTCCTGCCGTCAAAGGGAAGCCCAGGAAGCTCAAAAGGACTGGTACCAGCGGCAAGGATGAGTTTATCCCAGGGCACATCAAGTTCCTGTCCTTCTTCAGTACGCACAGCCGCTATATTTTTGCCTTTCAGGTATGCTGTTCCCTGTATGTAGCGGATATGATGATGTTTCAATAAACTGAGAATTCCCTTTCTCTGGGCCTCAATGACACTATTTTTTCTTTCCATTAAACGCGGCATATCAACACCAATGCTGCCATCTACCGTGATGCCATAAGATTGGGATTTTTTTATTTTTTCCAGCAGTTCTGCCGTGGTGATCATAACCTTTGAAGGAATACATCCCCAGTTCAGGCAGGTGCCCCCCACATGTTCTTTTTCGATAATGCTTACCTCGGCGCCTAGCTGGGCAGCTCTCACGGCTGCAATATAGCCTCCGGGGCCGGCGCCCAGTATTAGTATCTTCTTCGACATTGATTTTATCTCCCCGTTGATTAAAGGATTCCTATAACATGGTCACACTATTCCACCAATGGTTTTCATTCATCTTTACAGATGTTCAGTTACGCAACAATTTTTTTCTATTCAGCCCTGTATTTCTTTTGAATTGCTCAATGAATAAATTAATTATAAAAGGCCGCCTTTCTCCGGCGGCCTCTGTTTTTCATATAAGGGAAGCATCAATCAGGGGAATTACTATTTCTGATTCTTATCCCGCTCCTTCAGCACATTGACCATCTGGGTAAAAAGATGGTAGAAGGTCTTGAGCTCATCCTTGTCCCTGAGGGGCCGCGGTGTGGGCCACTTGCCGTCGATCACCTCTTTGATATAATTGGACATGACGAAAATAGGTCCCGATATTCTGTGGGTCTTCCGGATAAGAAGCACATAGAGCAGGATGCTCTGCAGCACTATAGCTACAATAAGAGCCACAAGAAGAATCTGGTTAAGTTCAATGATAACATTGAGGGTTTCCATATTCTCACTGTGGTTGATGGCGATTTCCCTCATGGCATTGACCATGGCCTCGTCCTGTCCCGAGATGGGGCGAGAGGTGAGAAAATGAACGATATTATCCTCGATCTCATAGATGTTTTTTATTTTCACATTGTTGTACACAATGTTGGTTGCTATACCGCCGATGATTATGGCCGATATGACTGAAACGATGGCAATGATGGAAAAGGTCGTTTTCAGCTGAAAATTTTTATCTATGATATACTGCTTTCTTTGTTTCATGATAACTCTCCTGAAAAGAATAAAATAATCATAATTGCATCACTATTCTGCAAGCATTTTATATAATTCTTCCACCGTTTCCGCGATCAAGGGATCCTTGGAATTTTTGCAATACACCGAGAAGGGGACCGGGGGCTTTATCTTCATTTTATAAATTTTGTAGTAGTTGGTCTTGAAAATGAGATCATAGCGTCCATATCTTTTCGAGAAAAAAAACTCACTCATAATCGTTGTAGGTTCATCGGGATCATAGAATTTTACCGTATGCCCGAAGTTATAAGGGAAGATATCCGTGCCGTCCTTGATCTTGTATTTCAGCGTGTCCAGAGACTTCATTTTATAGGAATAGCTTTCGGCGAATATTTTACCGCTGATGATATCGGCCTTCAGGTCCTTCAGGTTTTTAACGAAGGACGACGACGAGGCCTTGCGGATTTTATACTTGCCGCTATCGGGGAAGTACTCTACGACCTTGTCTATCTGGTTATCGCTCTTCAGATCCTGTATCTGGGAGACAAGTTTTTCTGATCCGGTAAAATCACCGATTATAACATGGGTGTCATCGTCAATGGACTGAAGAAGAAAATAGTTCCTGTAGTCCTGGGGAATGGGCATCAGCTTCAGTTTTTCCTGTGAAAGAAATTCTGTAAAAAACAGGTTCCCCATGACAGAAACGGCGATGAGAAGAACTGCGAAGATGATTGAGGATTTCAAAGCCATTGCTTTAATTTTCATTTTTTCCACCATCGGTAATATAATATTGATACAAATATCCTTTCACCGGTAATATATACATTGTTGCATAATAAAATGTAGCATAACAATTATTAAAATTCAATAAAAAATCAATATAGAATATAATTTTTTTTATAGCAAATAAAATTATACAAATGCTCTATTGTCTTTATAAAAATTCTTCTTGACTCCGACATAAAATAATAGGAGACATTTAATCAGGAAGAAACCTGCCGGAAGGACTGCTATTATTGGCTGTCCAGATCAGAGATGTTAACCGGAACGCTATATATAGAAAAAACAGCTGAATAAAGGGTAAAACTCTGAACAGGAGAATTACAATAGACTATGAAAATAAAAACAATAATCGGCATAATTATATTCACCGTAGCAATCTCCATGATCATAATCATCCCGCCCCTGATTTCCAGCACGGGAACAGAACAAATCGAAAAAATAGTCGACACAAAGAATCTCTTTACCGGTGAAGATGAATACATCGGATATATTAAAAATAATGTATCATTCGAAGATATGCGTCTCTCCGTTACCACCATACAGCGGAAGGACAATTTCTGGAAAATTGCCAGGGACAGTTCCGTTGATATCGATACTCTCATCGGGGCCAATCCATACTGGAACGACCTCCTGGCACGCATGGAGCAGGAGATTGTAGTTCCATCGGAAAGCGGCATCCTGGCCTTCATAACGGAATTCCGGCAGATCAAAGCGCTGGCTGAATTCTACCAGGTCCGGGAGGAGGATATTATCGTTCAGAAACTCCCCCTCTTTTTCCGACTCTATTACGGCATATTTTCCCGGCCAAAGCCCATAGCCGTGTTCATTAAAAATGCCAGGCCCAGCACTCTCACCATGACGGAGAAGCTGGCCCGGCAGTATACGCTGCGGGAAATGTTCCGGTCTCCCCTGGGCGGTCGTTTCAGTTCTTTCTTCGGTTCGCGGCGCCACCCCATCTTTCAGGTCCAGAGCTTTCATAACGGCGTCGATATTGCCGCTCCCCAGGGTACCTGGGTAGGAGCATCACGGGACGGCTATGTCCAGTCAACGGGATGGATGGGAGGATACGGCAAGGCCATCATCATCGTCCACCCCGACGGCTATAAGACGCTCTATGGACACCTTTCACAGATTTTAACGGTTCCCGGACGGAAAGTCAAAGCCGGTTCCATCATCGGCAAGGTTGGCTCCACGGGACTCTCCACGGGCCCCCATCTCCACTTCACTATCTGGCACCATAATAGACTCCTGAATCCCATGAAGATACTGTGGTAATCCCGACAATGAGTGAAGACTATTCGGATATAATAGCCAAGGCCAACGAGCTCTCGTCCCTCATTAAAAATCATGATATCACCGACAGATATCACGAGATACAGGAGGATATGAAGCGGGATCACAAATCCCAGGAACTCCTGGCGCGGCTGGTTATGCTGGGCGAAGAACTTACTCGCAAGGGACGGCAGGGTGAGCCGATCCAGGCCGAGAAATCATCGGAATACATACTTCTTCAGCAGGAACTGGAAAAAAATGAACTGGTGAAGGACTTCATTCTCCGCCAGAAGGAATACCTGAATATGATTCACCTCATGCAGGACCGGATTAAAAATCCCCGGCGGGGATGACCAGACGGTCCGGTCCGTCAATCAGGAAAAAGAAAAAGCTTCCATATATCAAAGGCCGGTTCTTCATAGGGATGGGCCTTTTTCATGGCTCGCACCACCTCTTCGATGAGATGGTCCTCGCAGACCATTTCCACCTTGTATTCATCCACGGTTTCTATCTCTCCCTGTCTCCCTATATAGGGATTACTCCCTTTCAGGGGCCTGAACTGACCGGTTCCCCGTGTCTGCCAGGCGCAGCAGTCATAATCGCCGATTTTCCCCGCTCCTGCAGCGAAGAGAGCGCTCTTCACTTCCTCCAGGTGACTCCCGGGCACATAAAAGCAGAGCTTGTACATATATCCTCCTCGACTATTAAACATGAAACTGACATGTCCGCACCGATACCATGCCTTGACTGTGTCGTCAATCGCAATTGATAAATTACAATAGTATCGCATACCGGGAAAATGAAATCATACCTGATATTTTTTTCCTGAACAATGTTTAAAGTGATAGACATCCATTTTCACTTTTTCCATAATGAAATAAATGCCGGTATAATACTGCTTAATGGTATCGAGTGAAAAACCCTGGTAATGATAAACTGTCCCGCAGGGACTTCCTGCGCATGTCGGCCCTGGGAATTACATCCCTTGCCGCGGCGGACCTTTCGGGCTGCGCCTCCATTCCTGCACGTTCCCTTCCGAAACTGGATTATTCCGGTGCCATGCTCATCACGAACGCATCCATTGTCGATGTAATGACAGGGCGGGCCATACCCGGCAGTTCCTTTATCATTGACAGGGGAAAAATTTCCTCCCTGGGTCCGGCAGCAGCCCGAAGCGAACTTTCGGGATTTTCTGCCGTCATTGATCTCGGAGGGAAATACGTCATACCGGGCCTCATAGACGCCCACTGTCATACAACGCTGCCTGGAGCGGGACAGTTCGATTTCTGGGGAGTATCAACCACCCTGTACCAGCTGAAACGCAACCATGTCCAACAGATTGAGAACGGCATTACCAACATAAAGGGGGGGCATCCCGATATTGATCCCTCGGACGTAAGCATATTCGCCAAACCCACCATGCTCCTCACGGGCAAAAGCAGCGTGTGGTTCTCTTCTGTCAGGGAACTGAAGGACAGCCTTAAAGAGAGCCTGGAAAACGGCGCCTCCTTCATCAAGCTCACCATGGATAACCTTTCCCTCATGTGCGGCAAGGGCGTCATTCCCGTATACAGCGGCGAACACCTGAAGATAATCTTTGATTTCGCTGAACAACATAATCTTCCCGTGGCGGGTCACATCCACAGAAAATTCGGCTTCGACCGGGGACTCGAGTACGGAATCAATTCCATGGAGCATACCATCGGCGACGCCAGAATCAGCGACGAAGAAATAAAACTCATGGCGGAAAAAAATATCGCCATCGTTCCCACCATGACCGTGGGCCAGGTATTCGCTTCGGAAGAGGCCTATGATGAAGTGCCGCGAGAATTCAGGAATGACTATATCGATAACGAAGTCAGGATCAGGCGGGAGTACCTGATATCGAACCTGGACCGTTTTATTGAAAAAGATATCCACCGGGCCAACATGGAAGCCCTGGCCTGGTATAAAAAGCTGGGATGCGAAAAATGCTACGACAGGGGAATCATGCTCACCAGGCCCGAGCTCTATTACGGTATTCTGAAATACGGGCCCGATAATGTCCGGAGAATGAAAGAAGCCGGTGTGCTCATCGGCTGCGGCACCGATGCAGGGGTTCCTTTTTGCTATCACGGCACCCTTGTCCGGGAAATGGAGGCCCTCACCCGACTCGGTTTCAGCAATGGAGAAGCGCTTAAGAGCGCCACGGTAAACAATGCCCGGATACTGGGAATGGGTGATACGATCGGCCGGATAAAAGAAAATTTTTCCGCCGATATGGTCGTCCTCGACGGAAATCCCCTGCAGGATATCGGGGCCTGCCGCAATCCCCTCATGGTAGTAAAAAACGGGCGCCTCGCCTTCATTAATCGTGAAAGGTTTTCCCCTTCGGGGAAAACCCTGTCCCTGGTATAATCAATGAAAATCAGGCGGCACACGTCGATGAAACAGTTCTGCAGAAAAAATGATATCTGATTGTATTACATTTTTACATTCTAACCGGGAAATCAATAAAAAGGATTTACCCGTGTAAAAAAAAGGAGTCAAAACAGGAATTATGAAAACAGCATATTTTACCAAGACCGCGTTGATTCTCATCCTGTGGCTCCTTCCCGCCATGTCTTCCTTTGCCGGGCCCGTACTGGTCGATGAGTGGTTATCAAATAAAAACATAACGCAAAACGTTTTCTACCTGGAAGATAAAAACAAAGAGTACACCTTCAAGGATATGGCAAGAAAGGACCTGAAATGGGTTCAGTCCGCTACAGACGCAGTTAATTTCGGCTTCACCAAGTCGGTTTACTGGTTCCGTTTTTCCATCACGAACACTTCGTCACGGCAGCAGCAATGGTATCTCGAAATGCAGTACCCCCTTCTGGACACAGTGGAGCTCTTTGACATTCTCGATGATGGTACCGTCAATGTACGGAAAACCGGGGACCACATGCCCTTCACCATGCGGGATATTCAGGACCGGAACATCATTTTCACCCTGAAGCAGAATCCCGGCGCTAAAACTTATTATATCCGCGTGGAAACCACCAGTTCAATGGCTTTCCCCTTCGTACTCTGGTCCAACAGCGCCTATATCGACCACCTGCTGAAAGAACTGCCCCTGTTCTGGATTTACTATGGACTCATGATAATAATGGCCTTCTACAATCTGTTCATTTTCCTTTCTATCAGGGACAGGAGCTATATTTACTATGTACTTTTCCTTACTTCATGGGTGGGATTTCAATTGACACTCAACGGCTTCGCCTTCCAGTACCTGTGGCCCCGGGCCATCTGGTGGGCCAACAACAATATATCCATTTTCATGTCCTTTATTGCTCTCTGGGCTGGTATGTTTTTCACATCCTACATGCAGACAAAAGAAAAATTTCCCATTTTGCACCGCATTATTCAAATTATAATCATCATTCCCAGCACCCTGTCAATTCCCGTTACCGTGATCTTCGGTTCGCACATGGGTATTGTCGTTGCCACGGCCAATACCATTGTCACATCTTCAACGCTGATGGTGATGGCCGTCATCTCGGTTATCAAGGGCTCGCGGGAGGGCAAATTCTATATCATCGGTTTTACCGGTCTGATCATAGGGATCATTCTTTATTCACTCAAGGCCTTCGGTGTACTGCCGTCTAATTTCATCACCAACTGGTCGGTTCAGATAGGGTCCGCATCCGTGGTGGTTCTTCTTTCGCTGGGCCTGGCCGACAAGATCAACACCATGCGCAAGGACGTGGCGCGCATGAACAAAGACCTGGCAAAAAGCGAACAGCTCACCAGGGAACGGGCCGTGTACCTGGAGGGAGTGGTGAAGACCGTACACGGCATTTCCAGGGACCTGATCAGCATCAGCGAGGAACTTTCGGCCCTGGGTTCCATTTTTGCCAAGCTGTCCCAGGAACAGGCCGCCACAAGCGAGGAGATGTCGGCAACCTTCGAAGAGCTGGCCGGTTCCAATGAAAATATCTACCATTCGACGGTGAAGCAGAAGGAGGAAGGGGAAAAAACTCACCAGATGGCCGAGATGCTCAAGCAATCCCAGAAAAATATCGCCCGGGCCAGCATGGAGGTTGTGGAACACCTGAAGGTCATCTCAGATTCGACAAACATCACGGAATACACCCTGAAAAACATGATAAAGAAAATGGATGTCATCGGGGAAGGCGGCCGTTCGATAAATGCTTTCATCTCCATGATCGACGATATCACCGACAGTATAAACCTGCTCTCTCTCAACGCCGCCATCGAGGCTGCCAGGGCCGGGGAGCACGGCAGGGGCTTTGCCGTCGTAGCCGATGAAATAAGTAAACTCGCCTCGGCCACATCGCAGAACTCGAAGCTCATATCATCGAAAATAGCCACCATCAGCGCCGATATCGACGAAGGTAAAAAAATAGTGACCAACACCAAGGAAGCCATCGATGTCACCTTCAAAATGGTGAGCGCCATAAATGAGAAAACCGAAGAGGTTGCCCAGCTCATGGGTCAGCAGGGAATCGCTATAAAAGACGTCGTTTCCCATGCCGAGCTGATGGACACCCTGTCGAAGGAGATAGCCACTTCCACAAAGGAACAGAACCTCTCTATGAATGAAACCATGGTAACAATCGAGAAGCTTTCAGAGATGGCCCAGGAAATCAGTCTGTCGAATCAGAAGATTATAGAGGTAATGAAGGATATACACGACAAGGCCAACAACCTTGATGACCTGGTGAAAACCTCGGTATAAAGGTCACGAAGAAAAGTTTTTTGTCAACTGAACAGCATTGCCCTTTTCCATGTACTGGACATCGTCAAAGACATTCCTGGCCATGGTAATCCCCCTGCCGTGAGGAAGATTCCTGGCATTGACTTCTTCGCTTTCGTTCATCTGGCCCGTAAAATCAAAGCCCTCACCTTCATCCATGATCAGATATATGACACGCTTCGGACTGAGGGAGTATTCAACAGTAACCTTTTTCTGCCGGCACTCATTGTCGTTCTGCCTTACCCCGACCAGTTCCATATAGTCGCCGTCGATGAGCGCCACGGATTTCTCCTCAAAGGTGATATGCAGGTTTCCATGTTCAATGGCGTTTATGATGATCTCCCGGAGAGCGAGCCGTATAAGATCCACGCTTTTCGGTTCAAGGTAGCGGACCAGGTTACGGGTGATCCTGCGGCTCACCTCATCGGCTGTTATGAGAAAGTTTTCAATGATATATTTCTGTTTTTCAGTAATAAAATATTTCAGCAGCGAGTCTTCTACTTCGCTGGAAGCCATGCCAAGTATCTCGTTTTTCCCTTCGATGGTGATATACTGCATGCGTATGCGCATGACCTTGGGCTCTTTCCCGAAAGCGGACGTCAGCTCGGCCCGGAAATTTATGGGTTTCTTTTCCCTCTTGAATTCCTCCAGGGTTTCACGCACAATTTCCCTGTTCATGGAAACATCATCGCCGCCTTCGTATACCAGGTCCAGGAAATTCCACTTCGTTATTTCTTTCTGTTTGATTTTCAGATATTTTTCCATGGTCCTGTTGGAACTGATAAAGTTCCATTCCTCATCGAGGGTGAATACCACATCATTGGCGCCTTCAACCAGGGCCTTGTACCGGGCCTCGGAAAGGCTGATCTGATCATTGGCACTGTGAAGCTCATGAAGTTTTTCCTCCAGATCAGTGTTGAGGACTTCGATCTGACGATGCACATAGATGAACCTGTTAGCCAGTATGACGGTCATGCCCACAACCACGGCAAGGAACGTGTATTTGCTCAAACCGATATCAAGGGAAAGAAACACGGCGTCGATGATGTCGAATGCGGCGGAAAGAACTATGACGAAAATACCTATAAGGAGATTGCCCGAAACATTGCCACCGAGAACGCTGAGTGCGGCGCCGGCGAAAGAACGCTTCCCCTCTCCCCCACCATGAACGGTGCGGACATCCGCTATGAAGTTGCGGGCCACGTTTACCAGGATGTACATGAGAGGAATCAGGGCCGTTGTCTGCCAGATCCTCAGAATATCCACGCAGAAAGGGGTGGGTGCCGCGACCACCAGGAGGGCCAGGAGCACATAAAACCCGGTAAATATCATGGTAAAAAGATGGACCTTGCGAAAAAGTAAAAGATCGAAAAAGGCCGCCCCTGCGGGTAGAATGAGGAATAGCACGGCAAATTCAATACGAAATAGAATATTCGTATCGGGTATGAGTAAATAAATACTGTATGTTCTTGAGAAGAAATAGAAAAAAATAAAAAGGGTTGCAACGCCGAAGGCGAGATTGAATTTTTCCGTTCTCCGGTAGAAGAAGAGAAGGAGATGATAGAGTCCCACGAAAAGATACGTAAACATGAGAACCAGCCTGATCTTTTCCGATCTCATCTCGTCGAGCGACTCGTAATCACCGATGAGATACGGGCCGTTTTTGTAGAGACCCGTGGATACATCCGTGGGATCCCCTATGATGTGTAAGGCCAGGATGTTCTGTCCCTGTTTCAGCGTGTAAGGATTGACAGGGATCAGGACATCCCTGTAATTGCGATGCGAGGTAATATACCCCTCCCCGTCGAGATGAACTTCGGATCGGACCAGATGGCCGTTTATATAAACTTCCCAGTTCTGGCCGATATCCTTCACATAAATGCCCTGCACAGGGCCGTGTATCCTTTCCTGGGTAATGGCAAATGATGTTACAATGGTAAAATGTTCCGGCTTGAATGAACGGAGGGATAGAAATTTCCTCTTCGGAAGAGAGGGAATATCCATATCCTTAACGCGTATACTCCTCAAACCATTTTCCAACGCGGGAAGATACAGCCATGACGAATCCCGTGGCATGGACCCGGTCCATTTCAGATCAAATCCTTTCGTTATGTACATATCCCCTGCAGCGAGATCAATATTCCCGGCCGCGAGAGGAATGGGAGAAAGGAAAAAGAAGAGTATTATGGCTAAACGGTTACAGATTTTCATTTAGTTAATTCCCTGTGCAGACACTGTTCATCATAAAGGCATTCGACGAAAAGTCAAGTGCATAAAAAGCTATTTCTCCCTTTGCCAGTGCCTCTTTAATGAAAAAATCGGGATATAAATAAAATCGTGGAGCGGTAATGATTTGACTAATACCATCTGCCGTGTTATGACATTCCCTGTTCACAACCATGACACCATTATTGGTTACAGCCTAAACACAAAAAGGAGAAAAGGACATGAATATTGGAATTGCGGGAGCCGGGGCCATGGGCTGCCTCTTTGCCCATCATCTCCAGAAAGGCGGCTTCCCGGTCTCACTCTACGAGAACGACACAGAAACCGTGCTGTCTATAAAACAGGGATTGACGGTGACGGACGGCGAACGGAATGAAATCATGTACCCCAATATCGATACCACTCCGTCCATTTTATCGGGCTGCGCCTATATCTTCATATTCGTAAAGAGCCACACCACGGGCGAGGTCATGCAGAATATCAGGAATTATATAGAAGATGAGACGGTCATCATCACCCTGCAGAATGGAATCGGCAATTACGAGATTATCGCCCGGGTTTTCCCCGATTCGGGCATCCTCTACGGCACCACTTCAATGGGCGCCTTCAAACCGCAGAAGAACAGTGTAAAGCCGGGCGGGAAAGGCGACACGGTTCTGGGCGGCAATAACGCGCATGCCCTGCATGAGATCATTTCCATTCTGAAGACATGCGGGATAGAAGCGGCCCAAACCGACGACCCGGGTCTGGCCGTATGGACCAAGGCAGTCATAAACGCCGGCATCAACCCCATTGGAGCATTGCTGAACATTCCCAACGGTGAAATACTATCCAGCCGCCACTCACAATGGCTTCAGGATACCATTGTCGGGGAATGTGTCGCCGTGGCGAAGCGATGCGGCATTTCACTCGATGAAAAGGAAATGCTCGCCCGGACCAGGGAGGTATGCCGTAAAACAGCATCGAATCTCTGTTCCATGCTGCAGGATATTACGAATAAGCGTAAAACGGAAATTGACAGTATTAACGGCAGGTTCATCAAGTACGGGAAAAAACACGCCTTGGACATTCCGGTGAACGAAACTGTATATAACCTGATCAAGGCCCGCGAATCGGGATTTTGAGGTGAGAATGACATCTCCAGGGAAACTGCTAATGAGCAGCAAACCTAATTTTTAAAGGTGCCCATAAAACAATTGACAGATACAATTCCGGTTTATTAATGAAACATGCTGCGGAACAGGGAAATTTCCCAAGTCCCGGCCATACCGTGCCATAATAAAAATCAGGCTTCAGAAATAAAATACAAGGAGAGATCACCATGTCTACATGTACATACACCGTGGATGATTCCGGTATAGCAATTATGACCATAAACAATCCCCCCATGAACGCCCTGGCTACCCCCGTTCTCAAGGACATCGAAGCGGCAGTTGATAAAGCCCTGGCCGATGATGCCGTCAGGGTCATCGTTTTCACCGGAGCGGGAAAGGCCTTCATTGCCGGCGCCGACATAAGGGAAATTGAACAGCTGAAAACAGCGAAGGCAGGGAGTACCTACCTGGAAAGAGGACAGGGACTTTTGAATAAAATGGAACAGGCAGACAAACCATTTATCGCCGCCATAAACGGTTTCGCCCTGGGCGGCGGCATGGAACTGGCCCTGGCATGCCACATCAGGCTTGCCGACGAAACGGCCCAGTTGGGACTTCCCGAGATCAAGCTGGGTGTTATTCCCGGTTACGGCGGAACACAGCGCAGCCCGCGCCTCATCGGCAAGGGACGTGCCTATGAGCTCATCCTTTCCGGCAATTTCGTCGATGGAAAAACAGCGGCAGCCTATGGGATAGTCAACAGGACCGCACCCAAAGGTGAAGTCGTTGAAGAAGCGAAAAAACTGGCGGCAGCCATCGCATCCAAGGGACGCCCTGCCATCATACAGGCAATGAAAGCCATTCGTGAAGGTGTGGTCATGGAGTTCATGGCAGCCCAGACATTTGAACGCGAACAATTCGGTGTTCTCTGTGAGACTGCAAACAAGGACGAGGGAGTGGACGCCTTCCTTTCAAAAAGAAACCCGGTGCCGAAGGACAACTAGGATATCAACAGGGAGGGATGGCTCCTTCCGGGAGCCCCCTCACCTCCCGCTGTACCGGTACTATATGGCTGACCTTCCCGTTACATTCCGGCGTGCATCCATTGCCGATCTTGACCGGATAATGGAAATTGAGACCCTGTCGCTGGGGCGATGGACCAGGGATTTATTTTATGCGGAGTTCCGAAACAGCTTTTCCATCACTATCGTGGCCCTTTCTGAAAACGAAATTGCAGGATTTGCCGTAATCTGGAACATCGCCGGAGAAATTCAGCTCAATAATATCGCCATACACCCCGATTTCAGGCGGCGTGGCATCGGGACAGCCCTGATCTCTCACCTGTCGGGAGAGCTCGATCCCTATCATCCTGAAAAAATTCTCATAGAGGTCAATGAAAACAACCACAAGGCGCGGCAATTTTACAAGCACCTGGGATTCGTGGAGACGGGTATCCGCCCCAGATACTATGACGATGATAGTGCCATTCTCATGGAAAAGGAACTTGCATGAAATTTAAAAACGTTTATTACCTGAAGAGCTGCAAAAAGGTATCGGATTTTCCCCAATATCTCTATCCGGAATTCGCCTTTTTCGGCAGGTCCAATGTGGGAAAATCATCTCTCATCAACATGCTCCTCAACAAGAAAAATCTCGTAAAAACCGGTCAGAAACCGGGAGTGACGCAGATGATAAATTTCTTCGTCGCCGACGATAACCTCTCCGTCGTTGACCTGCCGGGATACGGATATGCGAAAGTCCCCCTGGAAATCAAAAAGGCCTTTCTGCCCATGATAAAGTCCTATATCATGAACAGGAAAAATCTCCGGCTGGCTTTTCTTCTCATCGATATCCGCAGGATTCCCGGCGATTACGAGTCGGAAATTCTGGCACTGCTCACGGGAAACCGTATACCCGTGGCGATTGTTCTCACCAAGTGCGACAAGGTTTCAGGAAACGAGCGATCGGTAAATACGGCAAAAATACTGAAACAGCTTGAGATCGGCAAGGAAGCCCTTTTCTATTCATCGACGAAATCAAGTGAGGGAAAAAAGGAACTGCTGAAACTCATGGAAGATCACCGCAGCCTCTAAAATCCTCGAAACCCTGCCGTTGAACAATCCCGGGAAAAACTATTTGACCCTCGCGGATACCTATGCAATACTTTTTCTCCAGGAGACAGCCGCACATGGAAAACAGACCATTCAGCATTCTGCTCATAGATGACAATGATGACCATGCCGAACTGGTAATACGCAGCCTGACAAAACATCCCATGGCAAGCACTATATACCATGTCACCGACGGCAACATGGCACTGGAACATCTTTCCATTAAAAATGGAAACTCCGCTGAAGAATTAAAAGAACGGCCCGACCTGATTCTGCTGGACCTGCGGCTGCCAAAAATCGACGGACTTGAGGTTCTCCGAAAAATTAAATCCACACCGGAAACCCAGGCAATCCCCACAGTGGTGTTGACTACGTCACAGGCCCCCCAGGACATTATGCGTGCATACCAGCTTCACGCCAATGGCTACATGGTCAAGCCCCTGGAATATTCCCTCTTCAGCGAACTTATGATAAAAATGGCCGATTACTGGATGAAATGCAACGTGGGCATCCCGCGATAAGCCATAATAGTAAATAATTTCATCGGAAAACCCGATAAAAAACATAAGGAAAGGTGTATAAAACCTGATTTATGTTTAACCGCTCTCCCTGTTTTTGAACCAGGCGGATGTATATCAAAGCCACCTTTTCCCCGCTGTCTGCGTCGCCAACAGCCTCATCCGTTAATAATCAGGGAAGGTTCTCAGAAGATCATGAATAAAAAGTCGACAAAAACCATAAAGTCCATTTTACTTATAGAGGATAATGAAGACCATGCGGCCCTCATCAGCCGTGTCTTCGCAGCAAAGGGCGACTACATTCTCCATCACTGTTCAACGATTCCGGCCATGGAGGAGATGCTTGCCAGAATCAATCCCCATATAATCATTGCCGACCTGTTCCTGCCCGATGACCGGATTCTCACCTACCTCAGGGAGAAAAATATCACCGAAACCTATCCTGTCATAATCATTACCAGCCTGGGAGATGAGGAAAAGGCCGTTGAAGCCATGCGGATCGGGGTCATGGATTATGTGGTAAAATCCGATTCATCGATACAGAGTCTCCCCCGTATTGTAAACAGGATCTATCGGGAATGGAATCACATTGTCCAGAGAAAAAAAGCGGAACACAAGGTCGTTGAAAACGAGAAAAAATATCGCATCATATTCGAAAACGTCAGTGATGCCATCCTCCTCATCAGCATGCAGGACGGATGCATAATAGACTGCAACAAAACAGCTGAATTGCTGCTTAAACGAAATAAAGAAAGCATCACCGGCCTTCATATATCGGATCTGTATCCCGTTGAAAAAAAAGACCGGTATCATAAAAAACTTCACAAATATTCCCGAAAAAGTAATCAGTTCAGCACCGATGTGGAGGTCATAACCGGTTCGAGAGGGAGGCTCCTGGTAAATATCAAGGCCTCCGTTACAGAAGTCGACGGCGTCGAAGTCATACTCGCCGTTCTTCATAACATCACCGAGCAGAAAAAAAATGTTTCGCGTCTCATTAACGACAAGGAAACGGCTGAATCGGCAAACAGGGCAAAAACGGCCTTTATTGCCAACATGAGCCACGAGATAAGAACGCCGCTGAACGGAATCATCGGCATGACAGAGCTTCTTCTCATGGAGGAATTCTCACCGGAACACCAGGAACGCCTTGAAGCCGTCAAACAGTCGGGCATGTCCCTTCTGGATATAATCAATGACATACTGGACATTTCCAAGATCGAAGCGGAACGCTTTGAAATCGACAAGCACCGGTTTAATCTCATTGAAACCGTCGAATCCATCATCCGCATGACCGCAGTGAAGGCCCATGAAAAACATCTCGAATATCTTTGTGAAATCGAGCCCGAACTTCCCATCCAGTATTATGGAGATCCCCTCAGGATCAAACAGGTCCTGCTTAATCTTTTAAGCAACGCAATTAAATTCACCGAAGAAGGTGAGGTAAAAATTGTTGTTTCAGCGCATGGGACTGATGCAGGCTCCGTCACAATAAGGTTTTCCGTATCCGATACGGGCATCGGGATTCCTTCTCAGGAACTGATGAATATTTTCGAGGTTTTCAGACAGGTTGACAGCACCATTTCACGCCGGTACGGCGGAACAGGCCTGGGACTCACCATCGCCAAAAGGCTCGTAGAAAAAATGGGAGGAACAATAGAGGTTGAAAGCCGCGTGAACGAAGGAAGCTGTTTCAGTTTCTCCATTCCCCTGCCCCTGGCCGGCAGGGGCGAGCCTGAAAATGCTCTCCCCCCGGGAGTCAACATTGCCGGTCAACACGCACTCATCATCGAAAAAAATGCATCAAACCGTGAATATATTAAAAAACTGCTCACCTTCCATGGAATGAACTGCAATACTGCTGCCACGGCAAGGGAAGCCATACCATACCTGCAGAAAAAAAGCCGGTCAGGAAAAAACTACCGCCTTATACTCATGGACTCCAATCCCTATGATATGGACAGCACGGATATTATTAATTTTTTCCACAGCGGTGATGATAAAAATCCCGTAATCATTACCATGCTCTCGGCACTGGAAATGCATCGGGCCCATGAATTTCTCACCAGGTCCGGCGCCAGCAATTTTATAATTAAACCGGTGATCCGCGACACGCTGATGGAGACTCTCGGTCAATGTCTTTCTTCAGGAAGCTGCCCCGATAATGAAGCATCCTTGTCTGAAACTTTGTATGACGAGGCAAAGCATGACATAAAAAAATTGAACATTCTTCTGGCTGAAGATAACCTGGTAAACAGGACACTGGCCACGCAGCTCCTCAAAAAAAAGGGATGGAAAGTGATAAGCGCGGAAAACGGTGTCATCGCCTTTGATATAGCCAGGCGGAATGTCTTCGATATCATACTCATGGATATACAGATGCCGCTCATGGACGGTTATGAGGCCACCAGGCTGATCCGAAAATTCGAAGAAAAAAACGGAAGGTATACGCCCATCATCGCACTGACCGCCCACGCCATGAAGGGCGATCGGGATAAGTGCATTGAGGCGGGCATGGATGATTATATAGCCAAACCCATCAACCCCGTGGAAATGTTCGGCACCATAGAAAAAATCCTCATCGAATACCGAAGCAACTGATGGGAAGACCCTTTAAATCTGCGTCATCAGATACATTATCCTGCTGGCCTTTTCCTTTGGCATGAGTGTTATAAGATAGGCCGTAATACTGGCCCTGCCCGCCGCTTCTGCGTCGGTATCCATCTGGCGCAGGACATCAATGATAAGAGGATCCTCCCAGTTAACCATGATTTTTACCGATTCATCGGGAGGCATATTGGCGATCTTGTCGGCCAGTTTTTTCACATTCTTCTGATACCCGGCATATACACCGCGCTCCGAGTCGAATTTTTTCTTTTCCAGGTTCAGGCCGCGCCTTACTTCCTCTATTTTTTCCTTCTCGGCATCGAGTTGTTTTTCTTTTTCCGTAATAAGGGCCTCGCGCTTGTCCAGATCCTCTATCCGCTCCGTGAGACGCTGCCGTTCCTTCTCGAATTCTTCCCGCGCGATAAGCGAGGGTTCATCATCGGAAGCATTCATCACGGAAGGGGCCTCGGTTCCGTATCCCTTGATATAGCGGCTTAAATTAAAAATGCCGATATAATCCAGCCAGAACAAGCCGAACACGGATATAAATATGATAAGAATCAGAAGATAGATGACCTTCATTCTGTTCGATACGTTTTTCATGGCACACTCCAGTTCATCATGCAAAAATTTTGCTACTCTTCATTCTCCAGATAGCTCTTTATCACTTTCTGCACATAGTCCCTTGTTTCTTTTATGTCGGGAACACCGCCGGCTTTGTCAACGACGTTCTCCCCGGCATTATAGGCGGAAAGGGCCTTTTTATAATCCCCGTTGTATTTTTCCATAAGGTTCCTCAGAAAGGAAACGCCGGCCCCGATATTTTCATCGGGCGAAAAGGGATCAGTGACGCCGTACTGCTTCGCCATGGCGGGCATTATCTGCATGAGTCCCATGGCGCCTTTGGGCGAAACTGCCCGGGGATTGTAGCCTGATTCATTCTGTATTACCGCTTTTACCAGCGAGGGGGACAGATTATTCTTCCGGGCATGGTATTCGGCTATTTTTTTAATTTCATCCGTAGACGATATTGCCTGGACCGAAACTTTCCCCTTCTGCTCCGGCGATATTTCCCGGATGATACCGCTCACCATTTCGTCGAAACGGCCCGTTTTCTCAGTCCCGGTTACCTGTGCGGCGTTATGTCGCTTAAGACCAAACCTTGACTGTATCTCGTTTATCCTGGCCATTATGGCATACATATTGTCTATCATCCGCCGCCTCCCTCAAAAGCCGCCTGCACCATCCGTCGCAGGTATATCTTCTGATTCATATCGTCATTTTCCTTGGCAGTTTCGCGATCCAGCTCATATCGGTATTCTTCCAGTTTCTTTTCCCGCAGCTTTTCCACGACCTTGCGTTCCTTCGACGCTTCGATGAGCCGGCCCCGGACTTCGCTTATTCCCGGCTCCATTCCCTGTATCCGGTTTTCAGCGGAATCGATGGCCATAGTGGCCAGCGATACAAACTTTCCGTACTGCATCGCTTCGCCTGAGACCACTTCGCCTTTTCTCATCTTCTCCCTGAGGCTTTTACCGAATTCAGTAATATTCCGTCTCAGGTCATCCTGCTTCAACCGTTCCCGGTTCTGCTCGCTCACCAGGATGGCCAGTTCATTTTGAACCCCGCGCTCCCGCGCCTCCCGAAGGTCCAGAAGCCGCTGCAGTTTGAATTCAAATTTCTTCATGCGTTATCATTCCTTATCTGATTACCCGCGCAAAGGCCGGCGGCGGTGTCATGAAGGAACCTGCAGCCGGAGCCGCCTTCTTCTCGGCAAACATGTCTTTAAGACGCCCGACAATTGAATCAAAGGTGTCCTCTTCATATATACCCTGCTTCAGGAACGAAATCATTTCGTTTCTCATTTCAATGGCCCTGTCAGCCGTGGGATTCGCCCCCCTGGCATAGGCGTTGAGATTTATAAGATCTTCCACGTCTTCATAAGCCGCCAGGAGTTCCCTGAAGCGTATGGCGGCCTTCATATGTTCCGGGGTAACGATATCTTTCATGCACCGCGAAATGGATGAGAGCACGTCAACGGCAGGATAGTGCCCCCGGTTTGCCAGTTTCCTTTGCAGGACGATATGTCCGTCCAGTATTCCCCGGGCCGCATCGGCTATTGGCTCGTTCATATCATCGCCCTCAACGAGAACGGAGTAAAAACCGGTTATACTGCCGCCGGAATTACTGGTGCCTGCCCGCTCCATGAGTCTCGGCATGAGTGTGAAAACCGAGGGCGGATATCCCCTCGTTGCGGCCGGTTCTCCGGCTGCGAGTCCCACTTCACGCTGGGCCATGGCGAAACGGGTTATGGAGTCCATCATGAGATTCACGGCCATGCCCTGGTCACGGAAATACTCGGCTATGGCATGGGCAAGAAATCCCCCCCGGAGTCTGAGCATGGGAGGCTGATTCGATGTGGCTACGACCACTACAGACCTCTTCAGTCCGTCGGGACCCAGTTCCTTGTCAACAAAATCCTTTACCTCGCGGCCCCTTTCACCGATAAGAGCGATAACGTTAACATCGGCGTCGGTATAGCGGGAAATCATGGCAATGACCGTCGATTTACCTACACCGGAACCGGAAAAAATGCCTATACGCTGCCCCCTTCCCACGGTGATCATACCGTCAATCGAGCGGATGCCCACGGAAAGAGGCGTATCGATAAGTGTCCTCGAAAGGGGATTTATGGGATGGCCATCGACGGGATAACGTTCTTTTGTAAAAATGTCCCCCTTTCCGTCCAGGGGCGTTCCCACACCGGAAATTACCCTGCCCAGCAGTTCCGGTCCTACGGGAACGGTGAGGGCAGCGCCGGCCGCATATACCTCGGCTCCGGGAACCACCCCGGCCATCTCGCCGATGGGCATGAGAATAACGCGGTTGCGGTTGAACCCCACCACCTCGGCCAGAAGGTATTCCCCCTTACTCAATTTTATGCGACACAGGTCCCCGTATTTGACAGAAGGCCCCACCGCTTCAATGGTGAGACCCACGATACGTTCGACCTTGCCGGTGAACTTGATTACATCCGTTTCCTCGAGAACTTTCTTATATTTACTCAGAACATCGATCTTTTCGTGTGGCAGAATCTTTATCATGGTTGCCCCTTATAATGCACTCGTGTTCCGTATCGCTTCTTCAATAGCATCAAGCTGTGTCGATATCCGTGCATCGATGGCTCCCACGTCGGTTTCGATAATGCAACCTCCGCGCTCAACGCGGGAATCCTCATAAATATTTACTTTTTTCAGTGATTCCATCATCTTGATGAGCTCGTCCTTGTGGGCCGTTGTCATATCCAGGTCGGCGAAGTTGACCCGTATGTCGATACGGTCGCGGTCCTTGACGCGCTTAATGGCTTCCTTAATGTTGTTGATAACAACTTCACGGCGTTCTACGATCTCGTCTTTTATTATTTTTCTGGCGATCATGAGGATCATTTCCGTCATGAGCTTCTCCGAGGACCGGATGATCTCGTCTCGGATGTCAACGGCCGTTGATACAACCGTGCCGAGACGGTCTATGAGGCGCATAACCTCGGCCTGGCCTTCCTTGTATCCTTCCTCTCTTCCCGCGTCATATCCCTTCTTGTACGCTTCGTGTTCTATCTCCGAGACCTTGAGTTCAGCCTCCTTGATCATTTTCTCCGCTTCGAACTTGCCTCGTTCAATCTCCCGTTCAGAATCGGCTTTCAGCCTCTCCATTTCCATGGTAATCTGTTCACGGGACTGCTGCAGTTCCCGGAAAGCTGACGCCTTTCCTTCCTCTTCGATCTTCTTGGCCTGGCCGCGAGACTTGTCGAGCATGACCTTGACTTCTTCCTCAGTTTCGCGGCGATAACGCTCCAGTTCCGCCTCCATCTCCTCGATGGAAGGGCCGTGGTACACATCTATGGGATTTCCCTCATCATCGACTTCGAATTCCTTGAACTCCTCGGCATCGATGAGATTCTGCTGATATTTGCTTGGCAGCTCGATCTGCTTGGCTATATTGCTCTGTTTGATCTGGTTAGGTTTGAAAACAAGCTTAGACAACTAGTTCCTCCTCACCGGCACGTGCGACTATAATATCGCCGGCATCTTCAAGTTTCCTGATTATGTTAACGATCTTCTGCTGCGATTCTTCCACGTCACGGAGCCTGATGGGTCCCATGAAATCCATATCCTCACGCAGCAGCGACGCGGCCCGTTTGGACATGTTCCTGAATATTTTTTCCTGTACTTCGGCGTCCACGCCCTTGAGAGCCTTGGCGAGGTCCTGCGTGTCCACCTCCCTGAGAACCTTCTGTATTGAACGGTCGTCGAGGAGAACGATATCCTCGAAAACGAACATGCGCTTCTTGATCTCTTCGGCCAGTTCCGGGTCTTCCTCTTCCAGTGCCTCGATGATGATCTTCTCAGTACCGCGGTCAACATTGTTAAGAACTTCAACGATGGCGTCAATACCACCGGCCGAGGTAAAATCCTCGCTGGCCAGTGTGGAGAGCTTCCGCTCCAGAACCCGTTCAACCTCGCGAAGAACGTCCGGCGATGTCCGGTCCATCTGGGCGATCCGCCGGGCTACGTCGGCCTGGACCTGGTGACCCAGACCGGAGAGTATCTGCGCCGCCTTCTGGGGATCCAGATAGGCGAGAATAAGTGCAATAGTCTGAGGATGCTCACCCTGTATAAAGTTCAGCAGGTGACTAGGGTCCGTTCTCCTGATGAAATCGAAGGGGCGCACCTGCAACGACGAGGTGAGCCTGTTTACAATATCAATGGCCTTCTGGGTTCCCAGGGCACGTTCCAGAACCTCGCGGGCATAGTCGATGCCTCCATTCGCGATGAATTCCTGGGCCATCATCATTTCCTGGAATTCCTGCAAAACCCTGTCCCTGTCAGCAGGTTCAATCTTGTCAAGCCTGGCTATCTCGAAGGTGAGCTGCTCGATTTCGTCCTCACGAAGATGCTTAAAAATCTCCGAGGATACGTCCGATCCCAGCGAGACAAGGAATATAGCGGCTTTCTGCCTGCCTGTTAGGTCCGATTTTTTTGCCATTATGGTTTATTCCCCAAAAGTGTGTGCCCACACCTTAAATTAATACAAATCCGTCGCTTTCGGCACATTTTTACCCAAAATACCGGATTATTTCACTATTAATTATCGGCCCGAAACAACGTTTCGGGCCATAAAAAAACATCAGTACTTATTCCTCGGCCAGCCAGGTACGCAGCAGCTGCGCCACATCGTCGGGCCGCTCCTTGGCCAGGCTGACGGCATTTGTCTGGAGTTCCAGGCGCGCCTTTTCCTCCAGCGAGAGCTCAACATCAATTCCCTCTTCTTCAGCTGCCCGAAGCGCCGCTTCACGCATACGCTGCTGTTCCAGCGCCAGCTGTTCTTCCCTGAGGCGTCTCCTTCTCTCCATTTCCTTTTGTATGGTCCTGAAGAGTATGAAGCCGACGAAAAGGGCCACTACGCCGATAAGAGCGGCCAGGAGGAGCCTTTTCATCTGCTCCCTGCGGCGGTATTCTTCACGTATTTCATTCCAGTGCGACGTGCGGTCGAACATAATGTTTTCCACAGCCACCTGGTCGCCCCGTGCTTCGCTGAAATTGATGGACTTCTTGACGATGTTTTCGGCCTTTTTCAGCTCATCGTCGGTGAGGGAGCTCTGCACAGGTTTTTTGTTGGGATCAAGATCGTAGGAGCCATCGGGCTGACGCGGCAGGTCCTGAATGCCGTCAATGGCGATGGCCACGGATATCTTGGTTATATCGAAGGGATCACGGTCAACCTTGCGCATGGTCTTATTTATGGCATGATTCTTGATGTTTTCGTTTTTATTGTATTTGGAGTATTGATCATCGCTGGCCTTGTATCCGGGAGGCTTGTTGCCCTCGGTGCCTGCCGGCCCTTCAGGATTCCATCCATGCCCCTGAAAATTCTCCTCAGTGCTCTTCTCGGATATGACCAGGGAGTCCTTTACTTTCCTTTCAGAATAGGGCGTGGCCGGATTGTCCTTTTCCATTTCTATGGGAGTGTACTCCTCCTGTTCTTCGGAGATCTTGTCCCAGTTGAAATCCATATTGAGACGGACGATCTGTATGCGGTCATCGGAGTAGATACGCTCCAGGCCCTGACGAATGTCCTTCAGAAGCTTGACGCGGGCCTTTTCCTCGATTTTTCTTCGGTATTCCAGAATGGTGTATTCTGTTTTCGCCTTATCGAAGTCATCATCAAAGTCCGATATGATTTTACCATATTCATCGGTGACGGTTACGTTTTCCGGCGTCAGGCGGTTTCCCACGGCCCGGGAAACCAGGTAGATGATACCCTTGATTTCCTTTTTTGAAAGGTTTTCATAACCCGGCGCCAGGTACACGGTAACGGCGGCCGTGTAAGGAGTCTGCTTGTCCGTATACAGGCTGTCTTCGGAGATGGCTATATCCACATTAGCCTTGTCGATATTTTTGAGGGATTCTATGTGCTTCTTGATCTCGTCGCGAAGGGCCCGCATGTATTTGACATCGAGCTCCCGTTCCGTTTCAGTCCATTTTGTCATATCGAAGAGCTGCCACCCCGGAATCCCCTTGGGAATAGCGTTTTCCTGGGCGAGCTTGGTGAGAACGACGTCCCTATCCGATGGTTTGACCATGATGGTGGTTGTGCCTGTCGTGGTATAGGCAAGCCCCATTTCCTCCATCTTCTTGGTAACTTCTCCAAAATCCTTGGAAGAGAGCTCCGAGAAGAGAACCATGTTAGGTTCAACGCTGGTAACGGAAAACAGGATGATAAAGGCGATGAGCACAACACCGGTTACGGCGCCAATGACAATTTTTTTTGTAGTATCCAGCTTACTGAATATTTCGCGAACCTGGGCAATCAGCTTGGTTAACAACTCACCCATATGGCCTCCCCTTTCAAGAAATGTATTATGTTTGAACCTGCCGTAAACTGATATCAAGTCAGGCATATCCCCGTCCAGAATAGAAGGATATGCCGTGTCATCTGCAACTTACATCAGGTTTGTTATTACACCATGGAACAATGAGACATAATACATTCTAAAAAGAATAAAAAAAAATGTCAATTAATTTCCTTAATAAACGCTAATTATCTCCATAATGTATATATTTTTTGTTATAATCATTTTTCCCGTTATTTCTCAATCACCGTATTATCTAAGGTTAATGATGTCCCTGTAGGCACGAATTGCTTCGTCGCGGACGGTTTTGGCGAAACTCAGTGATATTTCCGCCTTCTGCTGGGCAATCATGACCGTATGAATATCCACTGATTCAGGCTCATAGATCATTTTTTCCGATAAATCCTCGGCATCGATCTGAAGATTGTTGACCTTGTTCACTGCTCCCTTGAGCATTTCGGCAAAAGATGACGATATATCATCTTCGGGCAGCCTGGCGGGCTTCATATTATTGTAGTGAAGAGGATCAGTTGTCCTCATTTTTACGACATTACCGGTAAAAATGGCATCGACATTCATCAATGGGCCTCCTTGATATTATTATTTCTCATTTCGATTATAGACGTGATATGAAGCTCGCAATCCCAGTTGCGAAGCCTGTCGCTCTTACGGTGGCTCACCTTCCGGGAGAGGTCATGGGTGATATTGATATCCTTTGTTATTGAATATTCCCTGTTCATGGTATCCTCCTTGCTTAATTACTCCTAAACACCGCCCCTGCCGATCTCCAGTGCCTTGCTGAACATGCTCTTGGCGTTGTTCACCAGCATGACATTGGCTTCATAAGATCGTGAGGCCGATATAAGATCAGTCATTTCCATGACAACATTAACATTAGGCATTTCCACGTAACCCATCTTAGGGCCGGTCTTGATGGCATCGGGATGGGTTGGATCATAAACAAGCCTGAAAGGCTCCTTGTCGTCCTCGATCTTCACCACACGGACACCGCGGCCAATCCCGGCTTCAATCCGTTCAGGTACCAGGGGTGATTTGTAATTGGGACGGATATTTATGGGGGCAAATATGGCCCGCTTTCTGCAATAAGGCCCGCCCTCGGGCGTACGGGTCGTTCCCGCATTGGCGATATTATTACTTATAAGGTCCATCCTCAGGCGCTGTGATGTGAGCCCCGTAGAGGCGATATTAAAACTGTCAAACATTCCCATATGTCAGCTCCTTATTGCCTTTACACGGTCTTCATTGATAATTTCAGCAGTTTATAATTATGGTTGAGACCTGAAACAAAGGCATTGTAGCGCATCATATTCTGCGCTGCATCAACCATTTCTTTTTCAATATCAACATTATTGCCGTCATTGCGATACGTGGAATTATAGTCCAGGTTTATACGTGCCTGGACCCCCGTAACTTCCCGGGGAATAAAAAAGGGTATATGCCGTGAATCATTCATGAGTGCCGGCAGCTTGTTTTCCATTTCCTGCCGCTCATTGATAACCCGCTTCAACTGGCTCTCAAAGTTCACTTCACTGCGCTTAAAATGAGGCACATCCACGTTGGCCACATTATTGGAAATGACCTTTCTCCTGAGAGATTCCACATCCAGGGCCTTTTCCAGGAGATAATTGCTCTGCATCATCTTGCTTTCAATAAACATTTCACGTGTCCTTTACCTGAAATCTATTTCTTCCCTACTTTTCTCATCGGCATGATTTAAAATTGCATAAGATTTTTTTCCCAGGGGACATAATTTTTTTCTGTTCCGGTAAAGGGGGTCAGAGCCCTGTTACAACTTGAAAGGTCACACTTTGGGGTCAGAGCCCGGGGAGAAACGGCAGAATGGAGTATTTTTACATTCAAGCGCCATCCCCTCATCCCCTCCCACAACGGGAGGGGATGAGGGATTCGACTGTTTTAAGGCACTTATACAGAATCTAGTGACGGCCTACAAAAGTTTTCATGGCCCTGGAACCGCCGAAAACTTCGAGAACCCAGTCAAAAAACCGTGTGGGGAAAAGTTTCATGAAAATCATGAGGCGCACCATAAAAGAAGGCAGGATGACATAGGGTTTTTCTTTTTTAATACCTTCAATGACCTTTCGGGCCACAAATTCGGGCTGCAGAACCGGGTTCAGCAGCATGGGCTTAAATCCCTTGAACATGCCCGTATCAATGATATAGGGACAGACACAGGTTATTTTTATATTCCTGTATCCGTCGGCGTTCAATTCGCGGCGCAGCGTTTCACTGAATCCCACTTCGGCGAACTTGCTCGCGCAGTAATCGGACATATTCACCATACCCAGAAGTCCCCCGGCAGAAGCAATGTTCACGACACTCCCCTTTCCCCGGGCCATCATACCGGGCAGAAATTGCCTGGTAAAATAGATATGACCCCAGAAATTGATATTCATGGTCCTTTCCATTTCCTCAAGGGAAAGATCCAGGAATTTTTTTCCCACAACAATACCGGCATTGTTGATGAGTACATCAATGGTCTGAAAATCCTTGATGATCTGCTTTGATACCTTGACTACCTTTGCATTGTCGGATATGTCACACACATAGGACTTAACCGTGACATTCCGGCTTTTCAGAGCGTCCTCGGTTTCCTTCAAAGCCTTGTCATTCACATCGATCAGGGCCACATTGGCCTTTTCATTCGCGGCATTGATGGCCATGAGCCTGCCGATACCGCTTCCGGCGCCGGTAATCAGTACATTTTTCCCGTTAAGCGTTTTCATAATTTAATATGTATCCCCCATCACTTGTTGAAATTTCGGAAAACCAGATTTTCCGTTGTCAGTTTCATTGAAATGCAGGCAAGATAACCTACTGTAGCGTCGAAGATTTTCCCTGTCAATCACGAATGTATCCCGAGTAAGATATTGATGCAGTTTTTTGGAAATCCACACCGGGAAGAGCATGTATTTATATCTTTACTTCATCAATACGCGCCGTTGATATAATAATGGAAGGGCTAAAGCCCATTTTGCGCCATGTTTCCTCGGCCTCCCTGTTATATATGGCATATTCCAGCACCAGGTCAAAGACCCTGTTTTTCTTAAAAAACTCGATAAGTTCCTTCACCAATATCTCGCAGATTCCCATGCGCCGGTGCTCCGGTTCGACCCATACATCATCGATCCTGCCTGATTTATTGGGCACTTGCTCCTCGTTGTGGATAATCCTTCCCAGGGCCATGCCCACGGGCGCCCCGGGCTTCCCTGAGTCATAGGCCAACAGCAATCTTGAGCTCCCTTTCCCTATTTTTGACTGATAAAAGGCATCAAGATTCTGTATATACTGTCCGCTCATACCCCACAGCCGCTTATTATTCTCCTCCATATGCTCCTGGAGTCTTCTTTTCATTTCCTTTAGAACGGGAATATCGTTTAACTCCGCGTCCCGGATGGTAATCAATCCCGTTTCTCCCATTTCAATTTCCTCTCACATCTTCAGGATACATTTTGCTGTAAATCCGCCTCTGTAATTATAATGCCTATGGAGAAATCATCAGTCAATGTAAAAGTTCAAAAAAAAAATTTTTATCATCATAAATTGTGTAATATGTTATTGACAATAGCATCATTAAAGTATATTGCCCGTGCTGACATTAACATTTTTTTCGAGAGGTGCACTCGATGCTGGTGAAAAAAAGATTAAGCCACACAGAAGTGGGCATTTACACCGAGGAAGACATCCCCGAGGGTACTCTCCTTTTCAGTCACGATGACTGGATCGAAGACGAAAAGGAGGGTTGGAGAATAATGACCGTGGAGGATCTCGACAATCTTACCGCGGAAGAACGCGAAATTTTTCTGCGATACAGCTATGACATCGACTTCGGCATGATAATCGGCACCTCTGACTGGAAGCATGCCCGGCACATTTCGAATTTCATGAACCACTCCTGTGATCCTAACATGGTATATGATTATAATGACAACATCATTGCCAGGCGGGATATCGCCGGCGGCGAAGAACTCACCATTGATTACGGTACCTTTATAGCAAATGTAGACCAGGATTTTCTCTGCTCCTGCGGCTCCTCCCAGTGCCGGCGGCGGATAACCAAGGATGACTGGAAATTTCTGGCCTTCAACTACGGCTACAAGTTTCCCACTTTCATGCATGACGAAATACGCAAACTGCTGGAAATGAACAAAACAGCGTGACCGCAGTCACGCTGTTTTTATATCCACATTCATATCTCCCAAATTTTTATGAGCAAGAACGGGGCGGCCCTGACCTGTATGGCCCGTGAAATTACCGTTGATGCCATGTACTACACGCCCTGAACCCCGAACAGACTGAATTTCCCCGTATATATTCACAAAAATAAACTTGTACCGTAAAACCTGCTTGTATTTTTCTATCAGGTTTTAAAATAAAGAATAATTTAAGATTATTTGTAATAATTAGTCATCATGTGAGTATCGTATATGGCCAAAATGCAGCCCCACGAGGAAGAAAAAAAAGCCAGGGAATTTGATGAAATCGCAAGGACTATCTTTGCCCCAATCTATCCCATACTGGCTCGTATTATCCTGGGAAAAATTCCCATTCAACAAGGAATCTGCCTGGACCTGGGCAGCGGCCCCGGACACTTTGCCATAGCCTTATCTAATCAGAGCAATTTTCTTACCGTGGCCCTGGATTTTTCCTCCCCTGCACAGAGAATCGCCGGGGAAAACATACGGACAGCAGATCTCGAAAAAAGGGTCGTACCGGTACAGGGCGATGTGCACCATCTGCCCTTTCGGGATAACTCCATTGATCTGGTAATAAGCCGTGGTTCCATATTCTTCTGGGAATCTCCCGTAGATGTTTTCAACGAAGTCCACCGCATTCTGAAGCCCGGCTGCAGTTCCTTTATCGGCGGCGGATTCGGTACGCCGGAACTGAAGGCCGGGATCCTGGAAAAAATGCAGAAACGGAGCGGTGATTTCAAGGAAAGCTCGGGGAAACGGATGAGCCCCGAAAACATTGAACGTCTGAGCAGCGCCCTGGCATCTTCATCGGCAAAAAAACATCGCGTTGAACGCGACGATGCCAATCTCTGGTTTGTCATGGAAAAGGAACTATCATGAAATGCCCTGTCTGCGAAATAGGCTGTGAGCTTATTGACGGCCGTCGGGGCCGTTGCGGCATGTATGAACCAGCCGGTGATACCATAGTGGAATGTTACCCCCACCGGTATCTCACCATGTTTCCCATCAGCATTGAAACCATGCCCCTCCTCCATCATAACCCGCGGGGGAAATTTCTCCAGATCAGCACACTGGGATGCAACTTCCGCTGCAGCGGATGCATATCGGAAATTCTCACATCGGGCCTGGACACCATGTCGGGAAGCCTTAAGGAAATGGACGCCTGTTCGGTCATAAGGAAAGCGAAGGAGGAACAGTGCCTGGGGATCGTTTTCTGCGTCAATGATCCCATAGTGTCGCTGCAGACTTTTACGGCTCTTACGGCCCTGGCACACAAAGAGGGGCTTCTCACGGGCTGTTCATCCAACGGATATTTCACGGAACAGTCCCTGGAGGCGCTGATTCCCCATCTGGACTTCATAAATCTGGGATTCAAAGGATTTAATGACGATGCGTACCGCTCCTGCGGTGCTCCGGGAATAGGCCCCGTTCTGAGAAACCTTAAAATTCTTCACGAGAAAGGGGTCCACGTCGAAACGGCGGTGATATACATGAAGGGGCGGGAGGAAGAGGTCATGGGCCTTGCCTGCCACATTGCATCCCTTTCCCCGCGGATTCCCTTTCAGATCATGCGCTTCGTTCCCTTTGGCGACGCCAACATGGATGACGAGCCCACCATCCATGAAGCGGAGATCCTGTGCGACAGGATACGGCATATCCTCCCCTTCACATACCTCTTCAATTCTCCCGGTACGGACCGCCTTAATACAATATGTCCACGGTGCGGCTCCGTTCTTGTCACACGGGAATTCTTCGGCCCCATGGGGGCGCGGACCCTTCACTGGAGCGAAGAAGGAAAATGTGAATGCGGATACACTCTCCCCTTCAACGGAAACTTTCACCGTGAGGCCTTTCATGAGCCGGGATTTTTCGGCGGATACCGCACGACCAGGGCCATGGAAATCCTCCAGTCCATCATCACCTGCCTCAATATCGATGATACGGACAGAGTGAGATCTCTGTGGTTTGAACTGATGAACAACGATTACCTGCAGAAATTCCATAAAGAGATGCAGGACCCTTTTAAATATGGAGAAATAATAAACTTCCTGGCACGTAAGACCGCAAGGGAAAACAGGGGGAAGGAATTATCACTATACATAGAATCGATACTCCAACGATTCACCGAAGACAGAGCGCCGGAACAAAGGCCCCGCGTGTATTACGCCATGGGCTACCCACTCTTCGCTCTTAACGCCGAGCGCATAGAAACGAACCTGGTCACCATTGCCGGCGGATACTGCGTGAATAAAGACCTGACCCGCCAGGGGAAACCGGGAGTTACCATCACCGCTGAAGAATTCAGGGCCTTCGCTCCGGAATATATTTTCATTTCAGGATTTTTCTCCTGTCCCCTGTCGGATTTTTACCGTTACTGTGAAGAAAATAATCTTCACTGCCCGGCCCTGGAAAATAAAAGGGTATACGCTCTTCCTCCCCTCTGGGATTTCGGCAGTCTCCGCTGGGTCCTGGGCCTTCTCTATATCACCGGCATTCTTTTCCCTGAAAGGTTCTCCGGACAAATGGATGAGGAGACCGAGCGCTTTTATCGGCTCTTTTATAATATTTCATACTCTTCGATCAGGCCAAACAGATCGTTCCACCGGGTATCGTAGATGAAAAACAGGACCGCGCTTCAAAGGACAATTTTTACTACGGCAGTTATTTTTCTCATCCTGTATTCTCATGGCATGACCAATCCTCATTCCCGGCAGGGAAACGGAGAGAGAATCATAACCGACCGGGCCGGGGAAAGAATCAAAATCCCTCACTCCCCTGAAAAAATCGCCTGTTTGCTGGGACCGAGCTTTGAAAAAGTCTTCATGCTTGGGTCCGCCGATAAGGTACTCTGCATATCCACACGGCAGAATGCCTGGGCGTACCATATTTATCCCCGCATGAAAGATATACCGGTACTCCGCTATTATACGGAACCCGATGTGGAAAAGCTGCTCACATTCAAACCGGATCTGCTTTTTTACTGGTACTGGCCCTCGCCGCGGAAACGCCTCCTGGCTGCAGGAATCCCCGCAGTGTGTCCCAGCCGTAGCGAACAGCGCCCCGAAACGGTACAGCAGTTCATGAAGCTTTACAAAGAAGAGATCATGTTTTACGGAGATCTCCTGGGAGGCCAGGCACCGCAAAGGGCCCGGGATTACTGCGATTACTTTGATAAATGTTTTAACATGATTCTCTCGCGTACAAAAAAAATACAGAGTGCGGAAAGAACGCGTGTATACTATGCCACAATGTCCAATGAGCTTAAATCACAGGGGAAGTATTCCACTGCCTACTACCTGACGGAACTAGCCGGTGGTGAACTCGTCTCGGGCGGGCTCGACAAGCATTTCGTAGACACATCGGTTGAACAGGTTATCGCCTGGAATCCCGAAATGATTATAGTTGGGGATCCCGCATCCCGCGACCGCATCCTCTCGAACCACCAGTGGTCCACAATTAAGGCGGTCCGCCAGAAAAAATTAACACTCTGCCCCACGGGCGTATTCCACGCAAGCCATGGAAGTACGGAGATTGTGCTGCTCGTACAATTTCTGGCAAAAAGCCTGCATCCGGAACTTTTTGAAGATATTAATCTTCAAAAAGAATACATCTGGTATTACAAAAAATATTTTTCCTATGACCTTTCCGGCAGGGAAGCTGAAATGATTTTGCACAATCTCCCGCCTCCCGGTTTTGACGCCGGAAAAATGAACTTTTTCGAATACAAAAAAAGGAAAAAAAGATGATGAAGAATGAGCAGGACAACAGAAATATTTTCAGTTATGAAGAAGCCAGGGACTACAATGAAGTCGCCGGAACCTTTTTTGCCCCGGCCTTTCCCTATATCGTCACGCGCATCATCAAACAGTGCGGGATAGTCAACGGCCTGGCCCTGGACCTGGGCAGCGGCCCTGCCCATCTTGCCATTGAAACGGCCCGGCAGACCGAACTACGGCTTATCGCGCTCGATATTTCCGAACATATTCTTCATTTCGCCCGGAAAAATATCGCCCGCGCGGGATTCTCTCACCGCATAACCCCACTCATCGCCAATACAAAGGAGCTGCCCGTAAAGGACCGCTCCGTGGATCTCGTCATAAGCCGCGGTTCTCTCTTCGCCTGGGACCTGGAGCATGCCTTCCGTGAGATAAACCGCGTACTGCGCCCCGGAGGAAAAGCCTTCGTCGGACTGGGCCTGGGCTCCCGCGAGATACATGAAGAAATCAACCACATGATGAATGAACGCGGCAGAAGGAAAAAAGATCATCCCGCTGGAAAATTCATGAATGAACAAAAACGCATATTTCCGGAACTGCTGGTGAAGCTGGGAATCCACCGGTATGAAGTCAGCAATGACGATTCAGGCTTCTGGATTTACCTGGAGAAGGAAGAGGACTGAACCGATCTTTTGGGGGTCAGAGCCTCCCCTATTTTACTGTAATTCCGAAACGCTTCAGAATCCACACCACAACGAGCCCCCCGGCAAACGCAGCGGTCATGTTGAAAAAAAGGGCTGCCAGGGCCATGGCACCGGTGAGAACCGGTGATTCAGTCTTGATGCCGTGTTTCCCCAGTTCCAGGGCCACGAAGACGAGGAGTGCCCCGAACATGCCCTGGGGCAGCGAGGCAACAGTCGCCGCATCGGAAAAGAAAAAAGCGAAAACGAGCAGGATAATGCCGGCAACGATATTGGTCCCGCCAGTACGGCCGCCGAAACGGTAATGGGCCGCCATCCCCCCGGCGCCGTGACACATGGGAAAACCGCCAAGGGGGGCCGAGGCCAGGTTCATCAATCCGATAGTCACGGAAAGTTTGTCGGAATCAACATCCCGATTAAAAAGGTCCTTTGCCAGAAGCGACGTGGCCAGGATAGCATTGGCGATGGTGAGTGGTACCTGGGGGAGCACAAGACGCCATCCCGAGGAAAGGAAATCACGGGGAAATGATATAACCGGGATGGCGACGGCAACAGGAGACAGTCCCGGCAGGCCCCGGGTCCAGAGAGACAGAGCAATACCACCAACGATGATTATGAGAGCCGAGAAGTCCGGAACCTTCCGGTATCGGTTTAACAAAAAGAATATGACGATAACACTAATACCCAGGCCTGAAAACAGCGGGTCAGCCGTGATAAACCGGAATGATGTTTTTAAAAGGATAAGCGTAAGTCCCAGCTGGACACCCCTGATTACCGCCAGGGGAATCAGGTTCTGGATGTATTTCATGCCCCTGGCGATACCCAGCACCAGGAACAAAAGGCCGATAGTAATGCCCGATGCCGCCACTTCTCCCGCCGTTGCCCCGCCGGCTATAATGATGGCACCGATGGCCTTCATCGGTTCGACTGGTATGGGTATCCGGTAGACAAGGCCCGTAATGACATACCAGACGGCCAGAAAGACAAGAACAAGACCCAGGTTTATTTTCGCGATCATGGCCGCGGCGAAGAGAATGGGAAGGATGGTGCCGAAATCGGCCACGGAGGCGGCGATTTCGTGCACATCTATCCTCATGCTTTTATTTTCCGGGGTTTTCTTTTTCGAGAAATTCATGTTTCATCATCTGGTTCATTTTCAGAGCTGATTCCATATCCAGATCGTTCACCATGTCGAACTCGAAACGTTCCGGATTGCTTATCCCGGCCTGCTGCACCAGGGTGACGCCATTGCTGAAAAGGACTTCCGGCGCCAGGTATGCACTGGGACCGTACAGGGCTCTGACCCTGGCATTGGCGCACCAGCCCATGAGTTCATCAAAGGTGTCATTGACCAGGGTTGATCCCGTGATCATGACGAAATCCGAGCGGGAAAGGAGATCCCTGTTTTCATCGGCGCCATGGAGAAAGATATTTTCCGGCCCGTAGGTTATTGTTTCACCGATTACCGTTGTCTGGAAATCCTCTTTCGGCCGCATGTCCGTGACATGGATTTCGCGGCACTTGCCGAAAAAATCCCTCACCACACCGCCGTGTCCCACGACCGTTACAACGTCCGTCTTTTTAATGAACGAGTCAATATTTTTATAAACGGGGGCGATACCTCGTTTTTCAAGAATTTCATTGTCCCGCAGGGGCTGCGACAGGGCATTGAGACAGGCCAGGCCGATTGACCGTTCCTGGAGAGAAGCCGATGATATGGTCCGGGCAGCGGCATCAAAAAGGGAGAGCCCGATAAGAGTTCGGAGTTTTTCCTGGTCGGCTATTCTCTGTTCCTCACTGTAGACGGCATGCATCCCCGTAAAGTTAAGGGCCAGGCCGCATTGTCCATGGCTTCCGATAATGACATTCCACGCCCGTTTCAGGCCGATTTTACGAAGTGTCCCCGGCTGCAATGCCATTTCTTCATATATGCTTTTCAGCTGATCATATGATCTCTCAAGGACTGTTTTTTTTTCATTCACTTTCATCTTGAATACAATCTCCTTACCACTACGGGTTTTCCCGTATTTTTTCAGTTTTTCATAACGGGTATGCACACCTTTCTGCCTGCCTCCTCTACATGGAGCACCTTTACGGCAACGCCATAGGTATCCCTCAGCAGTGATTCCGTCACGACATCATCGGGAGTTCCCCAGGCCGTAAAGGAACCATCTTTCAATACGGCAACGCTGGTGGAGCTGAGAAAGGCATGGTCGGGAAAGTGCGAGGCCATTACCACAGTCAGCCCCGATCTGGCAAGACCATGCACGACATTCAGTATTTTCAACTGGTTCCCCATATCGAGGTGCGACGTGGGTTCATCAAGAATAAGTATTTCCGGCTGCTGGGTCAGGGCCCGGGCGATAAGCACCAGCTGCCATTCACCGCCGCTGATCATGGTGCAGGGTTTTCCGGCCAGATGGGATATTCCCACCTGTTCCATGACATGGCCGGCAATATCGAGATCCTTGCGCGACGGCGATGAAAAAATTGTAAGGTGCGGTGTTCTTCCCATAACGACAACGTCCCTGACCAGAAAGGGGAACACCGATGAATGGGACTGCGGAACAAAACCGACCTTCCTCGCTATGTCCTCCCGTGACAGAGAGGATACATCTTCTCCGTCAAGAACTACCGTTCCGCTCACCGGCTTCAGGAGACCGTTCATGCATTTCAGAAGCGTTGATTTTCCCGTACCGTTGGGCCCCAGGAGACACATGAGTTCCCCCGTTGATACCGAAAAAGAGAGGTTCTCAAATACACGGGGAGCATGGACCGGTCCGTATCTGAAAGAAAGTTTTTCAACCTTTATCCGTTCAGCCATGGCCTACCACCCGGGACTGTTCCTGCGCAGAAGCAGCGCGAAAAACGGCGCCCCTATTATGGCTGTCAGGATTCCAATGGGAATTTCCGTCACCATCACGGTACGGGCGATGGTATCCACGATTACCAGGTATGCCGCTCCCGCCAGAAGCGATACGGGAAGCAGGTGACGATGATCCGGTCCCGTAAGCAGGCGTCCGATATGAGGGATGACCAGGCCGATCCATCCGATGATCCCGCTGATGCAGACCGCACCGGCCGTGATGACCGTGGCACAGAGAATGATGACGGCCCCGGTCAGTTCCGTGTTAACACCCAGTGCCCTGGCGTCATCCTCCCCCATGGCGATGACATTGATACGCCAGCGGATAAGAAGCAGGCAGGCGATGCACAGAAGAAACACCGGGGCAACGACGATTAAATCCTTGTTGCTCACATTATTCAGAGATCCCAGCAGCCAGAACACAATAGCCGGCATGCGGTTCATGGGATCGGCGATATATTTAATAAAGGACGTGAGTGCCGAAAAAAGTGATCCCACGATAATCCCCGCCAGGACCAGCATGAGTATAGGCGAAGAACGGTATACCCTGCTGAGCAGGAAAGCCATGATAACGGCAATGATACCGAAAGCGAATGAAAATATCTGTGTGATTATCAGGCTGTCAAAAAGAAGGATTGCCAGGGCGGCTCCAAAACCGGCACCGGCGGCCACACCGAGAATATGCGGTGAGACAAGGGGATTCCTGAACAGTCCCTGGAACGAGGCCCCTGAAATGGAAAGACCGGACCCCACGAGGAGGCCCGCGGCAAGCCGGGGAAGCCGTACATTCATTATCACGCTTTCAATGGTGGGCGACCAGTCTGGAACAATGGGGAAAAATTTCGACGCCATGACCTTGAGGATGATGAGGGGGTGGATATATATTCTGCCCATCATGAGGGAGGCAATGGAAACGACCACCACCAGTACGGCAAGTATAAGCTTAACCCTCGCCGGCCTGGACATTATCCGCACCTGTACATCCCCGCCGGGAAGGTTTCGCCTGTTCACTGCCGGCCCCTAATTAACACCGCGCATGATCTTTGATTTAAAATAACCATTCTCAATCATGCGGGCCTGTTTTTCCGAAAGATTGAAATGAAAAATCTCACGGTAAAAGCGCTGCACCTCCTTCACAAAGGAGATGTCCCTGAATTTTTCCGGATAGGCAATTGAAGCCTGCCAGAGGGGATGCAGCGCGGCAGCCTCGGCCGAGGGTCTGTCCCAGATAAATACACCGGCAGGCTGTATGAACACCTGCCTGTTTTTCACGGCCTTTATGGAAGCCCATCGGTCATCCCTGCTCAGTTCATCAACGCCCCCCATATCAACGACAATGATATCGGGATTCCATGCCAGGACCTGTTCCATGGAAACCTCTCCCAGGCCGGAATGAAGCCCTTCCTGTTTGCCCGCGGTCCGGATGCTTATAGCTGCGTTCCGGCAGCCGGCGATCTCTATACGTTCCTGCATGAATGTATCTCCGCCCAGCGTTACGAGATGATTGGCGTTATACCCGTTGAAAACAGATTTCCTGTCTTTTTCCGGAATGCCCGCAGTACGTTTTCTGACAAGGTCGATCATGGCATCGAGATAATCGCAGTAGGCCTTGCACCGGTCTTCGGCCTCAAATACGGAGGCATAAAACTTCAGCTCCTTCTTGATATCCTCAATACCGTGGGACATGCTGTCTTCAAAAAATGCCACGGGAATGCTTGTCTTTTTCTGTACAATCTGCCCGTCCAGGTCTCCGGCAATTACCAGTTGGGGATCAGAACTGAGGAGCTGTTCAATATGTACCGTGCCGTTGACAGTGCGGGCCACGGGACGTGTTTTCATGGAGGGATCGAACATGCCTACCAGTTCCGATGTGACGATACTTTTTGTAACGGCGCACAACCGGTCCTGCACTCCCAGTATATAGGCCACCTGCCCAGTCGGACCGCCGAGAAGAGCGACGCGGGTCAGATTTTTCGGCACTACAAGCCGATTCCCCTTCATATCCATGATTTCCCTGGTCTCTCCCGGAACCACTTTGGCTTTATTTTCGCCGGCCTGGGGAGAGCAGCCCGTCAGCACAAGCACCATGCTCAGTATGATCATTCGCATCGTGCCGCTGCCGGTATTATATAATAATTTATATACATTTTTATCAGATTTATACACTACGATCACCTTGCTTTATATTTTATAATCATTTCAATTATCCATTTTCATATTTAAAATCTTCCAGACCAGTGTCAACAGAATAACCCTTAACTGGTAATTTTTTGTAATATATAGTTTGATATAGTATATTTTACAACCATAACGAACCTATTGTCACAAAATAACACCATTTAAGCCATATAGGTTCTAAAATATATTTTAAAAATCAAATCAGGCGGGGGATATTCCTATGAATAGCAATGAAGCGGCAAAGGAGGCTCTGACCCCGTTTCATGCAAATATTTCTTGAGTATTTAAACGGGATGAAAACTATGACATGACGTTAATACTGTACACTGAATGAGCGTACAGACAATATGACAAATCTCATCCGACAGGAGAATACAATCATGCCCACGGCAATAGCCCATATGGCGGCAGGGCCGGCCCTGGCCTCGGTCCTTCATCCGCAAAAGAAGGGCTTCCTGCTTTTCATGGCGGTCCTTTTCTGCTCGATCCTTCCTGACCTGGATGTCATTGCCTTCGGAATGGGAATACCCTACGGCCATACCTTCGGACACCGGGGTTTATCCCACAGCCTGGTCTTCGCCGCCTGTACGGGATTTTTTATGGCCGCCCTGATTTATCTCACGGACCGCAGAGGGATATTCTATTACCTGCAGCTCTTCCTGATATTCACAACCGTGACGGCGCTTCATGGAGTCCTGGATGCCATGACCAGCGGCGGCCTGGGCGTGGGTTTCTTCATCCCCTTCGATCATAGCCGTTATTTTTTCCCCTGGCGGCCCATAAGGGTCTCGCCCATTGGCCTTGAAGCCTTCATATCCGAACGGGGCCTCAACGTGATAAAGAGTGAACTGATCTGGGTCATCGCCCCCTCTCTCGCCCTGATAATGTTCATATATCTGTTGAAAAAAATATTTCTGCGTTTAAGTGCGGCCTTCCGCGCCAATTAACTTCGATAAAAGCGGGCTCTGACCCCTTTAACAAACATATAAACAACCCCTATAATCCATGTCTTTTCCTCATATGCGCTATTGACAGTCTTCCAGTCGGGTGTTACTATAAAGGTATCCCATCACCACGTTCCCCATCCCTGCTACATCGAGGTAATACCATGTACTGGAAGAATATGTCTATACAAACAAAAATATTATCAATCGGCGGAATCGTCATTCTCAGCTTTCTCCTTGTCATGTTCATTTATGTGCTCCCCGTGATAAAGAAGACAGTTTATGACATGAAAAAGGAAAAGATCATGGATATTGTGGATACCACCGTTGCAACAATCAATGGCATGTACCAGGATCATATCAACGGCGTAATTACCGAGAAGGAATTCAGAGAAAATGCCTTCAATTATGTCAGAAGAATACGTTACGGCAGGGACGGCAATGATTATGTATGGATCAACGACTTCCGGCCCTTCATGGTCATGCATCCCCTGCGTCCCGACCTCAATGACAAGGACCTTTCGGATTATAAAGATCCCTCGGGCAAGAAGCTCTTTGTCGAAATGGTTCAGGTCTGCAAAAAAAACAACGCCGGATATGTGCAGTATATCTGGCAGTACAAACAGGACAAGAACCGCCTGGAGCCGAAAATATCCTATGTAAAGACCTTCGCTCCCCTGAACTGGATCATCGGCACGGGCGTATACGAGGCTGATATACGCGAAGAGATTGCGGGCCGTCTTGTAAATCTCCAGATACGCATCGCCATCGTCTTTACAATCATTACCGGCCTCCTGGCCCTGTTGATTTACCTTGTGTCACGAAATATTAAAAGCGGCATTGCCCAATGTGCGGCCTTTGCCGAAGAACTGGCCCGGGGAAACCTGAAAGAGAGAATCGAACTGGACCAGAATGACGAAATAGGCACACTGGCAAAAACACTGAACGTATCGGCTGACAACCTGGAAAACCTTGTAGCGAACGTGGTGGAAAACGCCAACAGGCTCACTACCGTCGTGGAACAAATCGCCGGCGGAAACCAGCAGCTTTCCCAGATGAACACGGAACAGGCCTCATCGCTGGAAGAAATTGCCTCAAGCATAGAAGAGGCCGTTGCCGGAATATCCAGTAATGCCGACAATGCCCAGAAGGCTGAAAGGCTCTCCCTCGATGCGGCCAGAACAGCCGATGAAAGCGCATCGGTTGTGCTCGGCGCAATCGACTCCATTGGGAAAATCAGCGAGAGCAGCAGCCGCATCGCCGAGATAACGGCCATGATCAATGAAATAGCCTTTCAGACGAACCTCCTGGCCCTCAACGCGGCAGTGGAGGCCGCAAGGGCCGGGGAGCAGGGACGGGGATTCGCCGTTGTGGCTGCCGAGGTGCGTTCTCTGGCCGGCAGAGCCAGGGAGGCTGCCAAGGAAATAAATGGTGTGATTGCCGAATCCATGATATCCATCCATAATGCCACTGAAATGGGAACGAAAAGCCGTGAGGCGCTGCGCCTCATCAGGGAATCCATTGGCAATGTCGGTGAGGTTGTACGGGAAATCGCTTCAGCCAGCGATGAGCAGCGCCATGGCATGCAGCAGATAAATACGGCTATGATGCAGATGGATAAAATAACCCAGGAAAATTCCTCGCTGGTGGAAGAAACCGCATCGGTGAGCGAAGAAATGTCGGCCCAGGCCGTGGAAATGCGCACACTCACGGAAATGTTCTCTGTCCGCATGCAGGATTAGCCACAGAGAAGCGGCCCTCATCGGCAATCAATACGGTTCAGGAACATTGAACCGGGCATCGCTTATCTCCAGCCTGGCATAGCTGAAATCTCCCGCCTCGAGGTGCCAGATGACCTCGGCACTGCGGGGAATGCGTATGCCGTCCACTTCCCTGTAATCATGAATCTCTGCCGACCAGTCCTCGAGAGTCGAAGCATTGCCGCTGCTCATGTATCGCCGGGCCTTAAAGGACGTTACCTCTCCCCCGTCACCGAAGATGAACAGGCCCGACACAGTCATGTTTCCGTCGGTAAAAATGACCCGTGCCGACCGTGAATCAACAGGCTCCCACCGGATATTCCGATTCAGGAAGGCCGTGGGATACCAGACCATCTCACCGAGATACCGGAGCAGGGTTCCCTGGTCTATTTCTTTTCCCGCGGCATCGGCAAGCCTGACCAGGGACAGCAGTTTTACCAGCATGTTTCCCCTGCCTTCGCTCAGCCGGTCACGGGCGCTTACCGTCACCAGCGGCGCCATATGCATATGGGCGAACCAGATGAAGCCGGGCATTTCCGTGGCAACATACTGTGCGGCATCAAGGGGAAACCATTCCTGTTTTACGTCGGTCCTGAAATGGCCCTGCTGCCGGAACCGGGCGCACCTGATCTCCTTTTTCCCGATGATGCCGGTGAAGCGCAGATAACGCTGTACCGGTTCAGGCAATCCATCAAGATCCGTCTCTTCTATGACTTTCGCTTCTGACACCCTCACTTCCCGGAAAAGCTCCCGTACTTCACTCTTTACTTTCATAAAAAAAAGAAATCGCGCAAAGCCCATCACAGCGCCCAGGGAAACAGTTATTATCAGTATTATAAAAAAAATATTTTTAATCATTTCATTTCTCCTGCATTATCATAGTCAAATGCTCATTGAGTCACGCAATGAATGAAATATAATGATCTGCCGGTGATATTACAAATAGACATATTCCGGCGAAGGCATAAAAAAAGGCGCCTCTAAGGGCGCCTTTTCCAGTAAAATGAAGTGTTTTTATTTAGATAACAGAAACCTGAACGGCTCTGAAGCCTCTTTCGCTTTTTTCAACTTCAAATTCAACCTCGGCACCCTCGGGCAGCGTTTTAAAACCTGATCCCATGATGTTTGTGTGATGTACAAAATAATCTTTGCCATCATTAGACGTAATGAAACCAAAACCTTTCTGCTCGTTGAACCATTTAACTGTACCTTGAGACATAGTGTAACTCCTGTGTAGATTAATCGGGATATTTCCCTTTTGGATAAGCCTAAAATACTGCTATGAAGATTACCTGAGTTTGTTTGAGGTAAGAAAATAGAAGATTTTAACGGACTTAATCACTTGAGGTCATAGTAGACAGTACTAATTAAATGTCAACCCTTTATTATCAATAAATTTATGTTATTAAAAAAACCGTCATTTGGCATCTTTTCAGGTATTTCGTCCGATCCGGATTTTCAGCAAGAAGTCTGCTCTATTTAACGCCCTTTTCCACCAGAAACGCCGTATATTTTTTATCAATACCGTCATAGAACTCATTTATGATGCCTATGAGTGTTTTATGCTCAGCGTCGATTGACGGGATCTGTACGCTCAATTCGTCGGTCCATTTTATATATGCCATGACATGTTCCCCATATATAAGTCTGCTTTGTATATTTATAATATGTCGAGAATTTGAAACTGTCAAGTCCCACCATATTTAAAAATACAAACTCAGACTGATGTAGTACAGCAGGTTATCGCCGGTAAAGGATTCAAAATCCGAAATCTTATCGGTGCCTCCGCCGGTAAAGGCAAACATGAGACCGGCGGTTATGTCCATATTTTCCATGGCATTGAACTTTAATGACTCGTTGATAAAAGCAGCCCGTCCCTCAAAGTCAATGATGATAAAGAAATCATCGCGCACCAGGGGATGAATATCATACCCCAGGACAAAACCCAGGTAGTGGCGGTTCGCCGTGAGAAACTGATTCGCCAGGAGATTATATCCGCTCTGACTCATGCCGGAGATGAGGCTCGCTGCATAAGCGTTTTTAAGATCGGCATTGTAGTTCAGGCCGTTCTGATTGAAGAAATACTCGGCAAGCAGGTAAAGGCCGAAACTGAAGGTATATTCATAACCCATGCTGGCCTGCACGTAATAATCGTAATCTTCCGGATTGGAATAGAGCACACTTCCACGGAGCATGCCATCGAAAAAAGTCGTGGCGCCGTCAATCCCGGCTACGCCGCGGTGCGATATCCATCCTCCCAGGAGGGCAACATCGGTTTCTTTAATGGATGTTTTTGCACGCGCAACATAATTGCAGTTCTGAAATTTCATATCACCATACCGGTTGTTGGCAAGAACAGGATTTACAACAAGGGAAAGCTCGCTCGATGACGTAAAAAACCAGTCGGCCCGCAGAGCATCGGTGCCCTTCTGCTCCTCGGCGCCTTCCACGAAGGTGGGTGATATGGGATTCAGAATATCCAGGGGATTCCAGAGCCTGCCGCTTCCAAAGCGGATCTGCTGGCGTCCCAGGGTGAAAGAAAAATCACCGGTGTTCAGGCGAACATAGGCGCGATGGAGTTTCATCCGGTAATAGAGATCATTGCTGTAATGCGGATCCCAGGAAAGATCCAGGAAGTCATTGTACTCAGAAGGACGCCAGTAGGCATCGAACTCATGGCTGCCGGTATAGCTGCTTACCATTATTTCATTGTCGTAATCAACATGCAGAAGCAGCATGGTTCCCCAGGTCACCTCCGGTGAGAGGCGCAGCCTCTTCAGGTTCGCCGCCAGTCCCTTTTCACCAGAAGGGAAAAATCCGGTGCCGTAATACTCATCGACCTTCTGGTACGTGAAGAGGTCCTTGTACTGGCCGGTCATTTTATACTGCCAGCCTTTCTCTCCGGTAACATCCTCCATGGCCGCCTCATACGAAACAACTTCGTCATTTTTTTCCGCCGCCGACGCAGCGGGCAATACGGCCGTTAAAAATATCATCAATAGTATTAAAAAAATAACACTATACTCACAGACCTTTTTTCCTGTCTTTATCCCGTTACACATTTCCCTATTCTCTTTTAGTTTAATCTATCGATATCCCTTATCACGCTCTTCGCGCCTCTTTCTTTCAGCACCGCCAAAGCATATCCCGACGATTATGAATTCTTTATACCGAAGCCCTGGCGCACCGTATCCTCCTTAACGGCGCCATCAATGAGGTAGATGAGCCGCTCTGCCCGTTCCATGACCATGCTGTCATGAGTGGAAAAAATAAAGGTGATATTTTTACGATGGTTCAGATCATGCATGAGGTCCAGTAGAGCAGCGCCGGTCTTTTGGTCCAGGTTGGCCGTGGGCTCGTCGGCCAGGATGATCTCGGGTTCCGATACAATGGCCCGTGCCACAGCCACGCGCTGCTGCTGTCCGCCCGAAAGTTCTTTGGGAAGCCGGAACATCTCCTTCTCAAGCCCCACTTCTTTCAGCATGGCCGCGGCGCGGTCCCGGCGCTCACTCTTATCGGCGCCCTGAAGCAGTAGAACATATTCCACGTTCTCGATGGAATTGAGCACCGGAATAAGATTATAAGCCTGAAAGATGAATCCGATCTTCCGCAGGCGTATATCGGAAAGCTCGCGATCGGAGCATTCGCCTAGAAGCCTGTCCCCCACTTGCACGGTGCCTTCGGTAGGGCGGTCCAGGCCGCCGATAATGTTGAGAAGCGTCGTCTTCCCCGAGCCCGAAGGACCGGCAATGGCCGAAAATTCCCCTTCCTGTACCGTCAGGTCGATGCCGCGAATCGCCTGCACGGTGATGCCGTCGGTTTTATAGTCCTTGGTCAGATTCTTTATAATAATTTTATCCATTGCTATGCTCCTTTACTATATAAAATGCAGCGCCTCAAGGGGCCGTATCCGGGCGGCCTTCACCGCTGGATAGAGCGCCGCGATCACTGTGGTCAAAAGAACTATGATCACCGCCACGATAAGATCAAGAATTTTGATGGCGGGATAGATGATGCTGCCCGTTCCCCAGGTGCGCATGGACTCCATGTAAAAAGAAAAATCTATTCCTGTAAACCCCAGCAGCCCCGTAATACCAACACCGGCCAGGATGCCCATGGCAAGACCCACAAACCCCAGGTTCACGGCCTCAAACATAATCATGAAAAATATCCATGAAGGCCTGGTGCCGATGGACTTCATAACGCCGATCTCGTGAAAGCGCTCCAGAATGGCCATAATGAGTGTATTGGCCACGGAGAATATGACTGTAACGAATACAATGGCGAAAAAGATATACATGATCATGTCAAAAAGGGCAATGGCCCGGACCAGGTTAGGCGCCATATCCTGCCAGGAGAGGACCTCCAGGTTGCGGTCCTTCAGGGCGTTCCTGATATAATCCCTGGTGGCCCTGACACGGTCCTTGTTTTTTACCAGGACTGTCAGTTCGGAAATACCATCACCGAGGCCCGTGACTTCCTGCAGTTTTTTCAAACCAACGAAAACCACGTACTTGTCGAAACTGTCCACGGGAGATTCAAAGATACCCTTTACCATGAGCCCTTCACCGATGATTTCACGATGTTTATCCTGCACCATGAGAACCAGGCGGTCTCCCACCACAAGATCGAGCTTTCCGGCCATGGCTTTAGAGATGAGTACCTCATCGGCCGCCATATCATCGAGAAAAGCGCTCCCCTCATCTTTACTCGTATAATCGTATATTTTCGATATCTTTTTTTCCTTTTCAGGATCGATCCCAATGATGAGCACTCCCCGGGAGGTTTCCGAGGACCGGACCATTCCCTGCACCTTTATCTTGGGCGCAAAGGCCACCACGGCGGGAGCCTCGCGAAGCGCTTTGTAGATCGCATCATCGGCGATGAAATTGTTTTCCAGTTTCATATTGTCCTGGAATCCTTTTTTATGCACAGCCACATGACCAAGCGACGTGCTGATGGTGTTCTCCACCATCTGCACATTCATGCCGTTCATAAAGCCCATGGAGAAAATCATGGAAAAGATTCCCACTCCGATTGAGGAAATAACCACGACAGAGCGGCGGCGGTGACGCCACAGGTTTCTCCAGCTCATCATAATAAATATCTTCATTACATACCTCTTGTCATAAGTGCCTTATGGCCTCAATGGGATTGAGCTTCGCCGCCCTGCGCGCCGGGAATACCGTAAAGAGGACGGCAAGTCCCAGAGTCAGAAAAGAAGTCACCGTGATGTTCAGCCAGGTGAGCTTTGCCGGAAAGAGCGTTGTGGCGATTCCCCATACGGCAATCTCATCGGCGAATTGAGAATAATCCAGGGGATTCAGCGTAAAGTAATAACTGATCCCGGAACCCAGGGCCATACCCAGGACAACGCCGATTATCGAAATAAACAACGATTCGAAAAGCACGATGGCCGTCACCTGACCGGGACGGGTTCCGATAGCCAGCATAACACCGAACTCACGGATTCTCTCGAAGACCGACATCTGGATGGTGTTGAGTATCCCGAAGGCCACAACCATGAACAGGATAAAATCGAATATATAGGCGCCTATATCGTCCATGACGATAAACTGCACCAGTTCCGGCATGAGCTCATCCCAGCCCATAACCTCCAGTGCCCCGGTGTCCACATGCCGGCGGATATGGTCACGCACCGCATCTGTGTATGCCGGGCTTTTCAGGTGTATGGTTATGGCGTTGATATATCCCATCATGGTGAAGGTCTGCTGCGCCTGAGCAAAGGGCATTATCATGAGCGACTGGTCATACTCGGGGTTCCCCGAATTGAAGAGCCCCACGACAGTGAGCTTCTCAGCGGCTATAGATCCGTCAAATCCCTGGCTGATAAGGGCAATCTTCCCTCCCGGTTTTACTCCCAGATTCCGTGCCAGCACGGCACCCAGCACAACACTGGTTGTATCGTTTTCATCGAGAAAACGACCATCGATTATATGTCGGTGCAAATCAGTGACTTCATTTTCCCGTGCGGGATCAACGGCCTGGACCATGGCTCCTACAGTGGTATCCCTGCAGGACAGAAGGCCCGCGGCGTGTATTCGCCGGCTGAAGGACTTTATGCGGTTGTCGCCTTCCAGCAACTTCAGAAGCCCGTCATCGGCCTGAAAAGCGTAATCCGTTCCACGGTTGTCCCAGAAACCCTTCTCGTGGATCTGTATGTGCCCCGTGTTGGTGGACACAGCGTCCTCGATCATCTGCTCATGGCCGCCCGTGGCAAAGGCGTTGAGAAAAATGATCATGGCGCTCCCGATAACCACGGTGAGAAGCGTCAGAATTGTCCGCCGCTTGTTCTTCCATACGCTCCTCCAGGCCAGGAGGAGCACAATGGACAGCTCTTTGTTCTTCATCATCTATTTCCTCTTGAGGTTCTGCAGCGAGAAAATATAATCGGGAATTGCCACATTGAACCGTATTTCCTTTATTTCCATGACCGTATACCGGTCGTCTTTCCCAACGGTCTGCATCTTCATTATCGTGGGGATTACCCGGTCGTGCATGGTTTTAAAGCTGCTGAGAGCCATGACCTTTTTCATGACGTTATGCTCATTATAGAATTCCTGGCGCACCGGCAGGCAGTCCGTTATGCGGGCATAGTAGATTATTTTTCCCCACACCACATCGGCGTCCTTTTTGGGGATTAGTTCCACCTCATAGCATTCCGTACCGTCGATGCTCTTATTGCCGATAAGACGCTGAGTATAGTCATCCAGTATGCTGGATTCCTTCACAATATCATCATTGGTGAAATCAGAACCCATCCAGGACTGCATCATCATGGAGGGCGATATCTTGATCTCCTGCTGCAGTTTTGGAACATACTGATGCATGGTCTTATTCACCAGGAGGAATCGGTTTCCCGCATCCTTCTTCGGAGCCGTTATCTCCGAAAAGGACCTCTTGGTCGACCGGTGATCCCAGCTCTTCAGCTCCATTGTCCTGGTCCAGCGCCTGGTCTTTATGGTAATGGCGTATGTACCCATGGCGCTGTTGCCACGCACGGCATTTTCAGCCCTGTCAATTATTTCCCTGGCCGTGAGGGCCATAAGGCCTTCCCCGGCGGGGAGCAGGAGTGCCATAATACATACTACAGCCGCTTTTTTTAAATTCATTATATCCTCCCTTTACTGCATATTCATTAGATAAACTGTCATCGCCAGCTGAACCGGCGACAGAATCCCTGTCATGATCAGTATGGCTATAGAAACCGGGAGCCTGAACTTTTCATTTCCCTTCCGGAGAAACAGGGCATGGGCAATGGCGGCAAAAATACCAATGCTGCTCACAACCAGTGAAACAACAAGACCCGCCGTGGTGCCTTTATAAGTTTCCACCAGTCCCCAGAGCAACACAAAGAAAAGGGGGAAATGAAGCAGCAGAAACAGGCTTATTCCTCCCTTCATGCCGACAAGCTCCCATTCCTTCCAGTAACCGGAGTCTACTTCATGATTGATAAGGACCACGGCATTAGCCAGGTAAATCCAGAACACTATCTCACGCATCGCTCTTCCCCCTCTTCTGCTCATGGATCATTTCCTCCATGAATTTAATGTATTTCCGGAAAATCTTTTTCCCCTCGGCCGTTAAGAAGTATGATGTCTGGGCCTTTCCACTCATGATCTCCTTTTTTTGGCCGATATATCCAGCTTCCTGGAGCTTCTGAAGATGTGAGTATATGGAGCCGTCGGTGCCGCCGATTACTTTTTTCAAACGGTTAAAGGACACGGGCTCCTCCTTATACAGTATAGTCATCATGGAAAGACGCGTCTTCTCAAAGAAGACGCTGTCGAACTGAGTGAACAGCGTATCAATGGTCATTGACTTCCTTCTCTCTTCGACGTGTGACAAGGCCCGCCAAAACGAACGTGGCCCCCAGGATCATGCCGGTAATGATAAAAAGGTTGTCCCCATCCAGCTCAAAAAGATAGAGCACAATGGCCAGGAGCATATAAAAATAGCCAAAGCCGAAATAAAACTGGTAGGATATCTGCGCGAAAAAAACCATGAAGATGCCGAAGGTAACCAGAATCAGATACGGGATGAAGGCAAAGGATGAAACACGCACCACCAGGTAGTATATGAACCCCAGGCCGGTCATGAGGCCCACAAGGGCCCAGGCCATTTTTATCATCGGCCTTGATAAAAGAGGCATGGCCTCCCTGTTCATCTTCCTGATCCATGCCAGAGTCTCAAAGAATAATCCGGCAAGAAAAACAGGAAGCCAGACCTTAAGAAAAATGGCCGATATATCCAGCTGCATAGTGCGCCGCAGCAGGTAATGGATCAGCGTCCCGGCGAGAATGAGTCCCGCCCAGGTGAAAAAAGCCCAGTATTCAATAAGGGGTTTTTCGTCCACCTTCAGCAGCAGTGATTTGATGGTGGCGATATCATCGGCGTACTTTTTAAGATCACGGTCGTTCCGTTCCTTATCCATGGCAATTACCGTATACTTTTATTTACAAAGTCACTTTGCTTTACAAAGTTACTTTGTAAATAAAAGTACAAAATTCTCCTTCCATCGTCAAGTTTATCCGGCGTTTTTTCTTAAAAAAAGATTGATAAGGCAACCCCTATAAATCATTATATGGATGTTCCCAAAAGTAAAGACAGGCGGACATAATCCGATTGCAATGAATAAATACATCCTGATCTTCATCACGTTCCTGGCGGCGTCTTCAATGACCTCGCCCGAAGCCCCATGGAAACTCCGCCTGGACAGGGAAGCCATCCGGGTCTTCACCAGGCCCACAGTACATTCTACCGTGGAGGAGCTGAAAGGTGAATGCGTCATTGATGCTCCTGTTGAAGTCATCTGGCAGGTCTTTCTCGATGTCGACTCCTACACGGAATGGGTGGGTGACTGCCGGGAATCACGGAAATTCAACTGCAGCGACATGTTCAGTTGCACCCTCTATTACATGATAGGTTTGCCCTGGCCCATTGCAAACCGCGATGTGGTCCTTCGCTCCTCGGTGGATATCATTGACGGCGACACTCTCATAGCCTCGGTTTCCGTTCCGGAACCCTCGCCGGTGCCCCTCCGCCCCGGCTGCGTGAGAATGACCCGCATGAAGGGCCGCTGGATCTTCCGCCGCCTGGCGGACAGCCGGACCTATGTATCCATGGAATCCTGGGCGGACCCGGCCGGAAATATCCCCGCCTTCATCATCAATCATGTGAGCGTAACAGTACCCTTCACCACGCTGAAAGGGCTGCGCTCCATGGTCAAAAAAGAAAAATATATCAGAGCCGCCGCCGGATTTGATTACGGACGCTTTATGAAAAAATAAATATCCTGATAAAATGAGCGAACCGGTTATTGCTATCATTACATCGCAGACATCTTTGCGCAGAAATTTCCTGAATTTACAATTTGAAGCTTTCCCGACTTAAAAAAAACTTGCACGTTTATATATATACCGTACACTTACTAATTATGTTGCACTACCCGGCTATATACCTGTTTATTCTCTTTGGAGGTTTTTTCAGTATTATTCTGGGGATTGGTCAGATAATTATCATACGCCGAAAGGGCAACCATATAGTTCTGGCATTACTACTCTGTTTCATAGGTATTTATCAGCTTAGCAACGGTTCCCCACTACTAATTGAACTGGGACTGATACAGAAAGACTCATTGTGGCTACAGGCCGGTCTCGTCTCATTTTATGCGGTTGGCCCCCTTCAGTACACCTACTTCATGAATATTATAAAGGCCAGATCTCTTTCCCTGCCCTATATCCTGATAAATCTTATTCCTTTTTTCCTCGTTACAATGATTATAATACTCCCTTCCGCTCTTACCGGCATTAAGCCATCGCATTTCTCAATTGAAGGTCAGCTTCACCAGACTATAGCCATCTCTTCCGTGGGGTTATATCTACTCTATCATTGCAGAGTAACAATTCTCTTTATTAAAATTTTCCGCCATGCCTCCGGTGAACGCCGTTCAGTGCTGATTTTTGCCGGCATAATAATAGTAGCCCTTTTCCTCCTTGCCGTATTGTGGTTCTTCATCTTGTTTTCACCTTCACTGATGCCCTTTATTCATTTTACAGTTACAATTATTATAACAGGGATCTTTCTTTTCAGTTATCTCCAACCGGCGCTGCTCTTCATCATTAGTCTTGAGGCTGAATCCATTCGATATAAAAACACACGTGTTGATAATCTTGATATAAAGACTATCTGTAACCGATTGAACGATATTATGACCGCTGAAAAGATGTACTGCAATGATAATCTCACACTGGCTGCTCTCGCCTCCCGAGTTGATGTTACACAACACCAGCTCTCCGAGATTCTTAATCGTTTTATGAACCGCAACTATGCGTCCTATATCAATGAATTTCGCGTACGGGAGGCTGAAAGGATGCTCCATGATGATCCGGAACTCACCGTACTGGACGCAGCTATGGCAGTAGGCTTCAATTCCACATCGGCTTTTTATAATGCCTTTAAAAGGTATTTCGGTGTTTCACCATCCCAGGTACGAAAAAAAAAGAATTAACGGTTTCCTGATTTATAATTCAGATTGCATGAGATCATCCCACAGGGTAAAATGAAGCAGCTCAAACCTGAAAAGGTTAAAAAGTTGTGATTACCATCACAGGAGAAGATTTCATGAAAAGAATATCAACGGGGATTTTATTGATTTTTATAGTTACCTTGGCAGTCACCGGATGCGATAACGGGTCAATTACTGAGAAGAAAAGCAGCTATTTTTCATATTCAGGATACAGTTCGCCAGCATATAAAGACTATAAGCGGGCCACACAGCTGGTTCCCATGAAAGATGGCGTCAATCTCGCGGTGGATGTTTTTCTCCCCACGGACGGGCCTCCCGCTGATCAATTCCCGACAGTCTTTGTCTTCACTCCCTACAACCGCGCCTTTTGCTGGCTCGATATGCCATGGTGGAAAAAACTTGTCGCCTTTGTTAAATCGGGAAGCTCCGGTCCGATCTTTCACTATGGGATGAAAAAGGAAATTCAGCTTCTTCTAAAATATGGTTACGCCTTTGTCATAGCCGACATGCGCGGATGCGGCGCATCAACCGGGAGCCAGGTCCCCTTCACGCCCGTCATTGTGGACGATGGAGAAGAGCTTCTGCAATGGATTTCCGTTCAGAAATGGTCAAACGGTAAAATAGGCATGATGGGACAATCATACCACGCCTGGATCCAACTGATGCTTGCCTCGAGAAATCCGAAATCACTGAAATGCATCATGCCGGAGGTGATACTTTCAGAAAGCTTCAGTGAAGGTGTTCGCCCGGGCGGAATCGATGCGGTCTCATGGATGGAGCAGTATGCTGATTTTCTCAAGGGTCTCAACCTTAGCATACTTGATCCCGACCGGCGGGTATTCCCCGTGGCACCGGTAATCGATGAAGATGGTGACGGAGACCTGGCTGACGAGATACCCCTTTCGGACCATGGCGACACCCGCACCTTCCTTGATGACGGGAAACCGCGATACAGGGATGGTTCAAAACGCCGGGACGTTTATTATAAAACAATCGTAGAACACCGGAAAAATATACCCTTTTCCTTCATGAAGCGTGCCAATGCGCCCTACTTTGACAGTATAAACAACAGGTTCCTGAAGGGATTGCGATTTCAAAACGCTAGCCCCCTCTTTTATACAGACCTCATCGCCCGATCGGGAATACCAATCTACCATGTGGGAGGATGGTTTGACGGCTTTTCCCGGGGCACAATGAAGCTCTTCGCAACATTGCAGCACAACGGTGTACAGAAACTGCATGTGGCACCCAGGTTTCACCTCCCCTATGTTACTGACGCCTACGTAAAACACCTGGAATACAAAGAAAATTATCCGGAGCAGCTGGAACTGGAACGCCTGCGGTTCTTCGACCGTTATTTGAAAGACATCGAGAACGGTATCGATAAAGAGCCGCCGGTTTCCCTTTATGTAATGAATCGAGGCTGGCGTCTGGAAAAGGAATGGCCCCTGGCAAGACAGGAGATGACTTCCTATAATTTTTCTGAAGAGGGCCGTCTCATGCGAATAATTGGTTTGCCGGGACAGGATGTCCATTCTATCGATTACACACAACGTTCCGGGTACGGGGAAGAAGATATCAATCGATGGATTATGATGAAAACACCAACCAAGATCATGGAACGAACTGATCTTGACAGGCGATGTATGGTCTATGAGACCGAACCCCTAGCTGAAGATATGGAGGTTACCGGGCATCCCCTTATGACCATATATATGACATCAAATCAGGCCGACGCCGATGTCTTTATCTATCTCTGTGATGTGGATCAGTCGGGACGATCCCTCTATGTATCAGAGGGGCAACTTCGGGCGGGATGGCACCGCACCTTTAATGACGATGATCAGGTGCTGGGAAAATTTGACGTCCAACCAAACCTCCCGTGGCACGGATACAGGGAAAGGCAGTTCGATCCTGATCCCTTTAGAGAAGGCAAGCCAGTTAAGCTTTCATTTGATCTTATGCCGGTCTCCTGGCTGTTTAAAAAAGGGCACCGTATACGAATCGCCATAGCCGGTGCTGATGACGGAAACTTCGAAAAAAATCCGGCAACCTGTTCCGGTGAGAGCCCATGGGATTGTCCCGAAACATTGTGGAGCATCTATCGCGGAGACAGGTACCGGTCGCGCATTGATCTGCCCGTAATACCGGCAAAATAGTTGATAAAATATTCCGGGAATAACGCGGAAACTGATTAAAAATATTAAATATTTATTGACAGGACTGAACAATGGCCATGTATGTCTGAATCAGTAATAAAAACATTATAAAACTATGAACCCGAAACGTGTAAACAGTATTATGAGCATCCTTACCGAAACCATCCTTTCAGTGGTCGTGGTCGTGGTGCGCTCATATACATACCGGTTTACACCGTAGGGAAATAAACAATCAGAAGATCCAAAAGCCCCTGCCGGTGTAAACCGGCAGGGGCTTTTTTTGTTTACAGCAGAAAAAAACAGGAGGAGCCATATGAATAATTATTCACTCACAGGAGCGCAGATCATCGTCAGGTCACTGGAGAAAATGGGCGTCACAACGGTCACGGGCATCCCGGGCGGTGCAAACCTGCCTCTCTACGATGCTCTGCAGGGAAGCTCAATCCGTCACATCCTCGCCCGGCATGAACAGGGCGCGGGATTCATCGCCCAGGGAATGGCCCGGTCCACGGGCAAGCCGGCGGTATGCATAGCAACATCGGGGCCCGGGGCTGTCAATCTTCTCACGGCCATCGCCGACGCCCATGCCGATTCCGTTCCCATCATCGCCATCACCGGGCAGGTCCCTACGGGAATGATCGGGACCGACGCATTTCAGGAGGTTGATATTTATGGTATGGCCCTTCCCGTTACAAAACATATTTTCATGGTCCGCCACGCCCGGGAACTGCCCCATGTCATCAACGAGGCCTTCCGTATTTCCCTTTCCGGCAGGCCCGGCCCGGTGCTTATCGACATTCCGAAGGATGTACAGCAGCAGACCGCCGACGCTATCTGCTTTCCCGGGCCGCCGGAAATACCGCTGCCCCGGCCCTGCAGCGGGGAAACCACAGACCAGATTGCCCGAATGATCGACGAAGCCCGCAGGCCGCTGATCTATGCAGGCGGGGGCATTATCGCCTCCGATGCCTCCCATGCCCTGGGAACCCTGGCCCGGAGAAACAGTATTCCCGTGGCCCTGTCCCTCATGGGGCTTGGTTCCTTCTCTCCCGATGATCCGCTCTTCCTGGGGATGCTGGGCATGCATGGCGACCGCAGCACCAATCTCATCGTCGAGGAGTCCGATCTTCTCGTGGCCGTGGGAGTCCGCTTCGATGACCGGGCCACAGGCAAGGTTCGGGAATTCTGCAGGCACGCATCAATTGTTCACATTGACATCGATCACTCTGAAATCGATAAAATTAAAAAAACAAATCTGTCTCTCATCGCCGATGCCCGTTCAGCCCTCACCCTTCTGGCGGACCAGGTAAGCGTCCGCCGCCGGCGGCGATGGATTTCCCGCATAGATACCCTGAAAAAATCATTGCCGGGTATCAGGGAAAAGGTATACGCCGCGAATCACCCCCTGGCCATAATCCAGCATGCGGGAGCGGTCATGGACGACAGCGCCATTATCACCACCGATGTGGGACAGCACCAGATGTGGACCGCCCAGATGTACCCTTTCCGCCGCCCCCGCGGCCTGCTCACATCGGGCGGACTGGGAACCATGGGATTCGGCCTTCCCGCGGCCATCGGCGCAGCCCTGGCAAATCCCGGCAGGAATGTTCTCTGCATCAGCGGTGACGGTTCCTTCCTCATGAATCTCCAGGAACTGGCCACCCTGGCAGATCTGAACCTGAACGTGAAGGTGCTGATCATGAACAACAACCAGCTGGGCCTGGTGCGGCAGCAGCAGTCCATGTTCTACAACAGTAACTTTTTCGCGTCACAATTCATATCGAAGCCCGATTTCGCCCGTATCGGCGAGGGTTTCGGGATACGGAGCATTAACCTGGACGGCGCCGCGGACCCGATATCACTTTTATCCCATGCCCTGAACACGCCGGGCCCCTGTGTCATAAACGTGCCCCTGGGAGAGGAATTTGATGTTCTTCCCATTGTCCCTCCCGGTGCATCCAATATTGAGATGATCGGAGGTGAACTGTATGAATGAAATCATACTGGAACTTATTGTCAGAAACCATCCCGGCGTGATGTCTCAGGTGACGGGTCTCTTCTCCCGCCGCTCCTTTAACCTGGAGGGAATCCTCTGCGCGGCAATGGGAAAGGCCGGGACAAGCAGGATGTTCCTCCTGGTTGGAGAAGATATCCGTCTTGAACAGGTCCTGCGTCAGCTGGGAAAACTTTATGATGTCCTTGATATAATCGTCCATGACCGGAAAAACAGCGAAATGTACGCAAAAATGGAAAGACTTCTTAAAGAAGTTGCCGGATAGGGGAATATATTGTCATTATAATTTTTTTATTGACTTTTCAATCAATACGACATAAATCTGACAGGCAGGTACCGGCTTTAATATAAAGATATCTGACAAAATAATGAAAAATAATATACATTTTCTTCTACCCTGCATATGCCTCTTGCTGTTCATGACGGTATTTCTCCCGCGGCTCAGGGCTGAAACCGTCGTACTCAATGAAAAAAACTCCTACGATGTACACCTTGAGGTACTGGAAGACCCCGAGGGAACCAGGAGTTTCAATGAAGTGTTCGAAACGGACCTGTTTAAACCGGCGGTCAGAACCAACTACGGTTTCACCTCACTGGTCATATGGTCACGCTTCTCCGTGACCATACCGGAAAACAGCAAAGAGCTCTGGTACCTCGAGATAGGGTATCCCCTCCTCGACAGCATTGATTTCTACATCAGTGACGGGAAATCCATCCAGTCACGTACCATGGGCGACAGGCTCCCCTTCCGGGACCGTGACATCAATCACCACAATTTTCTTATTCAGTTTCCCGTCAAGGCCGGGACATACGACTGTTACTTCCGCGTTAAGACCGAGAGCTCGCTGAGCATTCCCGTACAGATACTTTCAAGCAGGGGCGTCATCTCGGAACTGAATATACAGAAAACCTTATTTGGCATTTTCTATGGCATCCTCCTTATAATGATTATATACAACCTACTCCTGGCCATTTCCATGAGGGATATTACCTATTTCTGGTATTCATCCTTCCTCATATCGCTGACTCTTGTATCCCTCTCGCTCAATGGCTATGGATTTCAGTACATCTGGCCCACTGTTCCGGCCCTGAATAATATAACACCGGCCACGCTCTTCTTATCCATAATCACCATGATATCCTTCAGCCGTTCCTACATGAACACGAAGGTTAACTTCCCCATGTTTGACCGGGTGGCATTTTTCTACGGTATATTTATTACGGCATGCATCTTCATATCCTTCCTTGTTCCTTACTCTCTGGGTATCCGTGTGGGAGCGGCGGCATACCTGCCGGGAATAGGCATCATCGCCTTCCCCATGGCGGACTCCGTGATCAAGAAAAACCGCGAACACCAGATGTACACGCTGGCCTTTTCCACCCTCTTCGTTGGCGTTATCGTCACCGTTCTGAACCGCTTCGGCCTCCTTGCCAACCACACCTGGTCGCTCTGGGGGTTCCAGATGGGGGCCACGGCCAGCATCGCCCTCTTCTCCCTGGGAATGGCAAACAAGGTCAACAACCTGAATATAAACCTGCGAAAACTCAATGAGAATCTGGAAGTGAAGGTGCAGGAAAGAACCAGTGAACTGATTGGAACCAACGAGGAACTGGAAGCCGCTTTTGAGGAGATGGAGGCGGTCAACGACAACCTGGTCACCCTGAACCGCGAACTGGAAGAAGCGCATAACATTCAACAGAGGGATATGCTGCTGGCGTCCAAAATACAGACATCATTCCTTCCCTCGGTGACGCCCTCATCGGACCTGTATGATATCGCCTTTCTCTTCAAGCCTTCGGCGGGAATTTCCGGCGACTTCTACGACTTCTATCATGAAAACAACATTCTCACGGGCGCCGGCCTCTTCGACATCTCGGGGCACGGCGTATCATCGGGGCTTATCACGCTCCTTGCCAGGTCCATCGTGTTCCGCATCTTCAGTAAATATAAAAATGAAAAACTGAATACCATCACGGAAATCATTAACAACAGGCTCATCAGTGAACTGGGCGTTGTGGATAATTATATAACGGGAATACTGCTTCGTTTCAGAGAGGACAAGATAGATTACGTCAACTGCGCCCATCCCGCCATGCTCTATAGAAAGAAGAGCACGGGGAAAACCGGCATGGTTATGAACAAGGACGGCCTATCCGTGAGCGGGCCCTTTCTGGGAATTGAAACCCTCCTGGAACCGTATCATGAGTTTACCCTCGTTCTTGAAAAAGATGACTGCCTTTTCCTTTTCACCGACTCTCTCGTTGAATCGAGAAACAGCAACGATGAACCCTATGGAGAAATTAAACTCCTGCAGTCCCTTGAAGAGGCTCCCCATGGCGATGCGGCCTCAATCCTTGACTATATCATGCAGCGGTTTAATTACCATACAGGCAACGCGAATAAACTTCGCGACGATCTCACCGCCATTCTTATCAGAAAAAAGATATGAATATCTTTCAAAAGCCGGTGAACACTTTCCGCACCAGCGGTGCAAAATCTCCCATTTCTTTTCCATAAGGACTGAACCTGAAGGCATAGCTGCAGGGCATCCCCTTTTTCAGTTTAAACTCTTCGTGAACATTGGCAATTGCCGGCACATCACCGCCCACGCCCTGCTGCCGATAATCGATATTCACGGTGATGAAATCCCGGTCAGGCAGTTCATGGGGATGCCGGGCCTCCTCCAGGTCCTCCATGCCGTAGGGCCACGCACTCACATTTAAAAGGGTGCCCCCCGCATCGGAAACCAGAAATCCCTTCCCCTCATTATCGGTAAGAGCCATCCATCGCACATCATCCCTGTTCCCGTTTTCCTGGGGCCGTATGTAATCATGGATCAGGTCTTTTACTTTTCCGGAATACCGCCCCACGGCAGCCCCGGTTTTCCGGTCCCATTGCGTTTCATGGGGTCCCCGGCCAAGCCAGGTCATGGTATCGTACCGGCGGGGAACGGCCATCTGCATCCCGAAACGGATCATGTCAAGCGCCGGTGTAAAGCTGTTCCGCACGATAACATCGCCGCTGCCGTAAACTGAATAGACCGTTTCGAAATAGCTTTTTCCCCGGGGAACGCGGGAGTGGACTGCTATTTTTATTAAACCCGGCGTTTTTTGTTCCACCTGCACTTTCTTCACCCGCATTCGATGGGCCGCCCTTTTCCATGGCCCGGGCCTGTATAGAAACGATACATAGTTTCCCACGCCGATATCATTGTCCGTGGGAGCGCGCCAGAAATTGGGCCGGAGCGGCGCAACCAGCATCTCCGTTCCCCGGTACATAAAAGATTCCAGCGCGCCGGTTCTGCCACCGATCCTGACGGTAAAATCCCCGCCTTCAATTATACAGTCACCCTTCTCCTCCCGCAAAGTCACGGGCGCCATGGCATCATGAGCATCATGAAGCTCCTCCTGTGCCGTTTCAAAAAGAGGAAACTGTTCCCATGCCGCAACATGACCGGCTTGCGCCCACGGTTCATCATGGTTCAGCACAAAGCGCAGCATGAGGTGGTGCCATACCCCGGGCCCCGGTCCGGTTGTAACAAAGGGAATGACCATTTCCCGGCTCTCTCCCGCCGGGATGGCCGGCAGTGGACATATTCCCCGCTCCACGACTTCACCATCGCCGGTAAGTTCCCACTCCAGGTCCAACCCTTCCAAAGATATAAAATCATGGCTGTTCCGAATTTCCACCCTGCCCGTATCGACATCGATGGCGCTCACGGCGATACGCTGATAAACCTTTTTTACTTCATAAAGAGCGGGCTTCGCACCGCGGTCCGGCATGATGATCCCGTCGGCGCAGAAGGCACCGTCGTTGGGACTGTCGCCGAAATCACCGCCGTAGGCCCAGAACATATCCCCTTTATCGTTCTTCTTCGCCAGGCACTGATCGGCAAAATCCCAGATGAATCCTCCCATCATGCAGGGATATTTTTCAAAAACATCCATGTATTTCTGAAAATTTCCCAGGCTGTTGCCCATGCAGTGGGCGAACTCGCAAAGGAGGCGCGGCTTTCCCGCATACTGTGACGGCTTCACCATAGTCCCCGGGTCCAGCATGGTCCGCTCGGCCACACCTACCCTCGTCCTTTTCCCCAGGCCCGTTTCCTCGAGCTGCTGCGGCGACGAATACATGGTGCTGAAAATATCGGATATGTCCAGGACATGGTCGCCCTCGTAATGTATCGGCCTTGTATCGTCGATGGCCAGCGCGGCCTCTTTCATTTTCCGGAAGTTGTCGCCGTAACCGGCCTCGTTCCCCAGGGACCAGATGATTATGGAAGGATGATTCTTGTCCCTCTCCACCATGCGGACCATGCGGTCCACACAGGCGCCGGTCCACAGGGATTTGCTCCGTGGTATGCGCAGGCGCAGGCCGTGGGTTTCCAGGTCGCATTCGTCCATGACATACAGGCCGTATTCATCACAGAGTTCATAAAAATAGGGATCATTGGGATAATGGCTCATACGAACGGCGTTGATATTGTTCTGTTTCATGAGCCGTACGTCGGCGGCCATGGTTTCCCGTGCCACGGTCCATCCCGTAAAGGGATCGAATTCATGTCGATTGACGCCGCGAAGAATCACGGGCCGCCCGTTCACAAGAAACCTGCCGTCCCTGATCTCAACGGACCTGAAGCCGAAACGGCACCGCAGTGATTCCACAACAAGGCCATCGGGCCCCCTGAGATCAAGAACCACCGTGTACAGGACCGGCGTTTCGGCGGACCACTTTGCGGGGCAGGCCACCGGGGCCTCCATCTCCACCGTGGATTCTCCCTTTCCGGCAGGGCCGGCCTTCCCCGTCATGATTACCGGCCCGCCCACGTGCCCGGTATGGACATCGAGGAGCGATACTTCGAGGCGGTGCGTTGCCGCATCGGTTTCTCCGCAGTTGCGGATCGCGGCCCGGACCATGAGTCGGGCGTCATGGTATTCGCGGTCCATTTCACAGTGCACGTAAAAATCCCGCACATGAACTTTCGTAAGGGCCCGCAGGAAAACACCGCGATAAATGCCCGACAGGCGCCACATATCCTGATCTTCCAGGTAGGAGCCGTCGGACCAGCGGTACACCTCCACGGCCACAATGTTTTCACCTTCGCGGACAAAATCCGTAATATTGAATTCCGCCGGGGTCATGGATCCCTGACTGTACCCGGCCTCACGGCCGTTAATCCACAGATAGAAAGCCGATTTCACTGCTCCGAAATGAATGAATATTTCCCTGTCGCCCCATTCGGGCGGCACGATGAAGGTTCTCCGGTAGGAACCAACGGGATTGTGTTTTCGCGATATGCGGGGCAGCCTCCATGTGCCGATACTCTTCGGATATCTGATATTGGTATAGATGGGAACATCATATCCATGGAGCTGCCAAACCGACGGCACCGGTATTTCATCCCAGTCATCAACGGAAAATCCGGGGCGGTAAAAATCCATGGGACGGTCAGCGGGATTGTTCACCCAGTGAAACTTCCACATACCGTTCAGGCTCTGCCTGAAGGGCGACGATTCATCGTCGTATACCGCGCGGGCATCCTCCTTGTTTCTTCCGATCATGAGGGGATTTTCCCAGTCCGGTCTCTGTTTCATGAAATACCTTTCCATTTATTTTTTTCTTACCGCCTCAAGATACAGGGAAAAGAGCTGGCTCAGCATAAGAGACGGGTCCATGCCCTGTTCCCTTGCCAGGTGACCGCCCCGGAGAGTAACGCGCTGGGCCATGCCCAGCAGGGAGTTGGACAGGGTCCGCGACACAAGCTGCGCATCAATATCGGCCCTGACCGATCCATCACGTTTCCCCTCCTTCAGCAGCAGTTCCAGGGGGTCGTCACCGGCCCCTACAATCCGGACAAATTCCGCTTCCAGTGTCTCCGAGGGATATTCTCCGGAAAAATAATGATCAAACTCCCCGGTGAAACGTATCTTTTTTTCATTTTCGGCAATATACCGGTCAAGATGCCGGAAGAGCTGCTGCAGCTTTTCAAAGCCCGTCCCCTTCAACAGGGGCAGCATCCTGCCCACATCGCTTTGGAAGTCCCTGAAAATCCGGAACTCAATTTCGAAAGCCAGTTCCTCCTTGGTGGGATAGTAGCGGTACAGGGTCCTTCTGCTGAGCCCGGCCTCCCTGGCAATATCGGTCATGGATGATTCAGCCAGACCCCGGGAAATGAAAATTTCCTCGGCCCTATCGAGGATGGCCGTTCTCCTCCGGTCCATCTCTCCATCCCGCTCCTTCCCCCCATAAGCTCTTTTTTCCCTTTCCACCATAAAATACTTCACATCCCCGTTATATTCAAAAAATTACCCACGAAAGGCGGGCCATACTGTTCTACAAACAGTTATCTGTATGACACAAGTGTGTCACCAAATAACATATTTCCAGCAGATCTGTCAATAACTATTGGAGTCTATTCCGGACCGGGAACGTGCAGCGTCTCATTACATTTCTTTGCTTGACACTATCATGGATCGGGCTTAAAAACACAGCATACCTGAAGGAGAATTGAAATGCCCAAAACATCACGGCCGCGCGAAGAGGTGGAACTTGTCCGGGAACGAATACTTGAAACCGCCCTGCAGATGCTCATCGAGGACGGATTCAATACCATGAGCATGCGTAAACTGGCGTCCCGCCTGGATATGACTGCGGCCAATATCTACAATTATTTTTCCAGCAAGGATGAACTCTACCTCATGCTCCAGACCCGGGGTTTCGAGCAGCTTTACGACGACCTGTCCACGGTTTTCAGCGAACACAGCGACCCCATTATAAGAGGAGAAGCCATGATCCGGGCCTTTATAGATTTTGGTATAGGCAACCGTTATTATTACGAGATAATGTTCAACCGTAACACGCCCAAATATACCGATTACGTCGGAACGGAAATGGAATCAATCGCCTTCAATGAAAAGAGCACGGCGCTCAAATCATTCCATCTGACGGCTCAGTGCCTTTCGGAGATCTTTGCCGTGAACGGCGCCGGCGGAGTTGACCCTGAAAACATCCGATATCACGCCATTCAGCTCTGGTGCGGCCTTCACGGTATCGTAAGCCTGTACAACAGCCGTGTCCTCCAGGAAGTGGAGGAAGGACCCGAAAAGGTCATCGACTGGATGGTCGATAATATTGTGCGTGTCTATTTCAACGAATCATCGGCTTCCTGAAAAACGCCTGTCCCGCCGAGGGGCGGAAAATAAAGGATGGGCTGTCTACTCCACAATGGTTATAAGAGATTCGTCCAGGTTGCCCCGGGAATCAAAGTCCCTGGGCATGACCATATAATCGGGTTTTTTAATAAATCCAACCATGTTCACCCCCTTCCGCGATACGACGCTGAGAATCCTGCGAACGACATCGCTGTTCATTAAAAAAGAGGAACCGGGACGTTCCTCGTACACGGCGGCCATGACGGGAATATCCTCAAGCTCGGTATCACCATGCTGTATAACAACAGACGCAATGCTCTTGACAATCCGCTGCATGATATCCACCGATTCCGTCTGGGCTGCATTATGGATAAAGCCGAGATATTCATTCCCGGTCAGACGTAAGACAATATTATCTTTACTCATATTCGCCGCGTTGACATGCTCCGCAAGCGCCCTGGTAACGGCGAGCACGACTTTATCGCCCACATCATGACCATACATGGCATTGATTTCCGCCAGGCCGAATATCTCCAGCATAAACAGGGATCGCGATGATGAAACCCTGTACCGGCCTTTCTCGTCATAATCGCGGGGGATAATGACATCGTTGAGATACTCGCTCTTCCTGAAACCCGTGAGCGTATCAATGTACATATGATCCAGCTCACCCGCAAGGTCATCGCTGTCGCCGGAATCGATGATTACACCAGCCTGTTGAGACACACCTTCTTTTTCCTTCAGAATTTCGGTCAGATGCTTTTGCTCTTTTAAAAGGGCCTCTACTCCCTCGGAACGGAGCTCCCAGGCGATGAAGTAAGAAAGTGAACAGGCTGCCTCTATGAATTCCTGAAGCGATATGCTGTCCCTGCCGAATGCCATGGGCGCCCGGCAGTTTCTGCTTCTCGTCATCCGGGCATTAATGAAAAAATCATAGTTCTCCACGACATTCTCATTATGGATTTCCTTGCGCGAGTTGTAATATGCCAGGAGGTCCGAAAGCCTGTTTCCCAGCATGTAGCTTCTTTCTCCTATCCGGTGAAGGACTTCCCTGACAAAGGGGACCCCGGGAATGGAATCAATGGCGGCCTCGCCGCTCATAATCTGTTCCATGGGCTTTTCAGCAAGAATCTCGGCCCGGTTCACTATGCCGGTGAATTCCTTGAGTTTAGTACCCACCAGGTCAAAGGACACCAGGGAATAGTTCTTTGCAACCTGCGTGATGTCGGCGTGATGGGAAAAATAACCGGTATAACTGTTCCGGTCATAGAGGAGAACGAAATCGTCACCCTGGTTTATGTCCTCGATAAAATACTTGATGAAGTACTCCACCAGGTGCCGTATCCTGACCAGGGAATTTTTGCGGTGTTCCGCCAGGCATTTATCAAATTGCGATGTCTTTTCAATTTTCAGCATGCTTTCTTCAATGTTTTTACCCGCCGGAACAAAGACATCTGTTATACGGTCCAGGAGCCGCTTCCGCTCCCGGGTTACTTCCATCTCCGAGTCATGATGATTGCGCCGTTCCTTTTCCATATCCATGGCGCGGCTGGAAAGATATTTTTTACCTGAATCAACTCTCCCTTCGGAACCGGTGAGATACATGATCTGGTTAATGGACCGTATGATCACCCGCTCCCGGGCCGTGTAGTAGGACAGGAGAACACCCATAATCGTGCGCGTCATACGGTCATTCTGCGTTTGAAAGACAGGTTTGCCGTTCTGTATCGGTTCATCGAGCAGATTCTTGATAAACCCCCAGAGGCCGTGCTCCTGCTTATGCCGGCCTGCCATTTTCCTTATAGCTGTCTCAATTATATCGGCATTTCTGATTACCGACACATACATGTTAGCAAATCCATCCATGGGTCGGGACAGTTCTGCAGGATTATATGATTCGGCAAGGGGTATTTTCCTAAGATCCTCGATAGCGTTTTTGAGGCCCAGTACAGTCTGCAGGACATTGTACTCCAGGTTGCTGAAGAGGTAATATTCGTTATCGAGAAGATCTCCCAGGGCTTTTTCAATGGCGTCGATCCAGGAATTCACCTCATTGCGCAGCAGGGACAGGCAGGAATGCCTGAAGCGATGACTAAACGGGGTCAAGGTCCCGAAGGAAAGGGCGAAGCGGGTCAGCCTGATCCAATTGAGGAGACCCGGCCTGTTGTTCAACAGCTCCTGTATCTCACTCTCGCGCTTATCCTCTTCAATTCTCAGCTTTTTATCACGGTCAACCCTGTTTTTTATTTTATGAATCAGGTCTTCGGCCATGCGCTTTTTTACAAGCGCGTCAAATCCGGACCCGGTGATCACCATGAGTTCCTTCTTTTCCGCTTCGGTGATGATAGCTTCATTTCTTTCCAGATAGAGGATCAGGCTGTCCACGAGCTTCTGCAGTTCCACGACGGCCATCTTCTCGGCATTGCTGCGCTGCTGTCCCTTCAGAACGTCCAGAAGACGGTTAAATTTCTCGATGTTTTCCCTGTGCTCCGGGGAATCCATTTCCATGCCGGGGAAAGACTTATCGAACTTCCGCTGCATTTCATCTTTTATATTACCGTCATTGCCGTCCATACTGTTCTTTTTCTGTTTCCCATGGTATTTGTAAAAATAAGCGGCTCATGCAAAGGGATATTATCTAATGCCATCCCAGAATTCAATCACATTTTATCCATACGACTTCCAGGGCTTGATATTACATTTTTCCAGTGTTCCATATTGACACCGCATCATTCAGATGCTACAATAACCTGTAAAAAAAAACCTGGGGGTCGGTTTATGAAAAAAACAATAAGTATCATTTTAATGATGATATTTTTATCGGCGATAACGGCGTCAACAGCGCTGGCCAAGTGTTACAGGTTCCAGAATGAAGGTGAAATCCAGGTCTGTGTTCCCGGTGATTCATTTTCAGACAGAAAAAAAGCCATGGAAATCTGCAAAAAGGCGAAAGGCTCTGATTGCGGAAGCGTATCCAGCTATTCCAGTTCATGCCACAGCAATTCCAACCAGTGCTATGATGAAAACGGCAACGCCAAGAGAGACCTGAGCGGATATTGATCAGCAGGGCCGTTGGGGACATACTCCACGTCCTCAACGGTTATATCCCCCACCCCTTTCTGCTTTATTGCCTTCCATGTGCGGCTTCAAAAAGTTCTTGATACATTTATGGTTCGCCTGTTCATGGCATTGTATAACATCGGTGCTATAAACTTAATAATTACCGACATACAGGGAATCTTGAGAATTGGAAAAAAAAAGCCGCATCATATCCACCCTCGCTCTTCTCACGGCCATGATATTCTGGTCCAGCTCGTTCATTGCCCTCAAACTCTCATTTCAGAGCTTTGACCCGGTCATAGTCATCTTCGGCAGGATGTTTGTCGCTTCCCTGTGCTTCCTCTTCCTGTACCGGTGGTTGCGGGGCAGCATGTATCGCAAAGGCGACTGGAAATATCTTCTGGCCATGGCGCTGTTCGAACCGTGTTTTTATTTTGTTTTTGAAATGATGGCCCTGGTGAGAACTACGGCCTCCCAGGCCGGAATGATAACGGCCATATTTCCCGTCATGGTGGCTATAGGAGCCGCACTCTTCCTGGGCGAATCAATAAGAAAAAAAACAATCGCCGGTTTTATCCTTGCCGCTGCCGGTGCGGTCTGGCTTAGCCTGAGCAGTGACACATCGGACTACGCTCCGAACCCCCTCCTGGGAAACACCCTGGAGTTTTTTGCCATGATCTGCGGCGCCGGCTACACCCTTATAATGAAAAAACTCAGCGCCCGCTATAATCCTTTTTTCCTCACGGCCTTTCAGGCCTTCACTGGAAGCATCTTTTTCTTCCCGATGCTGTTTTTCCCTTCAACGGCCATCCCGGAAAGCCTTGAACCCATGCCCATTTTCCTTATACTGTATCTTGGTATATTTGTCACGCTGGTGGCCTACGGGCTCTTTAATTTCGGCGTGAGCCGCATACCCACGAACCAGGCCATCGCCTTCGTAAATCTCATGCCCGTCTTGGCGGTCTTCCTTGCATGGCTCATTCTCGATGAAACATTCAACATGCATCAGTATGCCGCTTCGGTCCTGGTAATCGCGGGAGTAATCATCAGCCAGGAGTGGCGGCAGAAAGAAATCATTGAACCGCCGATCTACTGATTTTCATCGTACAGTTTTTGTCATATTTCAATTATTGTAATTGACATTCCCTTTATACCAGTTTAAGTCATTCACCGACAAGAACCATGTTTTACGAAACGGAACTATCCTGAAATATCCGAAAAACCTGCATAATGATAAAGGAAGATAAATTAATACAAATTTACAGTCAGACCGGCAGGGAACTGTTTATTTATATTTACCGGTTCATCGGGTCCCGGGAGACCGCCGAAGACATACTCCACGACTGCTTTGTCAATCTTATAGAATATTCGAAAAAACACGAACTGCGCGAAGAGACTGTCAGGGCATTCCTGTACAGGACCGCCCACAATCTGAGCATCAATCATCTTAAAAGGAAAAAACGGATTGAATTCACCGCGATCGATGAAATCAACTCCCCGGCAATCCAGGACGGAGTTGGTGAGAAAATCGAACGTGATGAACTGAAAAGCCATATAAACGCCTACGTGGAAACGCTCGACGGGGTGACACGGTCCATTTTCGTCATGAAGAAAGAACTCGGCATGTCCATCCCGGAAATTGCGGAAAAAACGGGTAAATCGGAGAGGACCGTGAGAAGAAAACTCCACACAGTCATGGAAGGGCTCACGGAATACCTGAAAAAAGGGGGTTTTATCTCTTTTATTCTCGCATGTATGGCAATTTTTGTGTACCTGTTTGTACAATATAGCAGAGGCAATGTCTCAATATGAGAAAGCATCCTAAAAAAAATGATATATATAATGCAGCCCTGGGCCTGATTACGGGTGATAAACTACAAGAAGTGCTGAATCATATCTCGAGTTGTCAGGACTGCGCCAAAAAATATGAGGCCCATCTGGCACTGATCAAACCATCCGATAACAGCACTGTAATGCCTTCGGAACAGGTGGAGCGCCGCCTCATACAGTCTTACCGGTCAATGCAAAAACCGGTGAAAAGGGCACTTCCCGACAGACTACGCCCCCTGGCACTGGGTGTCGCCGCATCCATCATGTTCATGTTCGGAATATACTTTTCCCTTTTCCGGGACGGCCGTGACGAAACCATTGATATAACTGCCGTGAAAATCAGCGGCTCTTTCATGATAAATGAAACAAAAGCCGCCCAGGGCGCCGCTATTAAGGCGGGATCATCACTGGAGACGGCCCGTGAATCCCGGTCGGAGATCGGCCTGCAGGAGACCTTTTCCATCGCCATGGCGCCGCAATCACGCCTTGAAGTCGATGAGGCCCGATACGACCGCAAATCTGAACGTAAAATATTCTCATTTCTGCTGAACCGGGGAACCGTCTATGCCCGTTTCCGGCACAACGAATCGGGCCTCGAATATTCTTTTCATACGCAGCAGGCCCTTATCCATTCCATAGGAACACAATTTCTGCTCCAGGCCGAAGAAAAGGCCACAACGGTACTGCTCACGGAAGGCAGGCTGAAAATTACCTCTATGGAAACCGGTGAAACCATCGAGTTGACTGAAGGGAACCGCTGTGTCATAACCTCGACCATGCGGACCGATGCCATAACCGAGGCCGATAGAAACGAGATCCTTGCCCTGACACGTGAATTCGAAAACCGCGCTGAACACACCGGGGAACAGGGAAAATCCATTGCCCCCGGAGATAAACAAAAGTCCGATGAAGAAAATATTCCCCCAGCTGATGATAACCAGTCTGAAAACGGTGACAAACCAGTTGATGGCAATGAACCTGTACCGGGAAACAAGCAGTTTCGTCATAACCGTGAACTGCGCGAAATGCGCCGCGAAATCCGCGAAAGACGGCAGAGCCAGAGAGGCAACCGTCAGAACCAGTGACCATTCCCCCACCAGCCGTATCCTCTCCTATCCAGGGCTTCTGTTAGTCCTGGTTTCCTGAAAACAAGTATCTTTGATATGCATATTTTTGTAACCAGAAGTATTTTAGTTTTTCACATTTTACTAAAATGTTAACATTGCCGGCATCGCGAACAACCTTGATTTTGCCTTGCAATTATGCCCTGTGCAGGTAATAATCATACCAGCACAGGAAAAATCAGAGCCGACAACGTATACAGGAGGATACACCATGAAAGACACAGAAGTGCTCATCATAGGACAGGGACCTGCCGGACTGTCGGCAGCCATTTATACAAGCAGGGCCGGCCTGGACACCATGATCCTGGGATGCGATCCCAAAGTAGCCGGTGACTATGATATCGATAATTATTTCGGCTTTGACGAAACCATTTCGGGCAGGGATCTTATTGAAAAAGGAGTCAGGCAGGCCATGCGTTTCGGCGCCCATACGGAGTGCGACCGCGTTCTCTCCATCCATTTCGAAGATGACGGCAGGTACCTGGTGAAAACGGAATCCAAAGAGATCAGGGCCTGCAGCATAATCCTGGCCACGGGCGTTTCCAGGAGAAAGCCCAATATACCGGGAATGGACGTTTATGAAGGACGGGGCATATCCTACTGCGTAAGCTGCGACGGATTTTTCTTTAAAAACAAACAGGTCGTGGTGCTGGGTGAAGGAAACTACGCGGCCAACCAGGCCATTGAGCTTCATGAATATACACCCAATGTGGCCATATGCACTCTGGGAAAAAATATTGCCATGGCCGCAGAATACACTGAAAAACTGCGCGGGCTCGATATACCGGTGATCACCAAAAACATCACGGCCCTGAAGGGCGCCCCCACCCTCTCCCGGGTAGTATTCAACGACGGTGAAGAAAGGGAAACCCATGGCCTCTTCATCGCCCTGGGAGACGCTTCATCACTGGATTTTGCCATGTCGCTGGGAGTATTCACCGAGGGAAATTTCATCGTTGTGGACCGGAACATGAAAACCAATGCCCCGGGAATCTACGCGGCCGGAGACTGCACGGGCGGCTTCCTGCAGATCAGCAAGGCCGTGGGCGAAGGGGCCATTGCGGCCCGATCTGCCATAGAGCACGTGCGTAATACCTGCCGCGCGTCATCATCGTAGAAAAAATTATTTTTTTTGTTTTTTTCTTTTTTTGCGCGCAGTTATTTTATCCATGGTAAGTTTCCGCATATCGACGACAGGGTCGAATTCATCGACGATTTCCGCTCCCAGGAGTGATTCCAGGGCGTCTTCCATTGTCACAATCCCCACATAGTCGCCGAACTCGTTCAGGACAACGGCCATATGCACCCGGTCTTTCACAAGCAGTGTCAGGAGTTTGAGCACCGACATGGTTTCCGGTACAAACCGCGGTTTTACGGCCAACGCTTTTACACTCCTCCCAAGCTTTTTATCGACAATACTGTTCATAATGTCTCTTCTGAGCACGATGCCCGTGACTTGGTTCGTGAGGCTGTCATAAAGCGGTATCCTGGAAAAACCAAGTCGCGCCGCGCTGTTCTGCAATTCCTTCAGCGGGCTATCGGGATAAAGATAAACAACGACCGTGCGGGGTGTCATTATCTGCTCAACGGTGAAATCCCGGAGATTAAAAAGATTTTCCATGATAGCAAACTCGGCATCATCGAGAACGCCCTGTCGGTATCCGATGCGGACCAGGTTATACACCTCGGCCTTGCTCACCCTCTCCCCGGGGTCTCCGCGGGAAAACAGTCGGGAAATTAAATTCATGGGTACGATCAGGGGCTTGAGAACGATAACCATACCCCGCAGCATGTAGGCGCTCACGGGACTTAAATGCTTCCAGTACCGTGCGCCAATTGTTTTCGGTATTATTTCAGAAAAAACCAGGATCATCAGCGTAAGCAATGCCGAGAAGAACCCCATCCAGCGGGAGCCGAAAAGATTGATAGCCAGGGCGCCCGATATGGCGGCCCCTATGGTATGGGAAACCGTATTCAGCGTAAGAATTGCCGCCACGGGCTCATCAATGTCGTCCTTCATTTTTTTAAGCATGCGACCCGAACGCTTTTCCCTATCCAGAAGAACCTGAATGTATGGACGGCTAAGAGAAAAGAGCACCGACTCAAGCAGTGAACAGAGAGATGAAATGGACAGCAGGCCCAGAATCACCAGTATTAAATCCGTCATTGCGATTTTTCCCTGTGTTGCAGGATATTGCCCACGGGCAACCTTCAAAGAAATCCACGATAATCTTCATTTCCATCGTGTAAAGCCTTTTTATAAGGAACCGGGCATCACTATACAATGACAATATCCTTACATCGACGGGCCGCCGCACCGATGCACATCACCGGTCTTTTTATAAGCCCCAATCCTGGCCCGGGGCCGGAAGGGGATGGTCATGCGCATAAATAATTTGATAATCGAAAAATAGATGAGCATAAGTGCGTTGCGCGGATCGCTGGCGGGACTTTTAATATGGAAGCGCGGCAGCATCCAGAACATGAGGTCCGCCACTTTTACCGGGCATCCCTTGATACGGATTACCTTCCCGGCCTCGAGCCTTCCTGATACGCCGGCGCAGCTTCCGATGAGGGCCACGGGCTCACCGGGATGGATTACATCGCCTTCATAATACCCCATGACTATGGCCCCTTTCTTCGCCTGCTTCAGGTTACCGTCGTGAAGCTTCTCGGAGGTGCCCAGTACGCCCTTGATGCTGCATACGCATCCGCCGTAACAAATATTGCCCGACTCTTTATTAACTCCTTCATAAAAGGATATTGGAGTATCTAACTTTTGCAGGTCCTGGAAGGGTGAATAAAGATTTCGGGTTCTTCCCGCCAGTTCATCAATGCTGATATCACCACTGACTTCAACATCATCGATTGACAGGGAACCGTATCCCCTGTCCCGCGCTTCAACGAGGAAACGCACCTTTTCAGGATCATAATTCATTATATGTGAAGCTACAATGTCCGCGGCCACCGGGTCATTAGATATGATTATGGCGCCCAAGTGTTCCGGATAGGGGCTCGATTCAAATCCTCTTCCAATAGTGATTGCGTCCGTCACAACAAGATGCGGATAACCGATCTCAAGGAGATCGACAATTTTTTCGTGAAGCCGGTCATCGTGATAAAGGAACCGTTCCTTATGCGTTGTAATGCCTATATTGAGTTTCAGTGCATTGGTAAAATCCGTCACGATATGAAACTTCAGTTTGGGCATCCATATCTTGTAATCGGCCTCATACAAAGCCTTGGCCAGCAGAAGCGTTTTATGCCATTTGGCCTTATGTAAGGGAATTTCCTTGGTCTCCTGTTCATTAAAATCAACAAGAGGAACACCAATTCTCCGGGCGAGGCGGTAATAATCGGATTCGCTGAAAAACATTCTCGAAGGCATTCCGATGCCCGCAGATTCTCCCATGGTTATACTCTCGGGACTGAAAGAATCCCTGAGGACTTGCACCATGGCCTCCATAACGGTAGGCTCCGTAAAGGAATGATGGATATAGCTCTTATTTGCCGTAACGATATTGGGTTTGATGAGAACCCTCCCCCGGGGTTTCTCACCCAGTTCTTCCATACCCTCGCGGATAATTCCTGAAATCAGAGCCGTGTCATACTCATCGCACTTACGGATAATGACTTTTCGTTTTGACATAATGCCACTCCTGCCGTGGTTTTTAATGTAACACATGTTACCGTAACACAAGTTACATTTTTTCCTTAATTTTGTCAAGAATTAAATGCTGCCCGGGGGACGCATAAAAATAATTGACAAATCAGAAACGGGCGTTACCGTAACATAGTTTACTGCTTCAATATATATAAAAAAAGGAGCCAGGGCATGAACTATTTTGACGGAAAAATGATATATTTAACCGGCGCTTCCAGCGGTATCGGCCTGGAAATGGGAAAGATTCTGGCCGCGCAGGGTGCCGACCTGCTACTCCTGGCCCGTAACAGGAAAAAGCTTATGGAGGCAAAAAGCGAAATGGACCGGTTGACATGCCGGGAAACGCAGAAAATTAACATTATGTCCGTGGATGTGGGTAACCACCGGAATGTACAGAAAAAAATGAATATTGCCGTTCAGGATTTCGGCCCACCCCATATCCTGATAAACAGCGCCGGCGTTAACCTCCATGCCGACCGTTTCGAGAACATCAGCCATGACATGTTCGATGAAGTAATGAAGATAAATCTCTACGGTGTGAGAAACATGATCCATTCCCTGCTGGATTCCCTGAAGGAGACGAAAGGCCAAGTGGTTGTACTTTCGTCGGCTGCCGCTCTTTTCGGCATGTTCGGATACACGTCATATGGAACATCCAAGGCCGCGCTCATGGGTTTCGCCGAAAGCCTGCGGTACGAAATGAAGCCTCTGGGCATATCCCTGTCAGTCATGTATCCCCCCGAGGTTGACACACCCATGAACCTTGAGGAAGCCAAAACTCTTCCCGCCGAAGGCCGGGCGCAAAAAACCATGGGAGGATTTCTCATGCCCGACTACACGGCCAGAGTCATACTGAAGGCCGTGGCGCGAAAGCAATTCATGTATGTCCCGGGCCATGTGACCAGGTTTTTCTATTTCCTTCACCGCCTGAGCAACGGCTGGACAACGAGAATAACCTCCGATGCTGTTATTGCAAAGGCACGGAAAAATATCAGGTGATGATCAGATATTTAATAACATACTATTTTTATATCAAGCGCGCTGTAATCCCGCAATGATATTTTAATAATCCTTCACTACGGAGGCATGGAAAAAAAAGGAACGATCCTGAATATTCCTTTATTTAGAAAAAAATTACGAGGAAAGACAATGCCAAAAGCTCCCGCATCACGGGAAACCGTTGAATCCATAAAAGACAATATCATCGACGAGGCCGTATCCCTCATTAACGAAGGAGGATACGCCGATTTCAGCATGAGGAAGCTGGGCTCGCGCCTGGGTATCGCGGCAAAAACTATATACAATTATTTTTCCAACAGGGATGAGCTCTATCTCAAGGTCGTCACCAGGGGTTTTGAAATCCTCCATGAGTGCATGAGCGGGGCCCATTCTTCAGCGACGTCTCCTTTCACACGCATCCGGGCCATGGCAGGAGCATACGTACAGTTTGGTCTTGATCATCCCCACCATTACAACATCATGTTCAGCATGGATCTGCCGAAATATGCCGATTATATCGGCACGGAGCACCAGGAACTGGCAGCCATGCAGAATGAAACAGCCCTGCAGACGGCACGGCTCGCTGAAAAGGCCTTCCGGGACCTGGCTGTAAAAAACAGAAAGCTGCGAGGCACTCCCACCACTCATCACCTCATGCGGGTATGGGCCACCCTTCACGGCATAGTTTCCCTCCATAACAGCAGGGTGACCCTGGAGGTAGGTGATTTCAGGGCCGCTATTGACCGCATCATCGACGAAACTGTGAAAGAATTTCGATAGCAAAACCTGAACTATCGCCTTCCATATCGGGATATTTTATAAAAAGCAATCCCAACAATATCAACACATGTCATTTTTTGTAAGTATTAGTTATTTTTTTAGATTTTTAAGTTGTGATTGACAAATCGATATCATATTTTATTATGCCATTATTGACACAATTAAATCAGCAATCACTTCTGGTAACAGTGATTCATATACGGCTGCCTGTCATTTCTGCGAGCAGCCTTTTTTTTATCCTCATAACAACTTCCACCCTGTAATAAAAAATTTTTTTTGACCTGTTCCCTTGCTATATTGTTACCAGAGATGTTCTTCATCGTGCCGCATGATGAGAGGGCGTCTCACCGGTCAACTTATTCCAGTGGAGGAGGGAGTTATGCCAGGTCAGAAGCTGAAGGATTACCTGAAGAGTCATGAGGTGAAATATGAGAGCATCATACACCCCATAGCTTTCACAGCACACCGTACAGCACATGCTGCTCATATTCACGGAAACGAAGTCGTAAAAACAATTATCCTGAAAGTGGACGGGAAAATGACCATGTTTGTCTGCTCGGCCAATGAGAGGATCAATATGAAATTGATCAAGGAGGCCTTTAAAGCAAGAAACGTGGAACTGGCTAACGAAGAAGAATTCAAGTTCATTTTCAGGGATTGCGAAACGGGCGCCATGCCGCCCTTTGGGAATCTTTACGGGATGGAAGAATTCGTATCGGAGGAACTGACACGCGATGAGGAAATCGCCTTTAACGCGGGGTCACATACGGAGCTTATCAAGATGAAATTCGACGATTTTAAGAAAATTACCCATCCCAGGGTTCTCAAGGTACACACTTAGGCCTTCAGGTAAAGGACTTCTCCCTGACTGGAGCTTGAACATGAAAAGCAGCCCCGCTTAAGGGACGCCTTTCCAAAACAGGGATGACGCTGAGAACAAAACCGCACCCCCTTCAGTGTTCCTGTCCCGGCTGCTCCCTCCGCCGCTTCTTCACGGCAAGACGCACCAGATAAGCCGCAATAAGAAGAAATGCCGATATAATAAAAATATACTGAAACGGATCACCGTAACGGGAATAGAAGGTATCGTGATTGAACCGGAAATCCACATCCCCCACCACGTATCCCGGCTTCAGTATGGGAATCGACGCGGTCACTCTTCCATAGGGATCAACAAAGGCCGTGTAGCCCGTGTTCCCTGCCCTGAGTACCCAGAGCCCGTTTTCCACGGCACGGAATACCGAGGCCGAGAAATGCTGCATATGTCCCCGGTATGTATCGGTCCATCCGTCATTGGTGATATTCACCAGGAACATGGCTCCCAGTTCCTTGTACTCCCGGCATAGACGGTAGAAAATTCCTTCATAACAGACCAGGGTTCCGAAACTGATTCCATCAAGGGAAAAGATCATGGGCCTCTCGCCGGGAACAAAGTTAGACCCGCCATAGGCATTGGCCAGCTCCTTCACCGGTTTTCCTACAATCGGAAGATATTCATAGGGGAACCACTCTCCAAAGGGCACCAGGTGAATTTTGGGATAGGTCTTTACAACCTCGCCCAGTTCATTAATGAGCACCGCGTTATTCTGGGCGTATCGCCGCAGGTACATGCCGCTGATTTCCTCGGTTATGCCGATTTCCCCCGTAAGAAGAGGCCTCCCGCCTATCCTGACAGATTCAAGAAGCTCCTTCTGGAAGGGATTGAGTTTCCCCCGCTCAAAATCGAAGGATATGGTCTCCAGCGTGGCCGACTCAGACCATATGATTAAACCGGGATTTTCCCGGAGCGAGGCATCGGTGAGTCGCTGCAATTCAGCCAGGTATTTAAACCTGTTCTGGCTCCAGCTCTCCCAGGGATCGATGCAGGTCTGCACCATGGCTACGCGCAGATCACTCTTCACGGCACCCTTTTCCCCGGGAATGACCAGGTATCCTCCGGTGATTATACCGGCAATAAGCAGGACCAGCAGGGCTGTCCGCCGGATAGACCATAGGCCGGACATATCCTCCCATGCCGTCTTGAGAAACACCCGGTCATATACCACCTGGGAAATTGAATAACCGGTAATGATGATAAGGAAGTTGACACCCAGAATGCCCGCAACCGAGGACATCTGCACCATGGGAAGAAAGGTGTACTGGGACTGCCCGATATTGGTCCAGGGAAAGGCAATATAACCGATGGACTGCACCCAGTCGATAAGGACCCATATAAGGGGATATATGATAAACCGAACTTTTTCAAATTCACGGGAAAGCATTTCTGCAATAAAAATTTTCAGGGCGAAAAAGACCGAAAGAGTTGGAATTAGGAAAATAACGATGATGGTATAACCGCCCGTCTGGTCACCGGCAAAATTTCCAATCCACTCATAGCTTAAAAAATTCGCCACAAGGCCCGTGATGAAGGACGACAGATAAATATCTTTCTTTTCCCTGCCCCTCACATACACAAAAAGAGGAACCATGCAAAACCAGGCAATCAGGGGAAATGCCTTCAATATCCACACGTCATAAGTGGGAAAGGAGAGATACATGAGCGGCGCCGTCAGGAGATAATAATGATTCTTCAGTAATTCTTTTATCCTTCCCATATCAATTCGTACCTGTCATTTTCATAAATTCTTCCTCGCTGAGGATGGCCACTCCAAGTTCCCTGGCCTTGTCAATCTTTGATCCCGGTGATTCCCCGGCCAGAACATAATCGGTTTTTTTGCTCACCGAACCGGCGGCCCTGCCCCCCATTTTCACTATGAGGTCCTCAGCCTCCTTCCGGCTGAAATGCTCCAGTGTGCCCGTGACAACGAAAGTCCTGTCTTTCAGAGGATTATCCTCCGCTATCGGCACGTCTTCATCTTTCACGACAAGCCCGTTTTTCATCATATCGGCCACAAGCCGTGACGACTCAGGGTCCCTGAAAAACTGGAAAATCGAGCGCGCCACCTCTGGACCCACTTCTTTTATTTCCATGAGCCGCTCCATATCCATCTCCCGGAGCTTGTCAAGGCTCACGGCGGCGCGTGCCACGACAGATGCAACGTGTTCACCCACATTTCTAATGCCCAGGCTCCTGAGAAAATGGGAGAGCGTCATATTCCTGCGCGCTTCGATGGATGCCAGTATCTTGTCGGCCAGTTTCTCACCCATCCTCTCAAGCTCAAGAAGATCCTCCTTCCTGAGACTGAATATATCGGCGTAACTCTTCACGATTCCCTTCTGCTGAAGGCGGGCAACGAGTTCCCGGCCGAAATATTCTATGTCGGCGCCGTCCTTGGACACAAAAAACCTGAGTATCTCGGAGCGTATCGCAGGGCAGGCGCTGTTGGTGCACCGGTAATATATATCCTCCCTGGCAAGATCTGTGCCGCATTCAGGGCATTTTTCCGGGGTCACAATATCCCCGTGTGTTTTCCGCGATGCGTCTCCGGGATTATGCACGGCAATGATTTTGGGAATGACATCACCGGACCTGATTATGGTCACCAGGTCGCCGATTTTCACCCCCAGGCGCGATATCTCGCTGAAGTTATGGAGCGTGGCCCTTTTCACCACTACGCCGCCAATATTTATTGGCGCCAGGTTCGCCACGGGAGTGATAATGCCCGTTCGACCCACCTGGTAATCCACGGACTCAAGCCTGGTTATACCTTCCCTCGCCGGAAACTTCCATGCCGTGGCCCAGCGCGGAGCCTTCGAGGTAACACCGGCCCGCTCCCGCTCCGAAAAGACATTGAGCTTGATGACCATTCCGTCAATGTCGAAATCAAGATCGTGCCGGTTCTCGAGCCAGTGACGATAAAATTCTTTCATATCATCCAGAATACCGGTCACCCTGACTCGGGAAACAGGAAGCCCGGCCTTTTCGAGGAGCGAGAACATTTCCTCCTGCGTTTCCACGGTGAATTCCTCCGATACACGGCCCATCCCGTAAAAAAATATATCGAGTTCACGCTGCGCCGTTACTGCCGGGTCGAGCTGCCGGAGTGAGCCGGCAGCCGCGTTGCGCGGATTGGCAAAGAGTGCCTCGTCGGCCTCACCGCGGATTCTGTTCAACCGGTCGAATTCACTGTGAGTCATGAAGACCTCGCCTCGCACCGTCAGCAGTTCAGGCACCGGGTCCATGACAAGCTTGAGGGGCAGCTTTTTGATGGTAGCCATATTGGCGGTCACATCTTCACCCATGACGCCATTGCCCCGGGTAGAGCCCTGCACAAATTTTCCTTTTACATATTTCACTTCCACGGCCAGTCCGTCATACTTCAATTCTCCTGAATAGACCGGCTCCCCTCCCGAGGTGACAAATTTTCTGCACCGTTCATTGAAATCATCAAGTTCGGCTTCGGAAAAAACATTACCCAGGCTCATCATGGGGGGATCATGGGGCACTTCAGAAAACGTTGCCGAAGCCGCTCCACCCACGCGCTGCGATGGAGAATCCTTCTTTTTCAGACCGGGATGCCTTTTCTCGATTTCCATCAGCTCCTGCATAAGCCGGTCATATTCGGCATCATCCACGAGCGGCTGGTCCAGCTCATAGTAGTAATGATTATATTTCGTCAGCAGCTCAAAGAGCTCGTCATATCGTTTTTTTACCGAATCCATATTTATCCTTATACCATGACTTTTTTCAATCTTTTCAAGATCACCACAGAGACACAAGGCGTAAGTTTTTGACAGCTCTCGACTCTAAAAACCTTTAAACCCCGGCAGATATACATGTTCTCCTTAATCATCCATATCCGCCACCCCTGGAAGGGGTTTGTATCATTATCGTCCAGTTGTCAACAATTTCTGGGCCCCCTCAGGGGGCGGCGAAAACCAGTTATCTGGTACAGAGCGGTTTCATCCGCCGGGGGCCGGGTCACACCCATATCTTCACTTTGCGTACCAGGGCCTTCCTGGACCGCGTGCAGGCGTGATACCCTTCCGTGAGTAGACGGGAAACATCGGAAAAATCAAGGGAAGAAACGTCCACAAGATTCGGCTCGATGAGAACCGACGGCTTGTAGAATTCCAGAACCAGGGCCGTATTGACAAATTCCATGATATCGATGGCCTGCGTGATAGTCTCGACGATATTGGGCAGCGGTGATTCCTTCTGCTTCTTATTCAGGCCAAGCCACTGTTCCACGGACTTCAGCCAGCCTGCCTGCCCGGCCTTATCCGTCTTCAGTTCACCATCACCTTCATTGATGATGCCGCCGGAATCGATGACAACACCTCCCCTGTCCACGCTGTCACGCAGGTAACTTTTCATGACGGGTTTATTCAACCGTGGATGAAGGTTTACCGCGATGGTAATGCCCGCTCCCATGTTTTTCACTACATTGACAGGAAGCGGATTGGCTACCCCTCCGTCCATCAGCCATGTCCCTTCGTACCTGACCGGCACCAGGACACCGGGGATTGAAATACTGGCCCGAAGCGCCTCGAGAAGATTTCCGCTCCTGAAGACAACGCTCTTTCCATTGGAAAAATCCGTGGCCACCACTCCCAGGGGAATGGAGAGATCCTCGATATTCGTTGCAGAGGGAATATATTCCGCAAGATAATTGATGAACCCCCTGCCCTGCACGAGTCCGGATCGGGGAAACACCGGGTCCACCAGTCCGTAGAAATCACGTTTCGTTTTACGCAGCAGGTCCTCCTTGAATTTATCCAGGCTGCCCGTGGCGTATAACGCCCCCACAACGGCCCCGATACTGGAACCGGAGATCATATGAATGGGTATGCCCATATTCCGAAGGTATTCTATCACGGCTATATGAGCCACTCCCTTGGAGCCGCCGCTCCCCAGGGCAAGACCAACCCGGCGGTTTCTAAAATATTTCAATGGATTAAACATTTTATTTTCTTCTTTGCGCATGAAATTTCGGGATACCTGCTAAATTATGTATTACTATTAATAATAGGAGGTCAATAATTTTTCCAGTATCAGCAGCGGAATGATAAAAACATAGTATTATTTGTACAAAAATTTTAATAATATCCCTTTTTATTTTAGTTCATTAAAAAAGATTGACACTGATGGCATAGTTTTATACGTTGTCGCCTAGATCGCGCGGTGGAGCAGTTGGTAGCTCGTTGGGCTCATAACCCAAAGGTCGCAGGTTCAAATCCTGCCCGCGCTAATTGATTATGGCGGAGTAGCTCAGTAGGTTAGAGCACACGGCTCATATCCGTGGTGTGGGGGGTTCGAGTCCCTCCTCCGCTAATATTTTACCGCATTACGTACCATCCCCGCAATATCTTCTGATAAAATTCCAGACATAGTTTATGTATGCGTAAAAGTAATTTTTATCAGAAGTTATTGCATGTTGCAGAAGTATACCAGGCATAAACAACGACAGGACCATAATCATTGCTGTTGGTCAGGAAGGGATCACAGGGCCGATTGCTGCTCGAACTTTTCTTCCAGGGACCGGTGAAAACGATTGAACTCATTCTCATCCATGAGATTGAAACGCTGCAGCACCTCATCTTCCAGGTAATTGAAATCAAATTTATTATCTTCGATAAGGCAGAGCTTGTTCGCAAGGTAGATGATGAAGACTATATCGCGATACTTATCCCCTGCATTAAGCGGCGCGTGGTGATAGGTGATGGCCTCGGTGATATATTCGGGAAAGTTCCACTTCTCGGCAATCATGCGCCCGATGGTGGAGTGGCTGATCCCCATGGAGACCTCCTCCAGTACTGTCGATGTCCGGACCTGCCTTTTCACCACCAGGTTCTCGATCTTATCAGCCAGGTCCGCATTGGTGGACAGGAGAATAATCTTACCCAGATCGTGGAGAAGGCCGGCAAGGAACACCATGTCAGTGACGGCATTAAGCCCGGATCTCTGCGCCACGAGCCTGGCATAGAAGGCCGTTTTATTACAATGGTTCCACACATCCCTGAAAGATGAAAAACGCTCGTCCATGATCTTCCTCGTCGCCGATGCTACCAGGATGGCATTCAGGTTTTTCAGCCCGATCACCTTTACGGCCTCCCGTATAGTATCGATACGGCGCGAGGTCACAAAACCGGCAGAGTTGGAAAGTTTCATGACTGCGGCAGTCAGGGAGAGATCAATGGAAATTTTATTGGCCAGCTCCGTGATGGTAACGTCCTTCTTCCTGCACAGGGCCTGCATTTCCAGAACATGCTCCGGGAATGTGGGCAGGTCCCTCACCTCGTCGATGATCTGCTGCTGAATTGAACCGGTAACCTCGGCGGGCTGCAGCTTCAGCGGAATGGTGAAGGCTGACTGGGTTATTTCCCCGTTAGAAACGATTGAAAATGAATCCTCGCCTATGCCCGAGTTACGCAGAAACAGCATGGTCAGGGGGATACCAAGCCCTTCCCCCTCCTGGTCATCGGCAATATCCATATATATTTCGGAAAAATCACCGTAGGTCTTCGCCTTCTCTATCCTGAACCGTATCCGCTGTTCCTCGAAAGGAAGCAGGGCCGCATTATTCTGGACCATAACGCGGAATCCCTTATCGCTTTTTTTCAGGAAAAGCTCGACCTTGTAACCGTTCTTCTTTAAAATCACCGGCAGCTGATTTATTTCACTTATGAGATATGTCTTAAAGTCTTCCATTCCCTCCCGGTAATGGCCTTCGTCGGCAATATTCAGGTTTCGCATTTTAAAGAATACACGCTTCGTGTTGGCCTTAACGGCATTGACGATCATTTCGCGCAGAATGGTTTCAACCATCCCCTGGAGGTAAGCCATATCATTCTGTGATAGAACCTTGGTAAAGAGGGAATTGACAAATTTATTTATAACTTTGCTGTTATAATGAAAGCTCAACCGTACCGGTTCACCTTTCTGGACCTGATTTGAAAGCTGGGATGTTTTAGCAAGGATCATATATATATAGTATGGAACTGGTCTTAAAATAGTACAAACTTATAACTATTGTAGTTGCTGTTATATATTAGTGTCAAGTGAAAAATGCGGGGCCGATCAGTCTTCTTGCAGTGGATAAACCAGGAAATCGATGGTGCCCACTATCCTGTTATTTCTTTTAAAGTCCAGAATCATTATGCGGTAATCGCCGGGTGGATAGTCCCTTATTTCTCCATGGATGACGGGTTTTTCAATATCGATATAGTCAGACCACGTCTTGACCTCAATCCAGCCAAGCTCCTTTTTAAGGACAGCGATGCCCAGGTCACGGCGTTTCCTGGTTTTTTTAGTTACAAATGCCCATTTTGCCTCTTCGTCGGAACTGAATTCCAGCGGTTTAGTAATGCGGTGATATACCTCGTCCTGGGAGCGCTTGACAGCGAATTCACCATCAATTCTTCCGCAGGAAAGACTTGTGATCATGCCGAGAAAAAACATCGGCAGCATAATATATTTTAACAACCGACCAGTCATGGTCCTACTCACCAATACACGTTTTTAATAGTATCATCCCGAATATACCGTCACTTATTCAACCTTGTACTGGTTTTTATCGAGCTCGATGACATTTTCATCCTTCCGTGTACGGTCAGTCCTGTTCATTGCTTCTCTGCGCTGGCTTTCCATCCTCTTCTGGTACGCAGCAATATTTTTCTTCATCTGCATAACTAACTTAAGAAGCTTATATGTCAGGTAAATAAACAGCATCAGAAACAGCATTTTAATAAAGCTCATACAATCATACCATCCTAATTATCGTCACACTTTTAATTTCGCCTCATGGGCCACAATAACGTCCATCATTTCCCGGACTGCAGTGGGTAGACCGACAAATATCGACCGGGATATTATGGAATGGCCGATATTGAGTTCTTCCAGAGAAGCCGCGCGGAGAACGGGCTCCAGGTTGCGATAATTCAATCCATGGCCGGCATTGACCCTGATTCCCACCCTGGCAGCATGGTCCGCGGCATTTAATATCCTCGCGAGCTCTCTCTGCACAACAGCCTCATCACGGGCATCGCAGTAGGAACCTGTATGTATTTCTATAAAATCTGCCCCCGTTTCCCTTGATATCTCCACAACATCAATATCGGGCTCGACAAAGAGTGATATTTCAACACCGAGATCATGAAACTGTTCAACGATGGAACGTATTTTCTCTTTATTGCCCCGGACATCCAGTCCACCTTCGGTGGTCAGCTCCTGTCTCTTCTCCGGCACCAGGGTTATCTGTGCCGGAACGATACGTTTCGCCACGGCGATTATATCATTGGAAAGGGCCATCTCAAGATTGAATTTTCCCACCACGACATCACGGAGGGCGATGACATCAATATCCTGAATATGCCTTCGGTCTTCACGGAGATGAACCGTAATACCGTGAGCGCCGTTTTCCTCGCAGATACGGGCTCCTTCCACGGGATCAGGCTCTGTACCGCCCCTTGCCTGCCTCACCGTGGCAATGTGATCGACGTTTATACATAATTTAATTCCTGTCATCGCATCCTGACCTTTGCATCAATTCATTCAGCCGGTGATTCGCTTCCGGTCCCGGAAGCCGTGCCTACGGCCTGCGCACAATAGAGAGTTTCACCGTTTCAGGGATAACTGATACTATTTCCAGCTTTCCCTTTCCTTCCATTCCCGGCTTCACATTTATTTTAACCGGCATCTGCAATTCCATCTTATCTCTATTCTTCATCAATACATTCAGCTTTAGAGAAGTGATATCAACGGATACATCAATGTCCCCGGGAGCAAAGCGAGCGGTTCCCACGGATTTATAATAAATTTTTATAACGGGTTCCACGAATTTAAAGGTAAAATTCCCATCCCCATTCTTGGCCACAACAGGAACATCGAGCCTGTGCAGACTTCCATACATCGTTATGGGAACAACAACATTGACATTTGTTTCACTTAAATTCAGGTTCGTAAAATTGTCCTTTTTCAGCTCCACATCCCGGATTACGTCTTCTTTCAGTCCGCTGATATCAATATCCTCCGTATTGATATAATTCAGGCTGTCCACAACCGACTGGGGCCCCTCGGCAAGGATATATTCAGGTTCGATCTTTATACTGCCCACGAAATATTCTTTGTCGATCTCGCCGGTAATCCTGGGCACCACCTTGAGTTTCTTAAAAACAAGCAGTTCCACAACGGCTTCCACGGTCTTGGAATCAAGTTCAACGGTGATATCCTCGGGAATTTCAGTTTTCTGAAGCTGGATTTTATATTTTTTAAGAGATCCGACTCGAGGATTCTTCAGATCAACCACGGCTTGTATATTTTTCAATTGAACACTTTTAAGATACTCGTTTTTACCCTGAAGCGATGCGATTACATTTTTGTGTGAAATGAATGAAACAGTCATATTTGCAGGAAGATTTTTATAGGTAACGGGTATCTTGAAATTCAGTTCACCGACCTTGCTTTCCGAAACATAGGCCCAGAGAACGACGGCCAGAAGTATGCTTATAACCCTGGGTATCATATTCCCATGGCGGCCCTTGCTGATAATATCATCAAAAAATTTCATCATTGAGTCTTGTACTCCTCATACGAGGTTTTTGGATTCATATAGAAGAGTATCATGTTCTTAATGTCCGTTTCCTTGATGCGGGAATACATTTTACCGTTTACCATAATGGAGATGGTCCCCGTTTCCTCCGAGGTAACAAGCACCAGGGCGTCCGTTTCCTCGGCAATTCCCAGTGCGGCCCGATGCCGCGCCCCATGCTGCTTCTTCAGCTGCTTCGAATCGCTGAGAGGCAGGTAACAGGCAGCTGCCGCAATTCTGCCATCCTGAAGGATGATAGCCCCGTCGTGAAGCGGGGTAAGAGGAAAAAATATTGTCCTGATGAATTCCTCGGAGATGCTGGCATCAACAGCGACCCCTGACTCGGCATAGGCCTTCAGGCCCGTGTTTCTCTCGATGACGATGAGCGAGCCCACCCTTTCCTGGGCCATGGAAAAAAGGGCATTGACCAGCTCGTCAAGAGAAAACGTCTCTTTCACAAGATCTGTACCGATCCAGTTCCGCTGTCCAAACTGCGTAATAATCCGCCTGAGTTCCGGCTGAAAGAGTATGACCACGGTAATAATCAACGACGAGGTTATGTTCTTGATTATCCAGTCCAGGGTATTAAGCCTGAGTAGCCCGGAAAGAATGGCAACAATAAATATAACGATAAAGCCCTTAAGAAGCTGTATGGCCCTTGTCCTGCTGAGAAAGGTATATACCCAGTAGAATATGAGGGCCACAATGGCAATATCAACAAAATGCCGCAGGTATTCCCACAGGTTGGAAATTATGTATAATATTTTTTCGAAAAATCCCGTCATGATAATAATCTGATTATGATACCTGTTTTAATTTTTCAATACTCATGAGAGCCAGCCTGTGCTCCCTTACATCATGAACCCTGATGATATCGGCTCCGTTCCGGACCGCAGTCATATTCAGGGCAATGGTTGCCGGAAGCCGGTCTTCATTTTCGCTATAGAGTTTTCCGATAAGACTCTTCCGGGAAAGCCCCACCAGTACCGGATAGCCCAATGTACAAAATTCTCCAATCCGGTTGATGATACGGTAATTATCCTCCAGGGTCTTTCCAAATCCGATGCCCGGATCAAGTATAATCCGGTCCCGGGAAACGCCCCTGTCCAGGGCTGCCTGTGCCGCGGCGCCGAGAAAATCCATGATCTCACCGACGAGATCATCATACCGGGGATGATCCTGCATGGTGCCGGGCCGCCCCTGCATGTGCATCAGGACAAGGGAGGCTCCGTATCGGGCTGCCACGGCAGCCATTTCGGCATCAAAGGTAAGGCCGCTTATATCATTGATCATTTCAGCGCCGGCCTTCAGTGCTTCTTCGGCAACCCCAGCTTTCGTCGTATCGATTGACAGGGGGACCGCGATCTCCCTTTTAACGGCCTCGATAACGGGAAGGACCCTGTCCATTTCCTCCTGTTCGGAAACGGGTTCTGACCCGGGCCTCGTGGATTCACCGCCGATATCAATAATATCGGCGCCCTGGGCCGCCAGCTCCAGTCCACGGCGAAAGGCCGATTCCCGATCGGCAAAACGGCCGCCGTCGTAAAAGGAATCGGGGGTCACATTGAGTATTCCCATTATCCGTACTGAAGTCCGTTCCATTGCCATTCCCGACAGGCTCTCCTGGGCAGCTTAAAATAAAAGCGAAAGCGATACTATATTGTTCACGCCATTGTCCACATTATCAAAGGTCAGCGCATAAGACAGGGTAGTGTTGAGAAACCTGGTAGTAATCCCCGCGGCAAAGTTGGAATCGTTTACGCCCAGATACAGCGAGATATATTTAGCCAGGTCATACTGCACTCCCCCGCTGAAGGCATAGTCATCCTGCTCCAGTTTCTTGGACAGACTGATGGCAAAGGTAAGACCGGCATCGCTGATGACGGCAACCCCGAGCCTCAGCATGGGGCTGGCCAGGTCATACCTGGTTTCAATGCCTTCCTGATCCCCGGCTGGAATGAGCCCCGTGCCCAGATCATGAACGGCAAATCCCACCTTTACAAAGGGGAGCACAAAAACCTGAACACCCATATCCACACCGCCGCCGATGTAATTCACGTCGGCAATTCTTTCATAGAGCCCCTTTACCGTGGCCCCGAAATTAGCCACACCCAGGGACCGGGCATAGGACAGGTTGATCATACCGGCCGTATAATGAGTCTCTCCCAGGAGAGCCCCCGTTTCGTCACGCTCTTCAATTCCCAGGGACATGATATTATACAACCCGATACCGGCGATACCCCCCAGCATATTGAAGGCCACGCCGGAAAAAAGGGCGTTTCTCTCCACATCCAGCATGGCGCCGGAAACAGCCACATGAACCACATTATCCTGGGCCTGATCCTGTGAAAAATTCAGCAGATCGTTCTCACTTATATCGTCGGGATTGCCCTTGCGGGCCTTCTCCAGTACTTCATCGGCCGTGAGCCTGTTTTTCCCCTTGAGTTCATTCAGGCCGGCGGGATTCCAGTACAGGGCATACACATCGTCGGCGGTAACCACGCCGGTCATGCCCATGGCTACATAACGGGCGCCAACCCAGCCTCCCCGTGTAAAAGAGGCCCTGCTGCCGGCACCGGCGGCAAATACCCCTGAGGCGCTACATACAATTATCGTCACCAGGAAGAAAAGAAGAGATTTATTTATGTTAATATTTTTCATATCAGTACTTTATCAGGACCCTGATGAGTTTTTTCCCATACTCGCCAAGAGTCTCATTTTCCACGGTTACTTTGATGATATATAATCCCGGTTTTACAAGGTTGCCCCGATCATTACGACCATTCCAAATTACTGCAGCTACGGTTGGTGCACCTATTTTTTCAATTTTCCTTACTGAATCGCCGTTAATATCAAAAACCTCAACAACCATCTTTTCATAAACTTCCGCTCCTTTTGACTGATCATATTCAATAGTAATAAATTTAACACCCTGTTTGGGATTAAAAGGAACCGGGTAGGCAATTATATGAGCAGGGTCGAAGGCGAAAAGCATCGAGGGCAGAAGCATCATAACAAGGCCCATACTTACCACTGTTATTTTTAGTTTCGTCATTACCTTACCTTACCTGTTTTAAAAATGCCTCACTGTGGTAAAATTGACACAGAACATAAATAATCCATTAATATTTTTATAAATAATAAAAATATGGTCAACACATATTTACCTCACCGGGCCAATAAAGGGGCAAGAATATAAAAAAATGGCGGAAAAATCAGGGTGCGGGATTGAGATCGCCATGAGCCCGCGTCACGGCCTCATGAACCAGCACTGTCAGTCTCATATCATCCCCTTCGGCGAGGGGAGCGTTCCCGTCGATAAAAACGTGGAGCAGAAATTCTATATTCCCCGCCGGTCCCTTAATCGGCGAATGGCAGAGACCGCGGATATCTGCTCCCAGCGAGGCCAGGGAAAGAAGCACACGGATGAGAATTCTTTCATGGATATCCTCTTTTCTCACCACTCCCTTCTTGTGCTCGCCCGGCTCGGCCTCGAACTGGGGTTTCACCAGGATAATCCCCTCAATGGGGGCAAGCACGTCCTTCACAACGGGAATGACTTTCACGATGGAGATGAAGGAGAGATCGGCGGTAAAAAAATCAGGCCTCTCGTCAAAAACCCCGGGCGTGAGGGATTTCACATGGGTTCTCTCCATGACAAAAACCCTGCTGTCATGACGGAGAGAATAATCAAGCTGGCCGTATCCCACATCCACGGCAAAAACACGTCGTGCCCCGGCCTTGAGGAGACAATCGGTAAACCCGCCGGTCGAGGCGCCCAGATCTACAACGACCCGTTCCTTCACATCGATATGAAATTCCTCCAGGGCACGGGCCAGCTTCTCCCCTCCCCTGCTCACATAGAGACCGCCGGGACGCTCCACGGTGACCACGACATCGTCGTATACGGTACGGGAAGGCTCCCGCACGGTTTCACCGTTGACCCTTACCCATCCGGCCAGGATCTCCTTTTTGGCCCTTTCCCTTGACTGGGACAGCCCTGTTTCGGCCAGGTGCACATCAAGTCGGATTTTTTTTCTGTTCATTATTCAGTTGTTTTTCAGAACCGCTTCCAGGCCTTCAGAATTTTACCGGCAATGGACCGGGCGTCAAGGCCATAGAGCTTAAAGAGATCCGGAAGGGAGCCATGGGTGATAAACTCATCGGGAAATGCGGCTGGAAAGAGAAATTTGCTGCAAAGCTTCCGGTCTATGCCGCCAAGCAGATATTCGCCAAAACCGCCCGAACGGATTCCGTTCTCCATGGTGATGAAGCACCGGGTCTCGCCGATTACACGTTCGATCCCCGAAATATCCAGGGGTTTGATGGAAAGAACGTTCACAACGGAGATATCAACGCCCTCTTTCTTCAGGATATCCCGTACTTCTCCGGCCACATGCACCATATCTCCCACGGCAAAAATGGCACAGTCCTTTCCCCTGCTGAGCCTTTTTATCCGTCCCGGACGAAAATCACGGGCCGTCTCATAGGAAAATTCCCCGCAGTCCGCCTTACCCCTGGGAAAACGGATGGCCACGGGCCCCGTATCATGGGAAGCGGCGTAATGTATCATGTCCCTCAGTTCTTCTCCGTCGGAAGGGGCCAGGAAGATAAAATTGGGAATATTCTTTATGATGGCAATATCAAAAAGACCGTGATGAGTTTCTCCGTCGTCACCAACAATGCCGGCCCTGTCTATAAGAAAGCGCACGGGCAGATTCATGATGCCTATGTCATGGATGAGCTGGTCCGCGGCTCTCTGGAGAAAAGTGGAATAGATTGCCACAAAGGGCTTCATGCCCGTGCGCGCCAGGGCGCCGGCAAAGGTCACGGCATGCTGTTCTGCTATGCCCACATCAAAAAACCGTTCCGGGGCACACAGTTCAAACTCATTCAGGCCCGTTCCCAGCTTCATGGCAGCCGTGATGGCCACGATTTTCTCATCTTTGCAGGCCAGATTTGCGATGGTCTTGCCGGCAATGGCTGAATAGGTCTCTCCGCCTCCGCCTCCCGGACAGATGCCCGTGGCCCTGTCAAAGGGGCCTGTACCGTGAAACCGCGCAGGGTCCATTTCGGCCGGACGGTACCCCTTCCCCTTCTGTGTCAGGACATGGATGAGTTTCGGTCCGTAATTTATTTTCCTGACCCTCTCGAAAAGAGTGCAGAGCTCATTGATATTATGACCGTCAACGGGTCCAAAATAACGGAGGCCCAGGTCGCGAAAGAGATTGGCGGGAACCAGAAGTCCCTTGAAGCTGCTGAACATCTTATACAGAAAATCATACAGGGGCTCGCCGATACGGGGTATTTTCCTGACAAACTCCATGGTGGCCCGCCTGAATCGGTTATAGTAGGTACCGGAGATAAGGCGGGTAAGATACGTGGAAAGGGCGCCGACGTTTTTTGAAATGGAATGTTCATTGTCGTTCAGGATGATGATGATATCATTGTTCAGTTGGCCTATCTGGTTCAGAGCCTCAAAGGCCATCCCTGCCGTCATGGATCCGTCACCGATGACGGCCACGACCTTGTAATTGGCCCCCTTCATGTCCCGGCCCACGGCCTCGCCGATTGCCAGCGACAGGCTTGTGCTGCTGTGGCCCACATTATAGGGATCAAAATCCGATTCACTCATCTTCGGGAAACCGCTCAGTCCCCCGAACTTTCTTATGGTTTTAAAGGCTTCCTTCCGGCCGGTCAGAATCTTGTGCGTATAGGCCTGATGCCCCACATCCCAGATAATCTTGTCCATGGGCGTATTAAACGTATAGTGCAGGGCGATTGAAAGTTCGACTACGCCAAGCGAGGAGGAAAGATGCCCTCCCGTGTTGGAAATTGTTTCAATTATGTATTTTCTCACATCGTCTGCCAGGAGATCCAGGTCCGATCCCTTCAGCTTCCGCAGGTCTTCCACACCGTTTATCCTCTCCAGGATGCCGGCATGATTCGTGTCACTGGGCTGTCCAGGCGTGTTTTCACCGGTGATATTCTTATTATTCCTTTTATTCATGGCGCCGTACGGTACAAACCTTTCATCAAATAGTAAAAAAAACAGCTGCAAAGTAAATCACTTTAAAAATGTTCTCTTATTATGTCAAATTCTTCACTTTAATTAAAGGAAAATTATTTGACACTGTTCATTTTTATACTGTACAATAAATGTCAAATCATTTCCATAACAATTACATATTGGAATATGAGGCCATTTTCCGTCACGGTGTGGAAAATGAGGACATTAAACGGCAACTGTATACTACTTTTATGAATTATGAATTGACAATGATGTTCGCGGCGACATGCATGGATTTGGATATTCTGATCACTGCAAACATATACCTGAAATATACATGATAAATTGTAAAAAATGAAACAATACACAACTGATGCCATAATAATCGGCGGAGGCGCCACAGGAGCGGGAATAGCCAGGGACCTTTCCATGAGAGGAATAAGGTGCGTTCTCGTGGAAAAGGATGATATCGCCGCAGGCACCACGGGCAGAAACCACGGACTGTTGCATTCAGGTGCCCGGTACGCCGTAAATGACCTGGAATCGGCCCGGGAATGCATCGAAGAAAATCAGATACTGAAGACCATTGCCCGGCACTGCATCGAGGAGACGGGCGGTCTTTTTGTCACGCTTCCCGAGGATGATCCAACCTACCATACCAAACTTCTGCAGGGATGTAAATTTGCCGGCATCAAGACCGAAGAAATCACCGCGCTCCAGGCACTGGAAATTGAACCGAACCTGACGCCCTATGCCATGTCCGTTATAAAGGTTCCCGACGGAACCATCGACCCTTTCCGCCTTTCAGCCTCGAATATGCTGGATGCCCGTGAGAGGGGAGCCGTAATCCTGACCCATACGGCCGTCACAGGCGTTATTACACAGGGAGGCAGGGCCACGGGAGTCAGGTGTATGAACACACGGGGCGAACCCTGTGAAATACACGGTGAGATAATAATAAACGCCTCGGGCGTATGGGGACAGCAAATCTGCTCCATGGCCGGTATTGAACTGAAGATGTTCCCCTCCAAGGGGTCCATGCTCATCATAGACTACCGGACCAACCGCGTTGTGGTCAACCGGTGCCGCCCCCCGGCAGACGGCGATATCGTCGTTCCGGGAGACACCGTTTCGCTGATAGGGACGACTTCCAGAAAAATAGACTATTCAAAGATCGAGGAACTTACCGTCGATGACGACGAGATAAACGTGCTGCTCGAGGACGGCGAAAAACTGATTCCCAACATCAAAAAGACCAGGTCCCTCCGCGCCTACTGTGGGGTACGCCCCCTGGTGGCGCTGTCGGGAGAAATTACCGGCCGGGATATCAGCCGCGGCATTGTCCTGGTGGACCACCGGGAGCGCGACGGCATGGACGGATTTATCACCATCGCCGGCGGCAAGCTCATGACCTACCGTCTCATGGCCGAGATGGCCTCGGACCTGGTATGCAAAAAACTGTCTGTTAAGAAAAAATGTACGACCCACAAGGTTCCCCTGCCCGGTTCGGAAAAAAAGGCGCAGCATAAAAAAACCATGAAGGTCTTCACCGGCATTCCCGACTCGGTTGTAGGATCGACCCTTTACCGCCACGGCCAGAGGGTGCACGGCATACTGAAGAAGGACAGGAGAAACTACCGGCTGATCTGTGAATGCGAAATGGTTACCGAGGGTGAAGTGGCCTATGCCCTGCAGAACCTGAATGTCCAGAACATCGTAGACCTGAGAAGAAGAACACGTATCGGCATGGGACCATGCCAGGGAGAATTGTGCGCCTACCGCGCAGCAGGACTCTTTCACGAATACGGCGGCTCATCGCCCCTGGAATCGGCCAGGCTCCTGAAAGATTTCCTCGACGAACGGTGGAAGGGCATTAAACCGGTACTCTGGGGCGACGGTCTCCGCGAATCGGAGTTTACATACTGGATTTACCAGGGCCTTTTCGGTCTCGGTGACATCGATTTCACTGCCGAAGACGGGGAAAACGACAGCAATGATAACAAAGACACAGAAGAGGGAAATAAACAGCCGTGAGCTATGACTGTATTATAATCGGGGGCGGACTGGCAGGCCTCACCTGCGGCATAAAATGCGCAAAAGAAGGACTGAGAACGGTTATTCTCTCGGGAGGTATGAGCGCGCTTCATTTCTCATCGGGCTCGATCGACCTTTTCGGATACAACCAGAGGGGCAGGATCATTACCGATCCCTTCGAATTTTTGAAAGACTTCATATCGGGCGGCGGCGACCATCCCTATGTCAAAACGGGAACAAAAGTCATCCACGAGGCCATGGATTTCTTTACAGAAGAAGTCCAGCGGGAAAACCTGAATCTTTACAACAACGGCAACAACAACCATTTTCATATAACGGCCCTTGGCACGCTCAAACCCACATATTTATCACAGGCCAGCGTTTTCAGCAAAAAGATCAAGGAGGCCTTTGAGCGGAAGGGCAAGATAGCCGTACTTGAGTTTGATGGTTTCAGGGATTACTACTCAGCCCTGGGAATTGAGAACCTGAAAAAGCATCCCATGTTCAGGGACATTGAAATCATCGGCGGTAAAATAACAATGCCTCACTACCTCAGGACCGAAAAAAACCTCCACGAGTTCAGGTCCATTGACCTGGCGCGGGTATTCGAAACGGAGAAATACCTTCCCCGTCTTGCCGATGAGATAAAAAAACAGGCCGGAAACGCCGAGATCGTGGGGCTCCCGGCCTTCATCGGGATAACCAATTCAACCCACATTCACCGGAGGCTCCAGGAGATGACCGGCCTGATCATTTACGAGGTCCCCACCCTGCCGCCTTCCCTGCTGGGCATGCGCCTGGACACTGCGCTGCGCAGCCGCTTCGCCGCCCATGGCGGTGAATACTCGGCCAGCAGCAAGGTCGTATCGGGCGTCATCGATGAAAACAGGGTCAGTCATGTATTTACGGAAAACTACGGTGATACAAAATATCGGGCACGGACATATCTTCTTTCCACGGGCAGCTTTTTCAGCGGCGGCCTGAGGAGCGGTTTCAACCATATGGAGGAGCCGGTCTTCCGCCTGAAATTCTCAAAGCCCGAAGCACGGAATAAATGGTACTCGAAAGATTTCTTTGATAAAAAGGGCCACCGCTTTCTTGAATACGGTGTGGAGACAAATAAATCACTGAACCCCCTTGACGAAAACGGGAAAACGGTTAAGAACCTCTTCTGCGCCGGGGCTCTCCTGGCGGGATATAATCCCATCAGGGAGGGTTCGGGCGGCGGCGTGGCCATATCAACGGGATACCAGGCAGCGCTGAAAATAATCAAAGAATGCAGGAGCTAGCGGCCTGTCGGGCCGCGGCAGACGAGCAGAACAGGATTTACGGACAATGATAAAACTTGAGAATATAAGCTTCGACCACTGCATTAAATGCACGGTCTGCACCGTCTACTGTCCCGTGGCAAAAGCCACACATCTCTTCCCGGGCCCCAAGCAGTCAGGTCCCGACGCGGAACGCCTGCGGATCAAGAACCCTGCCCTGGTTGATTCCTCACTGAAATACTGCACCAACTGCAAACGCTGCGAAACCGCCTGCCCCTCGGATGTGAAAATAGCCGATATAATCCAGGAGGCAAAATGGAATTACGGAAAACACCATTTTAATCTCAGAAACTTTCTGCTGAGCCGCATGGACCTCATGGGTAAATTTCTGTCGCCCTTCAGCGTTATCGTGAATTACTTCATGAGCCTGACACTGGTAAAGTTCGTCATGGATAAAATCCTGGGCATCGCCTCGGGACGAACCTTCCCCCGCTTCCAGAGCAGCTCCTTCAGAAAATGGTTCGAAAAGGAAGCGCCGGAACAGAGCCTCTACCCCGAACAGGTCGTATACTTTCACGGCTGCAGCGTCAACAACATGGACCATGACCTGGGAAAAGACCTCATCCGCGTTCTCAATGCCATGAACATCGGTGTAAACGTCCCCCGGCAGAAATGCTGCGGTGTACCGGCCATCGCCAACGGCGATGTAAAACGGGCCAGGAAAAATGCACAGTTTAACATCAATTCCCTGGGTGCGGCCATTTCCGTACGCAACCAGAAAATAATTCAGACCTGTTCCAGCGGAACCTACGCCCTGAAATATGAGTACAGGAATTTCCTTAAAATGAACAATGATGCCATTTACGACAACATTGAATATATCACAAAATTTCTAAGCAGCAGGTTCGAACAGGGACATATACCGCGGATGAACCCGGTGCATGTACGCGCCGCCTATCACTCACCCTGCCACCTGGAACGAACGGGCGGTGTCCTCTATACCATTGATGTGCTGAAACGCATTCCCGGTCTTGACCTGGTCATCCTCAATTCGGAGTGCTGCGGCCTTTCGGGCACCTACGGATTTAAAAGTGAATATTTCAGGATATCGAAGGATGTCGGCTCGGACCTCTTCAGGAGGATAGACCATGCCAATCCGGAGATAGTGGTCACCGACTGCGTTACCTGCAAGTGGCAGATTGAGAACTTCACACCGTACCGGGTAGTACATCCCCTGACGCTTCTGGCCCAGGCCCTGGCCTGACGATAAAAACCTTGCCGACACACAGGAGGACGCCTTCCATGATACTGAGAATAGATCACGTAGCCATTGCCGTCAGGGACTATGAAAAGGCTCTCCGCTTCTTCACAGAAATACTGGGCGCTATCCCCGGGTCCCATGCCGATGACCGTGGCATGAAATATCTCTGGCAGAACTTCGCCCTGGGAGACCTGAGCAGGCTGGAACTGCTGACGCCCACGGGCGAAGGAAGCTTTCTTGACAACTTCCTGGAAGACCGGCAGGGGGGGGTTCATCATATCACCATGCAGGTGCGGGATATTGATGAGGCGAAGAAAATACTGGAAATAAACAACATTCCCTACTTCGGTTATAATGCCTATGGAACGGCGTGGAAGGAACTCTTCATACATCCCCGGGACGCCTTCGGAGTTCTCATACAGATGGCGCAGTTCAATCCCGATGACTGGCTGGCCGAATCGGTATGCCTCGGGAGCGGAAAAAAATTCACGGTAACACGCGGAGATGAAGGATGCAGGCTTACCCTGGCCCATGAGGGAGGAGGAACCGCCGGCATCGATCTTAGCAGGAAGGAGATATCAGAACTGATGGAAGCCCTGGGCAGGGCCCTGGACTGATCAGTACTTCTTCCTTTCCTTGTTGTGATTCAGCCTGTTCATGATATAGAGGGCGGCATAGGCCCCGATAAATCCGGCGATTACATTGACTCCCGCACCGCGGGAAAAAAACTCCAGAAGCTGCACCATAATATCATAGAAGAGATAATCCAGAAGAAAACCTCCCACCAGCGCCCCGATAACACCCACCACTAAACCGCCTATATAGCCGCCAAAGAGGTCTCGTTTCCTGACATTATAAAAAATAAACGCTACAGCGGCTCCAATGGCCAGAATAATTGCAATGGCCTTCATCATGAGTAAAAAACTTCTTATTTCCGGTGACATCGTAACCTCTCTCTATTGTGTAAATATTGTGTTGAAAACTACTTCTGATCTTTGACCCCGGCGAACACAATCTCACCGGTGAAAAACTTTATTTCGCCACCCCTGTGAGGGGTCGATGAATCACCTGCCCGGCAATTCATTTAAAAATACTTCGCTGCGCAGAACAATGGATTCAAGCCCCCTTCGGGGGCGGCGAAAGCGCGTAATGGACTCTTGATGTCCTTTATCCGCCGGGGGCCATACCCGCGAGTACGCCTCCCTCTTTTATTCCCGTATCCATTCATGACAGAAAAAAGAGCTCACCCTTGCCTTTTCTCAGGACCACGGGATATCCGCTGGTCATATCCACTACCGTCGACGGGTCCGACACCTTCGGTCCCGCGTCTATAACCAGGTCAACTTCATTGCGGTAAACCTTTTCCAGGTCACGGGGATCGACGATATACTCCCCGGTCCCGGTGCTCACACTCGTGGACAAAACCGGTCTCCCCAGGGTACGGACCAGTTCAAGGGCAATATTATTATCAGGCATCCTTACGCCAATCGTTTTTTGTTCCGTTGTCACAATTCTCGGCACCAGTTTCGAAGCATGGAAAATGAAAGTATAGGGCCCCGGGAAGGCCTTCTTCATTATTTTGAATGCATCATTTGAAATATTGCGCACATACTCGTTAATACTGGATATATCGGGAAAAATAAAGCTCAGGGGTTTTTTCTTTGGAATTTTTTTTATGTGATAAATCTTTTCAATGGCATGCTTGCTCTTGATATCACAGCCATAGGCATAAACCGTGTCCGTGGGGTAGATAATTACCCCGCCCTCTTCAAGGATTTCACAGGCCTTTTCTATGAGCCTCCCCTGAGGATTTACTTCATGAATCACGAATATCATATTTACTGATCCTGTCTGTGCCGTCAAATTGATCACAATTCAATCACCGGTTTTGGTATTTTCCCGCATCCAAATCAAATCGGCTCTTCTCACTACTATTATCGTTACCGGCCCGATAAAAAATTACTACTTCAGGGTTCGTCTTTATAATTTCTTTTCCTTATCTATCGCAGCCGGAACAGCCTTTATCCCGGAATGGAGAAATATTTTATGTTCTTCAAATAAAAAAAGCTTTTGCAGGGGTGCGTCCTGCAAAAGCCTTTAACCTGGTAAATATAATTAGGAGTGTAAATAATTATTAATCGTTACTATAATCGGTCAAAAGTGGATTCCCATTAATATATTTTATTCATTTATTAAAAAAAATCATGATCATGTAATTTTTTTATAATCCTGTGTTAAAATATGATATTTTCAATATGGGGGTTAATTATTGTCTGGACAGATTTTAAAAGGGTGTATTAGACTTGTTGTATTACAATATACTTTCAGTTCCGATTGCAGCGAAACATGCTGCAGCAAATCATAGAGCATCAGAGGTAATACAGGGATGAACAGACTTTTTTTTATCTTAGCAGCATTGATTCTCGTATCCTGTGCAGGAACACCAAAAATTAATTTTGATCAGACGAGCCATGATTTCGGCATAGTTGAGCCCGAAAGCGAACTGGTCCATGTCTTTGGATTTTCCAACACGGGAGAGGCAACCCTGATAGTACAGAAAGTCAGGGCCGGTTGAGGCTGCACCGGCACTCTCCTTTCCGAGAGTGTAATCCCTGCCGGCGGCAGGGGGGAAATCGAGATTACGCTAAAAACAGGCCACGGCGATAACATGTTGCATAAAAGTATTTATGTCTACTGCAATGACCCGTCCAGGAATATAGTGGTACTGACCGTTACAGCCGCTGTTCATGACGGAAATCCGGAGAAAAATCCCGGGGATGCCCGGCGTAGCAGAAAGGAGAGCCTCCCTGAATCGGAGGACCTCATGCTTGATTTACTGGGCGTGAAGCCCTGAGTCCCGGCAATGGCGGGGATGGATTAATCTATGCTGTTGGACCGAGCAACATTAATAACAAGCCCCGGCTCACCCCTTCCCCTGGGTGCCGATACCGTTTCGAACGGCGTTCAGTTCTCAATTTTCAGCAGGAATGCCACGTCAGTAACACTGGTCCTCTTCTCCGGCAAGGAGCATAAAGCGCCGTATATAGAAATCGAACTTGATCCGTTCCTGAACAAGACCGGCGATATATGGCATATCTGGATAGAAGGATTGCGGGAAGGACAACAGTACGGATACCGGATCGACGGGCCCCATGATCCCCTCCGGGGACACCGGTTTAACAAAAACAAGCTGCTCCTGGACCCCTACGCCCGGGCCGTCACCGATAATTTCATCTGGGACCTGACTAAGGCACGGGGATGCGATATCAACACGGAGAATCCGGAGTTGTCTATCTCCGACGAGGACAGTGTATATTATGTGCCCCGGAGCATCGTCATCGATAACAAGAACATCATCGAGGACCGTCAGCTCATCACGCCGCCCCACGATACGATCATATACGAGATGCATGTCCGGGGCTTCACCGTTCATTCATCGTCGGATACGGAATATCCCGGCACATACAAGGGCATAACGGAAAAAATTCCCTACCTCAAAGAACTGGGCGTCACTGCCGTTGAACTTCTTCCCGTGCAGGAGTTCGACGGGTTCGAGAACATCAATGTAAATCCCGAGACAGGGGAACGGCTGAGGAACTACTGGGGATACAGCACCATGGCCTTTTTTGCGCCCAAGGCGGCCTACTCCTCGACAGAGGCCATGGGCCTGCAGATCGTGGAATTCAAGGAGATGGTAAAGGCACTGCACGATGCCGGAATCGAAGTCATACTCGACGTGGTCTTCAACCACACGGCCGAAGGGGACCACCGGGGACCCACCATATCATTCAGGGGTATCGACAACAGCATCTATTACATGCTCGATGACGAAAAGCAGCTTTACAGGAACTACTCCGGCTGCGGCAATACCTTCAACTGCAACCACCCCCTGGTAAGGAACTTCATCCTGGACTGCCTGCGGTACTGGGCCGTGGAGATGAACATCGACGGGTTCCGCTTTGACCTGGCCTCCATACTGGGGCGAGACCAGGCCGGAAATATCCTGAGCAATCCCCCTCTTATTGAACACATTGAGGAGGACCCCATTCTGCGGAATACCAAGATCATCGCCGAGGCCTGGGACGCCGCCGGTGCCTACCAGGTCGGCGACTTTCCCGGCCGCTGGCAGGAGTGGAACGGCCGGTACCGCGACGACGTGCGCCGTTTCTGGCGCGGCGATCCCAACTGCGTCGGGGCCTTCGCCACGAGGCTCTGCGGGAGCTCGGATCTCTACGAAAAATCCGAAAAGGGGCCCTGCCGCAGCATCAACTTCATCACCTGCCATGACGGCTTCACCCTGAACGACCTGGTGAGCTACCGCGAAAAGCACAATGAGGCCAATGGAGAAGAAAACCGCGACGGAGAAAATTACAACCTGAGCGACAATTTTGGTGTGGAAGGCCCCTCTTCGGACCCCGACGTGGAGGAACTGCGCCTGCGGCAGATAAAGAACTTCCTGGCCACGCTCTTTCTCTCCCAGGGCATCCCCATGCTCCTGGCCGGCGACGAGTTCCGCAGAACCCAGCAGGGGAACAACAATACCTACTGCCAGGACAATGAGCTCTCATGGATAGACTGGAGTTTCCGCGACAAAAACGACGAGGTATTCCGCTTTACCCGGGAAATAATGCGATTCAGGAAGGAACACCCGTTGCTGCGCAAACGCGAATTTTTTTCCGGCAACGCCCACGACGGATTTTCCGTCCCGGACATCACCTGGCACGGCGTAAAATCCAATGAGCCCGACTGGACCGAGGAGAGCCGGACCATAGCCGCGCTCCTCTGCGGCAAGTACGCCAAGACCGAATACGGGGCCTGCGATGCGGACCTGTATCTTATATTCAACGCCTCGGATGAAAGCCAATTCTACGAGATTCCCCCTGCCCCGTCGGGCGCACCATGGAAGATTGCCATGGATACATCGCTTTCCGCGCCCCATGATATTGCCGGGGCCGGCAGGGAAGAGCCCCTGACGGAGAACCGGTATTATGTGAAGAAGTTATCCACGGTGGTGCTGGTGAGTGGCACTTAAAGGGGAAATAACATGCACGTAGTAGAGAACGGTTTGAAACCGTTCTCTACTACGTGCATGTTATTATTTTTATTCGGATTGATATTTGCCGCCCGTCTCTTTAACAACTGAAACGGCATCGCGTTGATAAAAAAGTTTGCCCACCCTCTCTATATGATCAAGAAGGTCTGCATTATCAATATTCTTTTTCAGAGATACATCGATTTTATACGGTAAGAGTAAATCATCCAGCATGGTTTCAAGGTTGAGCAGATCCGTAAATGTCATATCTGCACCGATAATAGCCAGATCAATATCCGAACCGTTTTTAAAGTTGCCCTTCGCCCGTGAGCCGTATAAAATTACCTGTTCGATGGCGGGATACGGGATAAAACATCGGCAGATAGCGTCGATATGTTCCTGCTTCAGGCCATACTTTTTCATGTTGGCATAGTTCCCATTTTAGTTTTAAACATATTGAACAGGTCATAGTACTCATGAATAATTTTTTCCGCTATTGCATCGGCCGTTTCCTGGCTATACGTGTGTGAAGACTTATTGCGACTTTGCAACATATCCATCCAGCCTTCACCATTTTCAACAAGCCCCTTATTAAAAGCCTCCCTTGTGGCATCTCTGGAACCCGTAATGGAACTATCCCCTTGATATTCAAAATAGTCCTTTATAACTTTCCATGCCAATTCATGGGTGAACTCAAATCTTTGTATCAACCCCTGCTTTTCAAGATCAGTCAGTGGTCGTTCCTTATTCAGGATCACCGCCTCTTCCAGCAATAAAAATGCCTTTTCGAAGTTACGAAAACGTTGTTGCCATCTAATATCCGGATCTTTCATGTGTTTTGCTCCACGCTTTTCAGTCCTTCCCATTTCAACAAATCAATTTCTGAAAAATTTTCGCGCCCGCTGTTATTTATAACACGGGTATCACCGTAAAAAGTCAATCACTATAGAGCAGTACCCATGAAAAATAGCCCCTGACTCCGGCACCCGGTAAAACAACCTCCCTGATAGTAAATACGATGCTCACATTCAATTATTAAAAATAATTCCTGCAGATCCAGCAATTTCCCATACAACAGCTATATAACAACAATCTAACGAGACAGCAATACCGTCCATACTTCGCCGTTCTTCTTCCGTTGATGCTCCGTTGTTCCTTCGTTGCTCCTTTTATGTTGAAAAAACCGTCTGAGTCCCGTAAAAAAATTCAATTTCATCACGCTGCAATCGTATTAAATAATAAGGGGCCCAGCAGGGGCTATAATCAAATATTTTTTGCGCTCAAATATGATCTTTGAAAACATATATATCCCGAGGAAGATAAATATTTACCGCTCCAAAAACCTCAAGGCGGAGAGCACAAGGATGTGCTCTCCGCCTGGGATGCGGCTGAGGATGGCACACGACGTGCCTCCGCAGGCCGCTCAGAGTGAGTTACCTGATACAGTGTGTCTTAGCCACCGCCAGCGCTTGAGAGAGCGCGACCAACACGACGTTGGAAGTGCCGGCGTAGGCACGGATGCCGTGAGCCGGCCGGGGGTGGTCCAGGAGGGGCGCCGCGTCGCGCCCCTCCTGGAAAGTCCAAGGCCCACTCGGGCCTCCCCGCACCGGCAGAGGGACCCTGCCGCAATTCTCACCCCGTTCCGGCATGTCGGAACACTCAATCACCCGGCCGGTGATTCCGGCCAATATACATCACTATCCCGATATAAAAAAAAGAGGCCCATCGGGCCTCCCTCTTCCTACCTATAAAGAATGCCGCAGTCATGCTTTTACGCATTCTCATTCAGTTCATTGATAATTTTTACCACGGTATCATCATCCATACCATGAGCCTTGACGCCCTGCTCAATGGTCTCCATGACGCCGATATGGCATCCGATACAGTGAAGCCCGTATCTGCCGAGAACCGGCGCCGCCTTGGGAAATCTCTGGATAAGTTCACCGAAGGTCATATCCTTCGTAATAGCCTGTGACATAGTCAGCCCCCCTGAAATAATTTCTAATGTATGTAGAAAGTACTGATAATCCTGTCTACTATTTTTTTTACTACCTATAGTCTATAGCAAATGATATAGAATTATCATAAAAACGTCAAGTGTAATATGATTCAGTTTGTTTTCCGATTTCACTCCGGTACAAATGCTGTAAATATGGAATAAATATGCCGAGAATTATAGAAGGACCGGCATATTCTTCCGGGCAGGTTTGCGGCATCGATACAGTGCCCATAATTGTATGGTCAATATGTGATATTTTATATATATTTAATGAGGAATTCCAGGTAATCCCTATATGAACACCCTTTTAATAATCATACTGTTTCTCATTATCGTCATCCTCATCTGGGCTCTCTTCGGCGGAGAAAAGGAGGCTGATACCACCGGCAGGGGCAGCACTGCCACGCCACCGGAACAGATGTTCCGCAAAAGGGCCGCGGACCGGGAAATCGAGGAGGAATTCCCCGAGGATGCTTTCAAGCACCGCAGGAAATCGGACCGTCAGACCGTTCCCAACGTGAATGAGCCTGACGAGACGTTCCGCCTCCCCTACCTGGCCGACGACATCATCAGCGATTCATCGCGGCTGCGGGTGTATAAAAGAACTCTCATAAATTCGGAGATATATGCCGGCAAGGGGGATTTCACCACGGCCATATCCCTTTACGAAGGGGTCCATGCGCGGACCAGGGACACCGATGTCCGGTTCAAAATCGATGCCGACATCGAGTACCTCCGAAACTACAAGGTGAAAAAGGAAAAAGACAACCGGCGCATGGACCGTGAGAAGATGCTCCAGGAACACGGGAAGAAACAGGAATTCCGCTTCACCCTGGACGGACCCCAGACCCTCAACATCGGCGTACTCGATCCCAAGGAAAAAATAACGGCAGACCAGATCGCCCAGAAGGTTTCGGAACAACTGAAACAGGAGCTGGCCTCAGAGCAGAAAGAGGAGATGAAAAAAATCCGCGAGAGCATCGAACTCTTCAAGGATGAAAATTCGCGCCGATTGAAAGAGCTTGAGCAGCTCCAGAAAGGGGAAGTCGGAGATGACAGCAGCCGCATTAAGAAGGAAATTGATGAGCTCAATGCATTAAAAGACAATCTCAACAAGCTGGGCGATCGCCTCAACGACGGCCTGAGTAAAATTCCCGAAACTGACCGGAACCGCCTGCTCTCCGAAGCCCGTTTTGATAAGCCCTTTGATCCCAAACCCATCATGGACCTCCTGAGTAAAATCCCCGACAAAGACGATATGGAGAAGGCCCTCAGCAAGGAACGGGGCGTGGAATCCCCGCAAGGTAAAGGCGCTCCCGATGAGTCCCGCTCCCTGGAAGAGAAAAAAGAGATAAAGGAAAAATACAGCGAGGATGATGAAGAGGAACTGGAACTCCTTCAGGATGTTGTGCACCCTAAAGATCAGGATCAGCTCACCGATGAAGAAATATTTGAAAAGCTGATCCGTGAAAACAGGGATAAATCAATTGAAGACGATATAGAGATCCTGGGGGAGAAGAAAGAGGATATCAGCGAATTCGATATTCTGAACAAGGACACGAAAAACGAGCGCCGCGAGGATGAACGCTTCTACCGCAACCTCCTGGCCACGGAAAAAAGATATAAAAAAGAGCTCCCCATTCTCAAGGTGAGCTATGACTTCAACAAGCTTCCCGACGAGGTAAGCCTTTCGCGGGAAAAAAATCTCATGGAATACTCCTTCTACAAGTACAAGCCCATGCTGGAAAAAGCCCACGAATTCATCCAGAAACGCCAGGTGCGCGACGCCATCAACTACTACAAGGTGGTCCTGGGCCAGAACATCCCGCCGGAATTCAAGGCCATGATCCGCAGAAATATCAGCGACCTGACGGAATACCTGGAGAAATATCTTACGGGAGACTGATGCATCCCGGAGAGTATCAACTCCCTGCGTTTACCCGGTTTTCTTTTTTAAAACATAGGATTCTTCACCCAGACCGGCGAGAAAATAATTCTTTAACCTGTTCATGCCGCTGCTATTTTCCATCAGCCTTTGCAGCAGAAGCATTGGACCTGACGGAAACCAGAGGGAATGATTTTTGCAGTACATCCAGCGGAACCTTTCTCCAGGTATAAACATCGGCCCAGGTCTCTTCCGAGTAGGTTTTATCCTGGCACTGATTTCTCAATTCCTTCCGGTTTATTTTTTTTCCGCCTTCGTCACAATAAAAGGTTCCCTCGCCATCGGTGGATTTTATATACATCCTTTCAAATTCCTTCGTAATCCATTCTTTTGTATCAAAGTTCCGCGAGAGAATATCGTCGATATAGCGCGCCCTGCCGTCATAACCGGCCACCTTTACCGGATTCATGAACTTTATGGTTTCGCCTGTTACCTTATAGCGGCCGATGATGATGCCCGTTTCCGGTTCATTGTCCTGGGGGTAATCGTTGAGAAACACCGCGGCTACATAATAATCCCCCACCAGCAGGGGATTGAATTCGGCAAAACATGACAGGCCGCCGCAGACGACATTGCATCGTATCCGTTCCAGTTCAAAACGGGCATTTTTTTCCGTATTGTGTGCCGTTGTTAAAAGGTAGCCTCCGAAAACCCATCCTTTTGTCGCCTTTTCCCGGTACCAGGAACCCTTGATGCCGCCAATTTCACTTTTAACATAACTTTTTTCAGTAAGCTCCAGGGGCGTCCCGAAAGAGAAATATTTTATCACCGGCGCATCAACCCGGGGCGCCTGCCGGCACGAGAGTTTCGAAGCCGTAACAATCCCGATACAGGGCGGATCCATTTCCTTGGGCCCGCAGCCGGCAGTAAAAAAGGCATGGACGACAACAAGTAAAATTATTGTGCGATATCTAGTAAACTTCATTAATACCCTCCACGACAGATTGACTTCAGCTTCACTTTATGTCCCACACTATTCATCCCCGCTCTTCAAGAATTTCCCTGAGTTTCACCACCAGGCTCTCCAGGTCAAAGGGCTTCTGAAGAAAGCCGTTTATTCCCATATCAAGAGTCTCCTTAACCCGGTCGTCTTGCCGAAAGCCCGAAGTCAAGATCGCTTTGACATGAGGATTGATTGTTCGCAATCTGGAGTAGACTTCTTTGCCTGACATGCCAGGCATGGACAAATCAAGTATAACAGCCCTGATCTTGCTGCTGTTTTTATTATATTCTTCGATACCCCCCTCTCCATTTGAAGCTGTGATAACCTCATAGCCGGCCTCCTCCAGCATATACCGGGTAATGTTTCGTATGACTTCTTCATCGTCAATAACCAGTATGATTCCCCTTCCCCTTGAAAACTCATCAGGAACATATTTTTCATCTTTTATCAAAGCATCCATATCAATGATTGGCAGGTATATCCGAAATGTTGCCCCCTTTCCAAGCTCTGAATAAACATCAACAAACCCGTTATGTTCTTTTATAATTGAATAAACCATTGATAGTCCCAATCCCGTTCCCAATTCCTTTTTCTTGGTGGAAAAAAATGGTTCAAATATTTTCTGCCGTGTCTCTCCGTCAATGCCAACACCGGTATCACTGATCTCAATCATCCAGTATTTTGTCCCATCCGTCGCTTCGGGATGATACATCGAAAAGGCCTTATCGGCCGTTACCTTCTCTCTGCATACACAGAGTGTCCCCCCCTCCTTCTCATAAGGTTCGCGCATCACCGTCATGGCATGTGAGGCGTTAACACACAGGTTGAGGATCACTTGTTCAATCAGCGTGGGATCGGCCATGGTAATCGAGGGTAAATCCGGTATGAAAAATTCCAGTTTAATGCTTTTTGAGAAGCTATTTTTACATATCTTCAGGACATTCTCCATGGAATTATTGATATCCATCCGGACAAATTCAAGAGTGTGCTTTCTCGAAATGGCCAGAAGCCGTTTTACCATATCTGCAGCACGATCAGCGGAGTTCCTGGCTGTATGGAGATAACTAAAAATTTTTTCCTTATTTTTAGCACCTTCATCAAAGGTATGTTCAAGAAGGGACAGGCTCCCGATAATACCCCCCAGAACATTGTTGAAGTCATGGGCCAGTCCCCCGGCAAGCGTGCCTATTGTTTCCATTTTCTGGACCTGCCTCAGCTGTTCATCTTTATAAACAATTTCAGTAATGTCATTAATAAAGCCTTCCAGGTAAACATCTTCGTTAATATCTGAGACTTTCCCCCCCTTCTCAAATACCCACCGTATGGCGCCGTCCTTTCTTATTATCCGATACTGGATTTCATATTGCCGTTCTTCATCTATTGCCGCCTGAACATTGTCCCTCACATACTTCCTGTCGTTGGGATGAATAAGATCATTATATGACAGAAGACGGTTGCCAATCAAGTCTTCAGGGTTATAACCTGTCAGAACGTAACATCCATTACTAACATACTCCATGCTCCACTGGATGTCATTGGCGCAGCGGAATGCCAGGCCCGGCAGGTTGTCGAGAAAATTTGTCAGCCGCCGCTCGCTTTTCCTGAGCAGGATGTTTGCCGTTTCCAGTTCATTCCGGGAGGCAATCAACTGCCGGTTCAGATTTTCCAATTCTCTATTCTTCCCTTTTATCTCTTCCTCTACAAGTTTCCTGCCCGTTATGTCCCGGAAATTCCAGACACGGCCAATTATTTTTCCACGGCTGGCAAGAGGACATGTATAACGTTCAAAGACACGACCGTCCCTAAGATGAATTTCCTCATTGCTTTCCTCCCTGGTCCTGTATAACTCCTCGACCCTTGCAAGAAACTGTCCCGGATTTTCAAGGCCGTCGATCACATACCTGAGAAGTTCCTCGTCACTGCCCTTTGCTACAACATTCCGGGGAATGCGCCACATGTCACTGAACTGCCTGTTGCTGGTGATGACATTTCCATCTTCATCGACCACCAGAATACCGTCGGCCGTTGAATTTAAGGTCCCATTCAGCATATCTCGGTTCTGCTGAAGTGTCTCTTCAGCACGTCTCCGGTCGCTTATTTCCATACCAATGCCGAAAAAATAATCAAACTCGCCGTTATCCTTAAAAATGGGACGGCCATGCCATTCCACCAGGAATTCCCTTCCATCCTTTGCCAGTATCCTGTTTTCATTGATGGTCGGTTCGTTCTTCTCCACAAGCGTCCGGAATACAGCATTCAGCTTTTCCCAGTCGCTTTTCGGCACCAGGTTTTCCAGGTAATCCCGGCCTTCAACCTCATGCCGTTCATAACCCAGCAGTGTGAGCATGCTCTCATTCATTGAAATAATTTTTCCCTGCGCATCAATCGCAACAAACAGAGTGGGACTTGCAAGGAGTATAGTACTGTTCAAGTCGCTCTCACGCATAATTTTCTTTATGCCGGCATACTCCTCCATATAATCACGGACAATGACCAGGACTTCATCCTCATCACAGGGAATTAGACGGGCCTCCAGGTGCATCACGGACTCATTCAACTCAAGGTCATATTCATATTTCTTTATTGCCCCGCGTGATAAAACCTCAAGCACATCTTCATTAATTGACAACGGCAGTAAATTCTCCACCCCCTCTTTTCCCTTTATCTCATGCAGCGGGACGCCGGCATACTCACTTAAGCTGCGGTGACCATTATTTAAGGTTTTGCATGCTCCACTCCGTGATATTATAAACATAGCATCCGGATGATGTTTTAAAACCGATTCCCAGTTCATGTCACTTTTCATATTGAATCGCTCTTTATTCAGCACGATCTTATTAAATTGTTTAAATAGTATTCATCTACGAAATCTTATCGCTGAAAAGCGCTTGGTTTGACCTATGATTATACCATCAGAAAGATGGAAGAACAATAATAAAAATTATCCCTATTCCTTATTTTAACATGACCGCATATAGTATCTTCTCAGTCTTGCATAAGTCGTTTCAATGGAGCTAAAAAAGCTGCAATAGCGTTTTTTTTACAATCCCAGGATAAAATCGGTCGACAACTGAAAAACCGGATAATAGTATATGGCAAAAATGATCAGGAGGCTCCATGTCAGACATACGATTTGATGGGAAAGTAGCGGTTATAACCGGCGCCGGTGCCGGTCTGGGAAGAATCCATGCCCTTGAGCTTGCCCGCAGGGGAGCCATGATAGTGGTCAATGACCTGGGCAGCGCTTTGGACGGTTCCGGACAGACACAAAAAGCCGCTGACTCCGTTGTCGAAGAAATAATCAAAGACGGAGGGAAAGCCGTTTCCAACTACGACAGTGTCTCAACGGTGCAGGGCGGTGAAAACATCACGGCTTGCGCCCTGGATACCTTCGGCAGCCTCGACATCCTCGTCAACAACGCCGGTATTGTGCGCGACCACTCCTTCACCAAAATGACCGAAGATGAATGGGACGCCGTGCTAACGGTCCACCTGAAGGGGGCCTACTGCGTCACACGGCCGGCACTCGCTGCCATGAAGGAGCGCAACTACGGAAGAATTATTTTCACCTCATCGGGTGTGGGGCTCTACGGCAATTTCGGCCAGGCCAATTATGCATCGGCCAAGATGGGACTCATCGGCCTCATGAATGTGCTGAAACTCGAAACGGCGAAAAACAATATCAGGATAAATACCATCGCTCCCAATGCCGTGACCCGCATGACCAGCAGCATTTTCCCGCCGAACCTGGCCGAGCTTTTAAAACCGGAATACATCACGCCTCTCCTGCTCTACCTTGCCTCTGAAGAGAATAATGACAACGGCATGATTTTTAACTGCTTCAGCGGGTACTACAGCCGGACCGCCATTGTCTGCTCAAAAGGAGTACTCCTGGGTGACGGAAAGACGAATATATCGCCGGAGGAAATACGCAGTCACTGGAATGAAATAACGGCCCTGGAGGAACCGAAAACCCTCGGTTCCATCGTGGAAAGCTTCGGCTATATCGCCCCCCTTCTGAACAAGTGACGGCAACGTGATGAATACACCAGGCCGGGGAAAAATTGCGGCGCCCGTTATCATCCGCTACACGCTGCTGCAATTGCCGGCCCTGGGCCTGGTTACGGCTCTCGTTCTTTTTTTCGGCGGACGGACAAACCTGGCCTGGTACTGGAAACTGATCATCATCTCTGCCTGGGCCCTGAAGGACATCATCATGTTTCCTTTTGTGTGGCGCTCCTATTCCACGAGGCCCCACGACACGGTTCATTCCATGATCGGAAAAACCGGAACGGCCGTGGATACCCTGGCTCCCCGTGGCCGCGTGCTCGTGAGCAATGAAGTGTGGCAGGCCTATTCCACCGCAGACCATGACACCATAATAAGTGGCGGAAAAATCATTGTTGTTGACATGGAAGGGCTCACCCTTATGGTGAAATCACACAAGGAGATGTAACATGAAAATTGAACTGACCAGAGAACAGTATCTTGCCCTGGTGAAACTGGCATGTCTGGGAAACACCGTAGCCAACGACATCCGCGACGAGGATGAGCGGATCGAAGAGCTTGATAAAGCCGAACAGTACCTCCTGTCCCTGGCAGGGGATTTCGGCTTTAAAGAACTGGTGGAAAAGGACGATGATATTCTTGTACCGGGCAAGGGACTGGCCGATGAGCTGGATCTTATCATGACTGATTTTGAAGATGAATGTTTCTGGGATGAGCTGGTGCACCGCATGGCCCGCAGGGATTTTCTCGGCAAATTCGGTGAGGCAGCCGTTAAAAAGATGAAGCCCGCTGAAAGGGACGAGAAAGAAGATGCCTTCATTGAAAAATACGACAGGGAAACATCGGCCCATGGCATTGATAATCTAAAATTCTCGAATGTAAAATAAGGCGTCTTATTTTACCATTTTTCTGCATATCTCATCGAGGCCCCTGCGTTTCCCCAGTTTTGCCAGCGGCCCCAGGTCTTCGGTGGTTTTCAGTACATGGAACATGTCCGGATCAATAGTCAGCACCTGTGGGTTTTTCGCCAGGGGCAGAAGGGCCGTGGCAGCATAGCCCGCCTTGGGTGAACGGGGAAGTCCCGGCAGTATTTCCTTGGGAGACGTGGCATAATCGGGAAGGCCCTGCCCGGCCAGCAGAGAGTTCTCAAAGGCATAGAATCCCGTGTTATAGGGAAGATGATATTTCCCCGATCCGTCCCTGACAGCCCGTGTCGCATCGTTCCTGGTATGCTGCTCGATTATAACCGTCCTGCTTTCACCTCCACGCTTCAGCGAAACAAAGGTCCCGTAGGGATCATCGACGGGAAAGCCTTCACGGAGAATACCCGCGCCGATGCAGTCATGTCCCCGCAGGGCCCCTGCTATGAGGGGAAGAAGGCGCTGATCATAGAGCGCCGTTGCCTGTACAACAATTATTTTATCACAGCCCAGGGTCTCAAGCCACTCCAGCGCAGATGGGCCGCCTGCGCCTGTCTTTTCCCTGAGTTTCATGAGCGGGCCGCCCGTTTCATCGGGCTGAGTAACCGGTATTATATTCCCTCCGTCGGCACGGCAGACAATCTTTTCATCCACGGTAAAGTGAAGCCTTTCGTCCTGCATGACCACACGAATATTGGCCAGTCCGAAATTTTCGTACCTCTCCAGCAGGCCGGGGATAACCCGGGCCGTGTCGGACCCTTCTGATCCCGTGGTTACAATCACGGGAATATCCATACCATATTCAGCACAAAAAAAAGCAATCATGGCCAGGTTTGTCTGTAGCGTGCCGAAATCCCCGTAGAATCCGGGAAGCGAATATGTTGCCTTGGTGAAATTCTCCAGTTCGCGGGCCGGCACCCCCTCACTGATAAGACTCAGGCGAAGCCTCTCACCTTCGCCTCCCGCGGTCAACACCAGGGCATGCCCGCGAAGATTGGCGGGGGATGCATCGATTCCCGCTGCAGGAACAAAAGGAGGAAATTCCTGAACTGCCCCGTCCAGGACGTTCTTCTCTCCTTCCATGTTGGCCAGGGCCTTTCTACGATGCTGCAGGTGCAGAGAAAAAACCGCCGGGGGAAAATGCCGGTTCATATACCCGATAAGCGATTCGCGCTGCTCCGCCGAAAACGAATTATAATCATGGGTCACTTCACCCAGCGAAATATCAGACCACAGATCCATAGTCAATGTTCCTCCGCATCATCAGGCAATATTAATACATCACGGGCATATCTCTCACGAGGGCCCGCCCCTGTCAAGGGATAATGAAAGCACGGCAAATACTGAATTGAATATATTTTGTATGATGGGTGGGGATATTTTCTTTGCCCGTTCTATTTTTTTATAACATTATTCGGCAAGTCTCATGATAATATTTTCCAGGCCCGCTTTCCATTCCATAAAGCTGCTGTCATTTTCCAGCCACTGCTCATAGAGTTCAGAATCCTCGGAGAGTACCCTCCGCAATGCCTTCACGGCCTCGTTCTTAAAGCGCACCACGGGCATCTTACGGTTTTGGTTCACCCACTCCATAAATTGTCCGTTCCCGGAATCATAATCCATATCATTGACAAGGGCATCTATGACCGCCGCGGCAACCACAGCGGCACACGAGGTTTCGTAATCGAGATAAATGGAATCCACGGCATCCTCCAGGGCATTGCTGATATACTCGATGGATTCTGAATCACGCAAATCGGTAAAACATTCCAGTGTACAGTCGTCCTCAAAAACTCCCGGTCCCCATGTACCCATATCTTCCCCCTCCAGTATGCCACGAACAGTCTCAGACCTTTTATCGTTCCCGACAATAATATTCAAACGTCAATCCAGCCTGGAATGCGGCCCGTATGTTTAAAAGTATAACATCGGTGCTCCTGAAATCAAGTTTTTTCCGTACAATAGTTCCCTTTATTAAACTATAACTGTGATGATTTACATGCTTGAATATTCTTGACAAAATCCATAATTCGTTATATTATTTGATCTCGCGTAGTGTAGTATTTATGTGGTTTACCAAAATTGAAACCCTTTTACAATCTCATACAATATCAGCGGTGTGCTGGCTCATCCTGACGGCCATTGTATTGTATGTGGATTTCATTACCGGACCGGCCATTTCGTTCCCCGTATTCGTTGTCCTTCCCGTTGCCCTGGCAGCCTGGTACAATGGCAAAGCCTTCAGCATGTTCCTGTCCATACTGAGCGTCGCGGTTTCGGGACTTCTCTTTCATTATTTATGGTTCAAAGAATTTGACGTGATTGAAAACGGGACAAACGCCTTTATTCAACTATCTGTTTTTATCCTCATCGCCTTTTTAATTGACCGGATTTCCCGGATGACAATGGAACTTAAAAAAGAAATCAAGGTTCTCGAGGGATTTCTTCCCGTATGCAGTTTCTGTAAAAAGATCCGCGATAAAGACAACAACTGGCATCAGATGGAGGAGTATATTTCCGATCATTCCCAGGCCCGGTTCTCCCACGGTGTATGCCCCGATTGCGCCCGGAAACATTACGGCTTCACAGATAAGAAAAAATAGTGTTACAGTATATCCACGGCGATAATTGTCGCGTCGTCGTCCAGCATACCCTGCACCGCATCTCCCCATAAAGCCACAGTCTCCATGACACCGTTCACAAATTCGCCGGCGGAAAGATGCAATGTACTTCCGATATAAATATTGAAATTGTCCGTAAAAAACATCTCGTTCGCGGAATTCCTGACTTCGACAATACCGTCGGTGTAAAAAATGAGGCGATCGCCCTTTTCCAGACTCACCTCCATGGTCTTATACGCGACATCCTCGACCCAGCCAAAGGGGAATCCCTTTATTTCCCGGGACTGTATCTCTCCCCCTGTTTTTTTCGCGATCAGGACAGGCCAGTGTCCGCCATTTGTCATATGGGCGATGTTTTTCTCCATATCGAGGATCGCCATGGCCGCCGTGATATACTGGTCTTTCAGATAAGAACACATGATCCGGTTTACCCGGGCGAAGATCAGCGCCGGGTCCTCCTCAAGCTCCAGGTAAAATGAATAGGCGACCTTCAACATTGCGCAGATAAAGGCGGCCGGGATCCCATGACCTGAGACATCGGCAATGAGCACGGCAATTCGTCCGTCAGCAAGCCTTTGTATGTCGTAAAAATCACCGCCCAGCTTTTCCATGGGCCTGTAGCTAACGGCGATATCAAGACCCTCGATCCGGGGAATTTCCTTCAGGAGAACGGTCTGCTGTATTTCATGGGCAATCTCGATATCGCGGTTTATGACGCCAAGCCTTGCGGCAAGCGCTGCGGATTGTTTAAAAGAAAGGAGGCTGTTGACCCTGGCAAGCAGCTCCTGCCGTTCCACGGGCTTCCCTATGTAATCATTTGCGCCGGCTTCGAAACCCGCCATAAGGTCTTCCTGTTTATTCCTTGCCGTGAGCATCAATATGGGAAGCTCATAGGACGAATACCGCTCCCGGACCTTTCGGCATATCTCATAGCCCGACATGCGCGGCAGCATTAAATCCAGGATTATAAGGTCAGGCGGGCCCTGGCGCTCGATATATTCCAGTGCATCGGACCCGTATATGACGGTATCGACGCGGTACCCGGCGAGCTGCAGATTCTTTTTCAGGACCTGCAGAATCACGTGCTCATCATCAATCACGAGAAGGCGGGATTTTCCGCTGTTCTCCAGGTCCGGCATGGAATCAACATTCGTCTCATCCTTCCCAGGGACCCCGGCATCACCGTCAAAATAGTATTGAGCCTCCATGGTTACGCCCTGCCGTTCACTGGCAAGGTACAGAGGCATGACAGTGCTTGTCCTCATGGTAAAGCTGAAACGCGAACCGCCCTGCGGCACCTCCTCCATCCATATCCTGCCCCCGTGAAGCTCCACAAGCTTTTTTGTTATGGCCAGGCCAAGTCCCGAACCGGAATACATTCTGTCAATGGACCCGTCTGCCTGTTCGAAGGATTCGAATATAGATTCCCGTTTGTCTTCCGGTACACCGATACCGCTATCCTCCACGGTTATCACGGTACAAGATTTGCCTTCATCGTTGACTGTTATTGCCGATGTAATGATAATAGTTCCCTTCTCAGTGAATTTAACAGCATTGCCCAGAAGATTCAGCATAATCTGCTGCAGCCTGTATTCATCGCCCCATACATACACCGATTCAACGGCGATACGGTTCTCCACGATGAGACCCTTTTCCAGAACCAGGGGATAGAGGATGGAGATGACCATTTGGGTTACGGAGTACATATCCACGGACTTAACCTGGAGTTCGAGATCGCTGTGTTTCAGCTTTGAGAAATCCAGAATATTATTGATCAGCTGGGAAAGCCTTCTGCCGCTGACGGCGATGAGAGTCAATTCCCTTATGGCGTCATCTCCATATTCACCCCTGACGCTCTCAATGAGGGATTCGGTGAGCCCGATGATTCCGTAAAGAGGTGTTCTCAGTTCATGCGATATATTAGCCAGGAATTCATCCTTCAGGATATCGAGTCTTTTCAGCTCTTCATTTTTTTTCCGCATTTCCGAAATTTCCAGGCTTACGACATGGGCAAGATGGTTGAATGTGGTGGCCAGTCGCCCGAACTCATCACCGGATCTCACGGGAATCCGATAGCTGAAGTCGCCTCCTCCAAGATGCTCAACGCCGCTGATCAGGCTTTCCACCGGCCTGGAAATTATCTGCCCCAGGAAATAACCGATTATAGTGACAATGATTATGGCCGCGGCAGTAACACCATAAACAATACTTTTCATTTTTCTTATGGGGGCCTGGACTGCACTTTTTGAAAACACAAGGCGGCTAATGCACAGGGGGGCCTTTCCAGGCAACGAATCAGTGGCTGCAAACTCATAGCATATATCATTCAGGCCCTTCATGTACCGTTCCGATACGCTTTCCTGCCGGAGAAGCCTTTCAATGGTTTCATCGTCGACCCTGAGGGAATCAACGAATCCGGGCCTGAGAATATTTTCGTTCACATAGGAGGCAAGGATGAGTCCGTTATACTTTTTCCGCGAAGAAATAAGGATGGAGTCGGCATAGACAAGGCCATCTTCATTCAGAGGAGAGAACATGGTGATCATTTCAGCAGCGTCAATCCGCGAACTCATGATATCGCCGCCATTTATGAAAAGTATGTTCGTCGTAGAGCGCGCAAGCATCCGGGCGTCAATCACACCGCGGTGTTTGAGAATATCAATGCTATCGGCCTCCTGGCGGTTCAATATAAAAAGCGATAATGGAAGCGACGATGCGATTATAATGACTATGAATATGATGATCTGCTTATACTTCAGCTTCATGGGCAGGACCTATTTCAGTTTTCTCATGGTTCTGAGCCGTTTTTCCGCCCTTTCAAGATACAGCCCTGCTATCTGGTTTTCCCGATCGATAAGCAGCAGTTTTCTGCACACGGCAATGCACATTTCATAATTCTTATCATCATAAGCTTTAACGCACTGACCCTCCATGCCTTCTACACGATCAGCAAGTAATTGACGAACACCGGCCAGGCTCTCCCTGGCCGCGTTCATTTTCGGATGTATACTCTCGAGTATTGTGATAGCCCCGTAATAATCCCGGCGTTCCATAAGCACCCTGGCTTCTCCATAGGCCTTTTCCGATTCCCCGATAATCCTGAGATAATTTTGCGCGTCTCGGTGACCCGAATCGAGCGCCAGCACTTTCTGAAAACTATCCCCGGCTGAGGCGAAATCTCCTTCTTCGAAGCGGACCACGCCCTCGTCATAGTGTCCCTTCAGTTCGGAATAAGGAATTTTCCCTTCACGGCCGTTGATACCTGCCCTGCCGAAGCTGTATACCATGCCCATGCTGAATTCATGGCTCATGAATGCCCTGTCGGAAAGATCATTTTCTGAAAACCGGTATGAGAAGCGCGCCTGGATTTTTTGCATAACAGGAATATAAAAACCGGTCCCAAAAGAAAATCCCGCCTTGAATGTGCTGTCCTGCTTCCCGGTATTTCTTGCGTCTATATGAAAGACGCTCCCCCTGAAGGAAACTGATGCATATACGCGAAAAAACGACCACGGAGAATAGTAAAGAACCGGCCCGATATTGGCAGAAAAAGACATGAGGGATGATGATTCCGTATTCCTGATACCGTATCGTGCGAAAGTCATATCAGCTTCGCCCATTAGAAATTCACCGGCATAGGGAATGATAAAAACACCGAGGGAGTATGCCCCTGTCAGAGTGGCGTCATAATATCCCGAGAGCATACCGTATCCCCCGGAAACACCGAGCATAAGGGGATTCATCGGATCATTATTCCCTGCCCATTCAGACCGTGCATCCCGGCCGGAAAAAAGAAAAAGAACCGCCGCTATCAATAAAATCTTTCTCAATGTTTCTTCCACTCTCACTCGTATTAGGGCGAAGTGGAAATATTTCGCACAACGCCATCGCCCCGCTAACGGCGGCAATTATTCGGTTGCACCCTCTTCCATGGTAAAAACGGCGATATTTTCGTACTCATCACGGACCATAACATTGAAATAATATGTCGTTCCCGGAGCAAGGCCCCCGATAAGTTCATTGTTAAGGCCCGGGATCCATTCACCGACCGTGTAGCTTATTCCATTAAGCAGCGAGGCATAGGTCCCGTTGTTCATTATATCGGTATAAGTTTCAATATTGGGCAACAAGGAATAATATATCTGGTATTCCAGGTCATCGGAAGCGGTTACATTATCACTGGGCTTCTGCCATTTTATCTTCACGGAGTTGGTCTGGGGCTGAAATATAGTCAGTTCACCGTCGTTCACCAGAACGGGCGGCTCAGTGTCGATGGCGGGAATCTCATCGGTCACGGCTGAGTTCATAACATATGCGGAAACATTCCCAGCCCTGTCACTGACCAGCACATTGAAATAATAGGTTCTGTCCGGTTCAAGTCCGCGCAGAGTTATGGTCTGTATATCGAGGTTCCAACCCGTGGTATATTCAATTCCATTTTCAACAATTTCCGCATAGTTAGCTATGTCTGAATTGTCGGACATAATTACTTTATAAAGAAGCTCCGCACTCACTGTTTCGTTATCAGAGGCTCGCACCCATTCCACGGTGATGGAATCAGTCCTTGTATCGGCTATGGTCAATAGGCCCGAGCCTCCCGTTACCGGCGCCAGGGTGTCATCAGGGCCGCCGGGAACAACTCCGCCGCCGGCCTCAACCTCTTCAACAATCAGCCGGTCAAAATCATCGCTGCATCCCTGACAGAATACGGTTATGCATGCCAGAATAATTATTACAATAGAACGAATATTCCCGAGCAAAACGCTTCCCGAAATAATTTTTTTGTACCCCGCCTTCCGAATGGAACAGCACTGTTTCATATAGTAAAATTTGGCGTCATCCTCCCGCGCACATAATGGATTAATCATGGCCGGAACGTCCCGGTTACATTCAATATAACTATTATGATACACATGAGCAATCAATAAAAAACCGGCGGTTATAAAAACAACAGGTTGATATTACACCTAAATAGAGTTTACTATCGACGAATTCATCATGTTACAAGACGAAAATGATTGAAGGCCTCACCATCGGTATTGAATAGCTTGATAAAACTCTGAAGATTAACCACCTTGAAAACATTCCGGACATCCGAAGAGGCATTGGCGAGAACAACATCACCGGAATTTTTCCGCAGGGCTTTTGCAGTTGAGATCAGAACACCTATACCTGAACTGTCGATATATTCAAGATCATGAAGATCCAGCAGCAATTTCAAAGCCCCGCCCTCAATGAGTGCATTAAAAAATATCCAGAAATCCCTGGAGTTCTCAAAATCAACCCTTTTAGGAAATCGTATTTTAAAAATGATAGTACTGTAATCAATAACATCCTTTACTATGGGGGACACTTTAACAACTTCGATATTGACGTTCATGCATTCTCCCGTTGCAGTCTGTATTATTATACTATCCCCGTTGCTGCCTGTCTATAACATAAGGGACCGGCATGTATCTATTTACGCCAGGCAAACCTCAGATAATTCATGGCCTCTTCTTCAGTGTCAAAGATCTTTATGAATTTATGAAGATTGAGAGGTCTGAAGATATTCTGGATATTTTCATCGACGTTTATCATCACCAGATCGCCATGACCGGCGCGTATAAGTTTGGCCGCGTTGATGACAATACCGATCCCCTGACTGTCGATAAACTGGAGATCGCACATATCAATAATCATCTTCACAGCACCACCCTTTATGAGGGTTCTCACAATGAGCCCGAAATCCAAGGCCCTGTCCATATCAAAAACATCTGCGGCTGCCGCTTTGAAAACAACAAAAGTATAGTCGAGATCTTCCCGCTGCCTGGCACTTTTATCGATTATATTAAAAATCATGTTCTATATTACCGCTGTTTCTACAATAACAACATAACTGTGGAGCACAATGTACACAGCGACGGATTTTTTCAGACACGCCGGTTTTTGATTATATCACTTCCGCGCCACGTGTCAAGATGGATTGTTAAAAATAGATACCGGGCGACGAAAGAACCGAATTTTATCGTGGATTGTTGAGAGGTATGGTTGATAAGCTTTTAATTCTTCTCACCAGTTGGTCCAGCAGCTCACCCTCACTGTCCATGTGCAGAGCAAGAGCTCCCTGTGCGCATGCGTCGAGACACCGGCCGCATCCGGCACAGTCTCCAGTTATATATGCAGTCCCATCCCGCAGGTCAATGGCATGAAGAAAACACCCATCCACGCAGGAACCGCACCCCGTGCAAAGCTCCCCATTCACCGTTATTCCGATGCCAGGCAGTTTCCGGTAGGCTTTATCGAGGTTAGGCCCCCGGCTCTTCATATGCCTGCGGAAAATACAGCAGCAGTCGTCACAGAAACAGATGAACATGAGTGATCGGAAATCCGAGAGACCGAACGCGACGGAATCTATCCAGGTATGAGCCACATTGGCGACAAGCCCGGCCCGGGCCGCCCTGTCCACGTGAGCAAAGGCTTCTTCCTGCGAGGCCCACCGTCCATGGCTCGGGTGAATCCGCCTAGCAGAGGGGCCCAGGGCCATGCAGCCGATGTTCTTCGGTTTTTCCGAGCACCCGCATATACTGCGACAGACACATTCATCAAAAATAAATATATCATCGATCATGGACAGAAGACCTTCCATTACACGCCGCGGGATCAGGGCCGATTCTGGTTTTTCCACCGCGGCCTGAATAGGTATGACGGTGAGTTCATTGTGGGGCCGCTTAAAAAAAGGATTGATTATCCAACGAAGGAGAGGTACGTTGCTGAGTCTTTTTCCGGCAATAATGACGGGCCACGAGGAGGCAACGAGAATCCTGGCAAATCTCTTTGATGTTCCATACCTGCCGAAATACTTCACGGAGGCCACCTCCCGGGAGAAAAATATTATTGAGCCCGTACGAAAAGGGTTTTACCACTCACTGCACAGCATATCAAACACTTTTTCCGCCAGGATTTCCGTTTCTTTCAATGTTCCTGAATTATCAATGATAATACCGGCCTTTTCCTTCTTTACATCAACGCTCATCTGCGTGGCAATGGTAGCCTCAGCCGTGACCCGGTCGACCCTGTCCCTTTTCATGAGCCGCTCAATCTGGGCTTCCCGTGATACGTGCACGACTATGACCTTTCCGAAGAGCTTGTCCCACCCCGCTTCGAAAAGAAGCGGGACATCAATAATGACGGGCTTGCCGTCATCGTTGTTCCGGTGATATTCAATACGCTGCAAAACCCTGTTGTTGATATGAGGATGGAGGATACTGTCCAGGAGCCTGCGCTTTGACCCGTCACTGATCATTATTGCACGAAGAGCCTCCCGGTTCAGCGTGCCGTCGCTATTGATTATCGTTTCACCGAAGGCCTGCCGAAGCTCTTCCAGTCCCGGCTGCCCCGGCTCCACAACCTCCCTGGCGATGATATCCGTATCGATCACATGCCCTCCCCGGTTCATGAAAACACGCGCCACTGTTGATTTTCCCGTGGCGATGCTTCCCGTTAATGCCGGGCACTTTCGTATAAAAGCAATAGTTTCCTGGTTCATGATGATTCTCCTGCAATTTCCGGGCGGAGGAGATTAACGTTCCCCACGCCCGGAAATGCTTCCCCGTATCAAAAATTCAGTTTAATTTACTTACTCTGCCGGAGCACCCGTGAAAATGTATTCATTTGCTTTGACAACAGCCGATTCCAGATTGAGAATGGCTTCGGCTTTACCAAAAAGCTCCGGAAACAGTGCGCCGATGTAATACTGTGAGGAAAGAACACGTCCACGGTAGTAGGCGGCTTCCTGGTTGTCCATGAGCAGTTTGTCCAGTTCCTCTCCCTTCTTATCACCGATAAGCTGCGCCATTTTCGGCTGGGCCACGGTAAGCGACCAGAGATGGAGCCACCCCAGGGTCATAACGAACATCATATCCAGAAATGGCTTGGCATTCATGAGAATCTGCATTATCTTCATGCCGGCCATGAGTTCCTTCTTCTTATTTACTATTTCATCAACTTTAGCCAGTCCGCGCTCCACCGAGGTGATGTATTTATCATCAACGATACCGCGGGCTTTTTCAATGACTCCCTTCACATTTTTCACAAAAATGGAATAATTGTACTGCTCTTTGTTCATGAGAAGTTTTCTCATCATGAGGTCGAGAGACTGGATACCGTTAGTTCCCTCGTATATAGCTGTGATCTTGGAATCCCTCATGAGCTGCTCCACGGGATAATCTGAGCAGTATCCCGAACCGCCGTAGACCTGTACCGCTTCGGAAGTAACCAGCACCGATGTATCGGTGTTCCCCGCCTTGCAGATAGGAAGTACGAACTCGGCAAGCGCGCGTGCTTCCTTGCCTGTATCACCCTTATCCACATGCTCGACCGTGAGACAGTCAGCCATAAGGTAGCAGAGCATCCGCATGCCTTCCACATGGGACTTCATCCACATCAGCATGCGCTTGACGTCGGGGTGCTGTATGATGGGCACCGGCTTCGCCTCGGGATTCATCATCTGTGTCACGTGCACGCTCTGCACACGGTTTCTGGCGAAGGTAATCGAATGCATGTAAGCCGATGAAGAAAGAGCCAGGGCCTGTACGCCCACACCCAGGCGGGCCTCGTTCATCATCTGAAACATGATCTTCATTCCCTGACGTTCCTCACCGAGAAGATAACCGACACACTTGCCGTTTTCACCGAAACTCATGGTACAGGTCGCAGACCCTTTTATGCCCATTTTATGTTCGATACCGGCACAGACAACATCATTTTTATCGCCCAGAGAGCCGTCGGCTTTAACATGATATTTCGGAACCAGGAATATGGATATTCCCTTGGTTCCCACAGGGTCCCCTTCTATTCTGGCAAGAACGGGATGAATTATATTTTCATAGTAATCATTGTCTCCGGCGGTGATGAATATCTTCTGTCCCGTGACAAGATATGATCCGTCGGCCTGTTTAACGGCCTTTGTCTTAAGGGCACCAACATCGGAACCGGCTTCGGGCTCGGTCAGACACATCGTGCCTCCCCATTTTCCCTCAAGCATTTTCCCGGTATATATTTTCTTCTGTTCTTCTGTGCCGAAGTTGTGTATGAGCATCATGGAACCATGTCCCAGACCCGGATACATCATCATGGGCATGCTGCCGGCCATGAACATTTCGTTGCAGGCCTGTGTGATGTTCTGAGGCATTCCCATGCCGCCAATCTCTTCCGATTCTCCCAGGGCGAGAAATCCCGCTTCGTAAAAAGCGCTGATGGGCTCCTTGTAGCACTGGGGAATCTTCACCGATTTGGTAGCCGGGTCATAGGAGCAGCCGATCTTGTCGGCTTCTGCACTGGCGGGATAATTTTTCTCTACGGCTATCCTCTCCGCCAACTCGAGTATTTCTTCATATACGTCCCGGTCATGCTCAGCATACTGCGGGTATCTGTCTTTGAGTTTGTCTGTTTCAAGCATTTCAAAAAGAACAAACCTCACATCTCGTGAATCAATAATGGGATTTATGGCCATAGTCACCTCCTAACAGCCCTGTTTTTATTCCGACATCCAATAAATGATTGGACATCCAACCAATTTTCTCCGATGCTATAAAGCGTTTTATTTTAGTCAAGAAAAAATTAGGCTGATGCGGGTAACCGGGGATAGTGTGCTGAACCGGATTCGCAAGAGAAAACGCGCTTCCGGAAAATTTTTATTGCCATTTACAAATCGTGACCATATAAAAGTAACGTGGTGTCTGTAATACAAGTCCAACATGCTGCATGAGCAATCACCGCACAATCATATATCAGGAGGTTCCCGTGAAAATAAATAATTTACTAACAGCCGTTATTCTTCTTTCTTCGATCACACTGTTTGCAAGCTCGGAATGGCAGACCGCAAAACAGGGTGATGGTATTCTGGTGCTCAACAAACCGGTTCCCGGCTCTCCCATGAAAGAATTGAAAGCCGAATGTACCCTCAACGCCCCGCTTGAAGTCGTTTGGGAAGTGCTGTACGACAACTCCCGTTGGAAACTCTGGTTCGCCGATTGCATTGAACAGACGGTGATCAAGATGATCAATCCATCGAAGAAAGTCGTATATCATGTCGTAGACGTCCCCTGGCCCATCAGCGACCGTGACACTGTCGCCGTATGTGATTACAACAAAGATTTCGCCAAGGGGACTATCACGGTCAGCGTCAGGAACATATCATCCCCCGATGTTGAACAGTACAATATGGAAAAAAAGACCAAAGACAATAACCGGGTACGCATGCCTAAAATGTTCGCTATTTTCACCGCCACACGACAGGGACCTGACAAGACAAAATTCATCTATAATGCTCACGCAGAGCCTGGAGTGGCACTTCCCGCATGGGTACTGAACATGTTCGCTACAGCACAGCCCTTCAATACCCTTAAAAAACTTCAGAGTGAAGTAGGCAAGGATATCTATAAAAAAAGGGCCGGCCTGTAGAACAAAATTCAAACCGGAAGGAGGCACACATGGCGCATCTCATCGACCTCAGTATTGCCGTTGAAAACGACCTGCCTTCAGACCCTCCCATGATGATCCCCAAAATTCAATATGTGGATCACAGCGAGGGGGCCGGGCAGATGAAACTTTTTTTCCCCGGCATAGACCCGGAGAAGGATCTGCCTGACGGAAAAGGCTGGGCCATGGAGCTTGTCTCGCTCAGCACCCATTCGGGCACGCACCTCGATGCCCCCTGGCACTACCATCCCACCATGGATGGGGGGGCACGGGCGCTGACAATCGACGAAATACCCCTGGAATGGTGCATGGGCAGGGGGGTCAAACTGGATTTCAGGCACTTTCCCGACGGGTACCTTGTCACGGCACGGGATATTGAAAAGTCATTTTCCGACATGAGCTATGAATTACAGCAGGGCGATATCGTACTCGTAAATACCGGGGCGGACAAATACTGGGGCAAGCCGGAATATCTCATGAAGGGATGCGGCATGGGAAAAGAAGCCACACTCTGGCTCTGTTCACAGGGAGTAAAAGTCGTGGGCACCGATGCCTGGAGCTGGGACCGGCCGCTACCCATCATCGCCGGGGAATACGCGAAGACAAAGGACAATTCAATCATCTGGGAAGGTCATTTCGCCGGCATAGAAAAAGGATACTGTCATATAGAAAAGCTGACAAACCTGGAAAGCCTTCCGGCCTCGGGGTTCACCTTTTTCTGTTTTCCCGTCAAGATACGGAAAGCAAGCGCCGGCTGGATACGAGCCGTTGCCCTCGTGGACGATTGAGTCATGCCCGGGCCAGAGAACCGAGAATCCCGTTCATGATGATAGTATAAAAATCATCGGTGAGCCTGTCCAAATCTATTGACTTACGGTTATTTTTTTTCAGGACAAAATAATAGTAATCAACGCGGAGAAAAGCGCCGGCTATCATATTGGATGCAAGCTCGATATCCAGATTGATCGTGAGAATGCCTTTCTTTTCCGCAGCTTCCAGTTCATTGACAATATAACGCAGCATACGGTTCTCGAATTTGCCCAGAAATGGTTCATAGATGGTATTGAGACCCGGTCCCACACGCAGATAGATATTGCAGAGGTCCTCGTTGTTCATAAAAAAAGTCAGGCTCCGGCGTATCAATATCTTGAAATAGCCAAGCAGATTCTTCTGCCTCTGCTCCTCCGTATCAAAGAGCACCTGCACCTCCCACTGATCAAGAAAACGGTGAAGCAGAGCAACGAATATTTCTTCTTTATTTTTAAAATAACGATAGAAGGTCCCCTTCCCAATGGCTGCATCACGTATGATTTCCTCCACGTAGGTTTCATAGTATCCTTTCTGCGCAAATATCTTTTTTGCGCTTTCAAGCAGCTCTTCTTTCCTCTGTTCTCCTTTACTGGTCATGCCTTTTACCCGGTTGATTTTTTCCCATATCTACTATATTTCTATGGATAACGTCAATAATATATTTAAGGATAGTCTTTTCTACTCATGATTTTTTAATATATGCAGTCTGTTTTATACCCCAATGAAAAACATCCGTAGTATCTCCACGTTTAAAAATATATTTTTATCCATTTCTTCTTGACATTTAATTTGCCGGAATATAGATATGGACCTGACGCGTCAGGTCTATTAATATAAAAGTTAATTCATTATAAAGGAAGTACTTTTTTATTCCTACTATTCATTTGGCTGTATCTGGTGACAAACATAAGGTTAATAACCTTGCTTTAAAACAAATAAATCAGAGAGGAGGTCTATAACGTGAAAGAATCGACAAAAGTACTAATGAAAAAACATGGATGGCGATGGGATAAGGCCATCCATAATTACCTTTATTTCAAATTTTACTACCCCTATGTGAGCATACTTTCAAAGATATTCATTCCACTTGGATACCTGACCTGGTTCAAGCCGCTGAAATATGCCGGTAATTTCGTCTTTAACAGATATCACAGTAAGGTATTGTCCAGTGAAGACACAACTAAAATATTCACGCTCAACGAAGATATAAACCTTGTATCTGATGAAAACAAAAAAATTGTACCCTATAAATACGCACATAAGATACTGTTTAAAGATCACGAATTTATCGTTGTAATGGACTGCCCGTGCAAAAAAACATTTAATGCCCCCAAGGAAAAAATCAACTCATGTTTTGTTGTGGGAAGCGGTACCGGTAAATTCTGGCTTGATTCCTGCCAAAAATACAATCCCCGACAGGTAAAACGCGAGGAGGCGCTGCAAATTATCAAGGACTTCCGAAAAGAAGGTTACATAACGCAGGCATTTTTCAAGGTCGCCACTGGCGGTAGCACGGGAGTTATCTGCACATGCCATCCCGATTACTGCGTCAGTCTCCGTGCATCAAAACTGACCAGAAAAATACATCCCGACACGACCATGACCATGAAATCAGGCTACTCGGTGAAATGGGATGAGAAGAAATGCAAAAAATGCGGTACCTGTATCAAAACATGTAACTTCGGAAATATCAAGCTGGATAAAAACGGCCGCATTTATGATCAGAAGGAATGCATGGGATGCGAGCTATGCGTTGAACACTGTCCCAATGGCGCGCTGACATTGTTTATTGATAAAGCGAAGCCCCTGCCCCTGGACATGGATTATGTAAAAGTGAAAATAAAAGAAACGGAATTGAAAAATTAGAAATTCCAAATATCTTGTTTAATCAAAATCGGCAATGCAGCATTACCGAAAAGGAGACTTTTATGAAGAATCAAGAATTTGACGTCATCGTTGTCGGTTCCGGCATTGGAGGGACCACGGTAGCCCGGGAGATGACCCGGCGCGGAAAGAAGGTGCTCATCCTCGAAAAAGGCGGAAGAACCGAAATGATGGGGAACACTCTCACCATGGCTTTCATATTAAAAAATTTCGGGCTGCTGAGAAGTGAGGAAAAATATGTTGTGACTGTAGGAGACAACTACGGAGGGCTTTCTAATCTTTCAGCGGGCTGCGCTGCCCCCCCGCCTAAGACCGTGTTTGACGCGGTGGGCATTGACCTTACAAAAGAGACGGCAGAAGCACGTGTTGACATGAAGATCCAGGTTCAGCCCGACCATCTGGTAGGCAAAGAAAACCTTCGGCTGATCGAGGTTGCCAACGATCTGGGATATAACTGGGGCAAGATGGAAAAGTTTATCGACTGTGATAAATGCTCCGGAAGTGGAAACTGCATGCTTGGATGCAAAACCGGCGCGAAATTCACGGCGAGAACCTATGGAGATGAAGCCATTGCCAATGGAGCCATACTGAAGCTGCATACAAACATTAAAGAAGTTATCGTGGAAAATGGAAAAGTCACGGGAGTCAGGGGAACAAGTTTTGGAAAACCCGTCACGTACCGTGGCAAGATCGTGGTATTGTCCTCGGGTGTCAGCAATGCCCATATCCTGCGCAGGGCCGGTATTGAAGAGGCAGGCAGGGGATTCTGCTGTGACTGGCTCCAGTTCGTAGGCGGCATTGTGCCGGGAATGAGTACATCAAAGGCAACTCCCATGTCAGTAGGCACCCTGGAGCATTATGAATCGGACGGGATAGCTATCGTGCCCGTTTTCCCCAACTGGTCACAGTTCCTGGTGATCATGGGCATGATGGGACCGAAGTATCTTCCCCGTTTCTTTGATTTCTGGAAATACACGGGTATCATGGTCAAGATACGTGACGAAACCGTGGGAGAGCTTTACAAGGGTAACAGATTTTCCAAACCCGTTACTGTTGCGGATCAGAAAAAACTCGATAAGGGTGTGGGGATTATCAAGAAAATACTCGTGAAGGCCGGTGCCGATGAAAGCAGTATTCTGGCGCTCAAACCATCGGGGGCTCACCCCTCTTCAACTTGCAGGATAGGAGACGTTGTGGATACAAACCTGGAAACAAGCATCAAGAACCTGTACTGTTGTGATGCCAGTGTATTCCCATCGTCACTGGGACTCCCCGTGGTATGGACCGCTGCGTCACTGGGCAAACGTCTGGCTAAACATCTCGATACTGTGAAGGTATAACCGGCAGAAACCTCATACGCTGACCAGGGGATGCATATTGCGGGAGATACCACCCGGATTGCACCTCCTGGTTCTGCGACCAGCCGGGAGAGATGGAGATACTCATCAGGGATACAGAGGATTAATAACAGGGACCGCTGGAAGCGAATGGAAGTTCATGCGAGACGCCAGACATTGATTTCAGGATCATTATGACATTTTTTACAGAAGGCTTTTGTGTCGCCATGGCCGCAGCCATAGCACCATATATCATAGGTACGACACTCGACGCACAAAATCTTACCACAGCCGTCGCAGATAACGGCAGACTCAACCTTGCCGCACTCCTGGCATATTTTACCATCGATTATCTGCATTTACCGTCTTACCAGTTTTTGAACCCGGCATTTTCCGTTATTTTACGACTGATATCTTCAGCCTCAGCGACAATCGACCTGATAATCTCTCCGGCGCTCTGTATCTTTTCCAGCTGACCGATCACCTGCCCCGCCGGCAGCGACCCATTGCTCACGTCGCCGCCCATAAGACCCTCGCGGATCTTTCCCTTGCCGAACATGAGCATCTCATAGCTGGGAACTGCCTTTTCCTTCTTCTGATACTCGCTTGTAAATTGATTTTTGAGGCATCGCATGGGAAGACCCGTAAACTGCCCGGTCACCGTAGTATCATCTACACCGGAGCGAATAAGCGCTTCTTTTACATTGTCATGAATGGGGCATTCCAGTGCAGTAAGAAAACGTGTTCCCATCATGATTCCCGTGGCGCCCAGCACCAGGCATGCAATCATCTGCGAACCGTCGCCGATTCCTCCCGCGGCGATAATGGGGACCCGGTCACCTACAGCCTTCCTGACCTGTGAAATAAGGGGCAGTGTTCCGATTCGGCCGATATGACCGCCCCCCTCCTGCCCTTCAGCAACAATGATCCCCGAACCCGCTTCAATGGCAGCAAGGGCGTGCCGAACCGTGGCAACCGTGGGAATAACCGGTATTCCCGCCTTTTTCCCAAACTCCATTACCGGAGCGGGATTGCCGATGCCGGTAAAAATAGCGCTGACGCCCATGCGGCACGCCAGGTCCGCCTTTTCCCGGCACTCCGTATCTTTAATAAAACAGTTAACACCCAGAGGCTTATCCGTTTTTTTTCTGTATGCTGTTATTTGTTCCGCAAGCTCATCAATAGCAAGGTTGCCCGAGGCGATAACGCCGAGCCCTCCGGCTTCGCTGACAGCGGCGGCAAGACGGTAATCTCCAGCAAAGGCCATCCCGCCCAGGATTATAGGGTATTGTATATTGAATATGTGGCACAGTCGTGTTTGTAGCATAATAAAAAATTACATTGGGGCTGCCCCTCAGATGCAAGCAAAAAATGTCTTCTCCCTGGAAAAACGGGGTTCAACGATTTCACCTGACTTTTAAAAATCTCCAGGGACATCCCCAATGTCTAATTAAGATTTACACAAAAGGTTATGAAGCAAATTTGCTGAGAACGTCCCTGGCAATCAGCACACGCTGAATTTCCGAGGTACCTTCCCCGATATCCCCCAGTTTCGCGTCACGATAGAGCCGCTCGACGGGGAACTCTTTTATATATCCATATCCACCAAATATCTGTACAGCCATATTAGAAATCTTCACCGCGCTCTCGCTGGCAAAAAGTTTTGCACACGAGGCCAGAATCTGCGCGTCGGCCTGTTCGGTTTCTTTTGCCCAGGCTGCCTGGAAAATGAGAAGCCTCGCCGTATCGATTAGAATGACCATATCGGCCAGTTTGAAGCTTATTTCCTGGAACCTGTTGAGAAATTTTCCAAAAACCTTGCGCTCCTTGGAATAGGCATTGGCATAGTCAAGACATGCAGTAGCAATACCCAGAGACACCGTAGCCATACCGATACGTCCATATTCCAGAGTTTTCATAGCCTGGATGAATCCCTTGCCTACCTCGCCGAGCACGGCGCTTTCTGGAACTTCACAGTCCTCAAGAAATATTTCAGCCGTGGGTGATCCACGGAAACCCATTTTATCAAAGGCTTTCCCCACGTTGAATCCTTTTGTACCTTTATCAACGATAAAGCATGTTACTCCGCCGCCGGGACCCGCCGCCTTGTCATTATAGGCGAAAATAAGGGCCACATCGCATATGGTGGCGTTGGTGATAAACGTCTTTGATCCGTTAAGGACCCATTTATCTCCTTTTTTAACAGCCGTCGTCTTAATAGAGACGGCGTCGGAACCGGCTTCCGGTTCCGTGAGGCCGAATGCGCCGATAATATCTCCCTTGATAATCCCGGGAAGATATTTCTGCTTCTGTGCCTCGGATCCGAAAAGCTTCAGAGGCATACCGAAAAGTCCGCAGCTGGCGCCGGCCGACAGAAAAGATGACGCGCAGGCCTTGGCAACCTGTTCACTGGCGATCACATGGCTGACCAGATCATTGTTTGATCCGCCGTATTTTTCCTCATGGAGCATCCCCAGGTATCCGATGGAGGCCAGTTTTTTTATGTTTTCCTTGATCAGGACATCGACTTCTTCTTTGGAAGCCGTATCGAGCTGATGGGCCCGCGGCTCCAGTTCTTTCTGACAGAAATTCTTAAAATTTCCGGCAATCATCCATTGTTCTTCATTGTAATCGTAATTCATATCTGCCTCCTTATCAACCGAAACTCAGCAATCGAGAGATGATAAATCTCTGAATCTCCGATGTACCGCCGCCTATCTGAGCCAGCTTAGCGTCGCGGAGCATTCTCTCTATTGGATAGTCGTGTATATAACCATAACCGCCGAACACTTGGATAGCCTCGGAAGCCGCCTGAAGACCCATGTCACCCACAAAGGCCTTGGCCGTTGAAAGATGCCGATGATTGAGAGGCTTATTCGTATCCTTGTCGTGAGCCACCTGATAAACCAGCAGCTTCGCCGCTTCCATGGTGACTTTGATGTCGGCCAGTTTGTGCTGAATGGCCTGAAAACTCTTTATAGGTTTGCCGAACTGAACGCGTTCCGTGGCATACTTCGCGGCCTCTTCCATCATGTATCTCAGTCCGCCCACAAAGGGAGCCAAAAGGGCGCTGCGATCCCATGAGAGTGTTTCATGAGTATAGCTGAATCCTTTACCCACTTCACCCAACAGGTTTTCTTCAGGGACTTCACAATTATCAAAAAATACTTCCGACGTCGTGGAAGCACGTACACCCATCTTGTGAAAAGGCTCACCCGTTGAAAATCCCGGGAAAGTATTTTCAACTATAAACGCAGTGATGCCTGCATTGCCGAGATTTTTATCTACTGTAGCAAAAACAATGCACACATTGCATATGGGGGCATTGGTGATAAAGGTCTTCGATCCGTTGAGGATCCATTTATTGCCTTTTTTAACAGCTGTCGTTGCCATGGAAGCTGCATCAGAACCAGAACCCGGCTCGGTAAGTCCCATACAGCATATCCATTCACCGCTGGCCAGTTTAGGAATATACTTTTTCCTCTGAGCATCGGTACCGTTTTTGTACAGCGTGTCCGTTCCCAGGTAGGTGTGGGCTCCCAGGGCAAGCAAGTGTCCCTGGTCTACTCCGGCGTGCCCCAGTGCTTCAGCGGCCACACAGCAGGTTACGACATCAGCGCCTGAACCGCCCAGCTCTTCGGGAAAGGGAAGCCCCAGCAGGCCCATCGCTCCAAGTTTTTTCCACAATTCAAATGAAAACTCGCTCTTGAGGTCCGCCTGCTCGCAAAGATCGACGATCTCATTTTTCGCGAATTTATATACTGTTTCACGAAACATCAATTGTTCTTCTGTAAATCCGAATTCCATACGTTTCCTCCTTTTTAAGTTGCAGGTATATTCAGCTACTTAGGCTACTTCATTTTGGGTGGAGGAATGACAAGACCTTCACCGACACCAACGATCTCACCCTTCTGGTTTGTCCAGGTGAGCTTCATTTTTATCCATTTTCGTTCTTCCATCTTTTCAACAACTTCAGTGGTAGCGGTGATAGTATCACCGGGATACGTAGGAGCCTTAAACCGTGTTTTGATTTCCAGGGCTACAGTTCCAAGACCGGGAAGTTTTGTTCCCCATACAGGGGCGATCAGGCTGTGAGGAATTCCTCCGTGAGCTATCCTGGTCTTGAAGGGTGTCATTTTAGCAAACTCTTCATTCATGTGCATGGGATTAAAATCCCCTGTGATTGCGGCAAATAATGCAATGTCAGTTTCTGTGACTGTTTTTGAAAATGATGCCTTATCACCGACCTGAATTTCATCATATGATTTACCCAGTTCGTATTCCATAGTTTTACTCCTTAGATTTTTTTTAATTCAGCAAGGCTGATTTTTATTTTACCGGTATTATCATCCGGCATCTTACCGAATGATAACACGTTAATTCACAAACTTCGCTGCTATACCGAATGTACCGCAACCTTTGCCGACAGAGTATTGTAACTGCAGGACGAACCGGATAAACACCTTTCAGCTCTTTTTATTACCGTCCTTTTTCACGAGCAGAACAAATATCTGTTTCGTAACCTTTTCAGCATATTCATCATAATCAAAGGCACCTTTATCAATCACGTACTGTATTATCATACCCTGAATAACTGAAATGATAATTGCCGTTGTGTATTCCACATCTATAGTGTTAAACACACCCTGCCTGATACCCTCTTCGATTATTCTCCGACATTCGTCGCGATAGCTCTTCAGAAGCTTCATATTAGCCCGGTGCATCCGGTCGTTGTTGTTTGACAGTGTCCAGAAATCAAATATTACGGAAAAATACTCCTCGTCCTTTGCGAGCTCAAAGGCGTGAGTCATAAAAACTCTGAGCTTTTCAACGGGGCTGTCCAGTTGTTCAAAACTTTTGTCCAGGAAACGGCGCAGGTTTTCGTTGATATCCTTCAAAACTGAAACAAGAAGATCCTGCTTATTTTTGAAATAATAATGAACCAGGCCCGTGGAAAGGTTTGCCTCTTTGGCTATATCCCGTATGGTAAAATCATGGTAACCTTTCTTACTGAGTACCCTATAGGCGGCCTTAATCAGCTGCGAGCGCCTGATATTGATTATCTCGCTCTTACTTTTTTCGTTCATCACTCATAAACCTCTTGATTTTATTTCTCAGTCATGTTTCTTGTGTATGTAGTATAAAAACTATTGACTGAACATCCAACCAAACTATTCAGGCGCCTTTTCCGGTCAAGAAAATTTCCAAAATACCTTTATTATAGTGGGCTTTCCCGGGACAATAACGTTTAATGTCTTTTGCCTGTTCATGACCGGTTCCCATCCCAGTAAAATCCGATTCCCGCGGTTTTGATGATTTCCTCATTTTCTTGCCAGTAACCGGTTTCATGCCATTCATCAGGCACATCACCAATACTGCTTTTATTAAAGAGTTTCTCTTCCCTGGAAGTAGTTCCTCCCGATATAATACTCATGGGACAATATTCATGCTGATGAAAGGGATTGAATATTACAAATCCCACATCATCATATTCAATGCCCTCGTTCAGCATATCAAGTTCATTGAGAAGCCTGTCGGCTACTTCATGGACCGGCACTGAAAACAATATTTCCTGCAGCGCGCCGCCAACGGAGCGGTCCAACTCTTTGATGAGATCCGCATAACCGTCCGTTGCCAGTACAACCCTGTAAACATCATCCGACAGGCTTATTGTCTGGACAGCTGCTTCCATAATGCTCCGGCCCGCAAAATTCATATCAACAACCGTCTGGTAAACGACTGCTTTAGTTTCGGTGTTGATGACCATCACCATACTGTCGCCACCGTTGGCGATATGGAGATTTAATATATCACCGTCCCGATCAATACAGACCGAACTGAAGGTTGTCTTGTGATTGTATTCCTGATCTGAATAAATCTTTTTAACATACTCACGCAGATCATCCACACCGGGAACTGCCGGCCCCCCGGATAGTAAATGCTGATAACGCACCAGCAGTTCCCTGGAAGCCCAGGGAAACCGCTCGGTACCGTCGGCGGCGGCGAAAACACGCCGTCCGAAATCAAAGAGCAGGCAGTCTCCATTTCCGAAACCACACCGCACCTTCTCTGTACCCGTGGCGATGAATCCTGAAAAATATTGTTCCATCTTCAGGGAACGCCTCGAGGCATTTATCAGTATTGGTCCATTGGACGACATGGCGATCAGTCTACAACCCTGAAGTATTCGATGTCTCTGATGGTCCCTTTTCTCACTTCTGAAAATACGGGTTCAACACGCGCACCGACCTTGATTTTTGATTCATCCTCGATGTTGATATAGTGCTGAAACAGCGTATCGGCCCCATCCAGTTTGATAAAACCGTAGCCATAGGGCACCGGCTTCTGCTGACCCGTTTCAGGATCAATAAAAGCATAACGGAGGATGGTGAAGGAACCGATAGTTCCGCCGGGTCCCACTTCAACCCATTCCTTCATCTCCACGAAGCACTGTCCGCAGACACCGCGGGGAGGAATATAAACCTTGCCGCACTTCGGACATTTGAGCCCGACGAAACGTTTGTTATCTTTAATTTCTTTAAAAAATTTGCTGCCATGCATGCCCACGGCGTAATGGAAGGGCTGTACAGCTTTTCCCGATTCAATTATGATATAATCTTTATCACTCATGGTTCCCCCTTAAAAATTCGGTTTCTTTTTGCCGTGAAGTATCATATCGGTCCACCAGCATCCGCCAAAGCCGGTGCTGACAGCGAAGTTGACATCGGGGACCTGCCTTCCTTCCGCTTTACCCATGACCTGCATGGCCGCTTCACAGCACCTGATAAGTCCCGTCGCGCCGATGGGATTACAGGATATAACGCCGCCCGAGGGATTTACGGGCAGCTCGCCGCCCATGTCCGTATTTCCGTCCCAGATATACTGAGGGCCTTCTCCGGGTCCCACGATCCCCATATCCTCTATCCAGATGATGCCGGCGAAGGAATAGGGCTGATACAGCTCTATGACGCCGATTTCCTTCCGGGGTTCTTTGATTCCAACTTTTTTGAATATCTCCTGTGAACACTCCCTCATGCTGGTAAGTCTTCCATAGTCGGCATCACCAAGATATGAATAACTGTGCCTGTTGGATGTACTCCATATCCAGTCAGGTTTTGACGTTATTTTCTCCGCAAAATCCTCGCTGGCCATAATCACCGCCGCTGCCCCGTCTGTCCTGGGACATACATCGAGAAGGTGAATGGGATCGGCAAGCATGGGAGAAGCGAGTACATCTTCAATTGATACTTCTTTCCTAAGCTGTGCATGCGGATTGTTCATAGCATGTTTTCTGTCCCTGACGGAAACCCTTGCACCGTCTCGGTCAGTTGCCCCATACCTGGCTATATACGCCTGTGCCTCAACGGCCAGACCCGAGATGGCGCCGGCAAATACCAGGCGGTCCCAGACAGGATCAAAGGCCGTTGTAATAGCGCCGGTCGTATCGGATTCGGAATTTTTTTCCCAGCCGATGACCAGGACTTTATCAAACAGACCCGAAGCAACCATATGATAGCCGCCGATAGCGATAGTACATCCCGTGGTTCCACCGGTGGTAATCTTTATTATGGGCTTCATGGTTCCGCCCGATCCGTCGACGCTCCAGCAATCCACGTAATTGATACCTTCAAAATGATCCATGTTGCCGATGATAATGGCATCAATATCGTTTATGGTCATGTCCGCATCTTTCAAAGCGGCCTGTACCGCTTCATTAATCAGTTCCTGCCCGTTGACATCGGGACGGTGGCTCTTATGATAGGTCTGCCCGGTGCCTACGATTGCTACTCTTTTTGCCATATCATATCCTCCTATTTATCCTTCCCGAGAACCCATACGCAGTGCGACTGCCCGCAGAGTCCGTTGACTCCCTGGGCAACACCCGTCCGGGCTTTTGCAACCTGGTAGGCTCCGGCTTCGCCGCGAAGCTGTTTTACGACCTCGGCCATACGAATAAGACCGGCGGCGATGACGGGGTGACCACTCAGGAGGCCTCCCGAAGCATTGACGGGCAGTCTTCCACCCACATTGAATTCCCCTTTTTCCAGGAGCTTTCCGGCCTCTCCGTCGCCGCAGAGTCCCATGGCTTCAAGCCACAAGAGTTCCTGGTATGTGAAGGCGTCATAAAGCTCGGCAACATCAATTTCTTTCCCGGGATTTTTTATCCCGGCCATTGCATAAGCCTTCTGTGCGGCTTTCTCCAGCGAAGGAGCTTTTGACAGATCCCTGTCACCGAAAAAGAAAGCGTCGGAATAGAAGGATACTCCCTTAACCCAGACCGGCTTTCCCTTGTACTTGCCGGCTCTATCACCATTGGCGATTATAATGGCACAGCATGCATCGGACACGGGAGAGCAATCCAGCTTATGAAGAGGGTCCGCAATCATTTCTGACTTTAAAACATCCTGAACGGTTATGTCCATGGGAAGCTGGGCCAGCGGATTTTTTTTAGCATTTCCATGATTCTTCACCGATACCATGGCAAGCTGTTCCGCCGTCGCTCCCGTCCTGTGCATATATGCGTTTGCCTGCATGGCACAGGCCGTGATCATATCCATCCCCATACTCCTCTCATAGATGGGATCAAACGCGCCGTTCGTTATGAGACTCGAAATGCTCTGTGATCCCTTCGTATGGGCAGTTACCAGAGTGGTCCCATAAGACCCGGAAAGAACCCTGGTCAGTCCGTAAAATGCGCCGAACGTCCCGTCTCCCTCTACGCAGGAAACGTTCTTATGAGCGGCACCGCTGGCGTCTCCGACAGCCATGCAGGATATGGTCCTGCCGTCCCAGAAATCATTTGACGTGGTTACTACATTATCAATATCATCAATTGTCATTCCGGCATCATCAAGGGCCTTGTTGACCGCTTCCCATGCCATGTCAGCAAAGGTATCACGGACTTTATTGCCCTCGATAGAAGTCATTCCAATACCAATTATTGCGGCATTATTCATTGTCATCCACCTCACTTATACCGGTCTAAAAAATTCAATGTCCTGAATGGTGCCATTGCGATCAGAGGCAAACTGAGCCTCGACCCTCATCCCGATTTTAACTTTTTCGGGAGCAATACCCTCCAGATAATGGAGCATTGCCGTGTCAGCACCATCCAGTTTTATGAGTCCGTAAATCACCGGCACTTTCTTCTGAATTGCCGCAAGCTGCCGTCGCGCAACAGTGAATGACTGCAGCGTCCCTTTGCCCGACAACTCAACCCATTCAGTATTCTTAACAAAGCATGTGGGACACACCTTCCGCGGAGGAACAAATGTCTTCCCGCATTTTGAGCACTTGAGGGCCAGTATTTTTTTATCATCACGCAGTGATTTCAGGAAATGCGTCGCCGTCTCTCCGGCCCACCAGCTGTAGGGAACACTTATTTTGCTCTCATACACCATGGGCTCGATTCCGTCGAATCCCTGCTCAAGCGCGGTCCTTTCATTATCTTTCATTTATTCAGCCTCCCCTTTTCAGTATCCATCAACGGCCAATAACATATTTATAGGGATCGACATCTTCTCTGAGAATTCGCAGCTCATCAGCATGAGGAGGATCCGTATCGCTGATTTTGTCCGCCCAAAGAAGTTCAAATCCACAATTATCCTGAACATCCTTTCTGCTGTAACCGGGATTGATGGAAACGACTTTCATCCGTTTCGATTCATCATCAAAACCCATGATGGCCATATTGGTTATAATCCGGTAAGGGCCTGTTCCCAGGGGAAGACCTGCTTCATACCGTGAATTGCCTCCCTGGAGGTAACCCGGAGAAGTTATGAAATCACACTTCTCGGTAAAACGCTTTGAATCCTGGGGAGTCATCATCATGGTTCTCCAGCACAGGGAAGCAAGATCATTGGCTCCGCCTGATCCGGGAAACCTTACTTTCGGTTTCGCGTGATTGTCGCCTATCATGGTGGAGTTGATGTTCCCGTACATGTCTATCTGAGCGCCGCCCAGGAATGTATAATCCACCATACCACGCTGGCATGTTTCCATAATTTCCGGCATGGAACTTGCCATAATTGCCTTATGGAATGTCCTTGAGTCACCAACGGAGATCGGCATTGAAGGCAGAATTGGAGCTACTCCGCCGGCCTCGAACATTACGCAGAGGTTGGGAGATTTGGTTTTTTGCGCAAGCATCGCCGCTGCGCAGGGAGCACCGGTTCCCACGACTACTATCGCGCCGTCTTCAAGATTTCTGGCGGAGATACAGATCATCAATTCCATTGTATTATAATCAGCCATTACTTTTTCCCTCCATTGCCCATATCTAACAACAATTCCTGAGCTCTCAGCTTCTTGATTTTTTCTATTCCCCCGTTCAGTTCCAGGTACTCATTGAAATTTTTCGTACTGTATATTTGTTTATCATAAAACTTCTTAAATTCTTCGGGGTCCTTTTCCGCCGTGAGCCACTCCTTGATATGTCCTTCATCGGAGAAATACTCATAGGGCATGTTGCCCGGATAACTGCCGTAAGGAACCTCTATGACGGCATCAACACACCAGAAGGGAATAAATGTTTCTTCAGGTTTCTGCCGGATCTTATCGGTATGGATCAACTTCTCCGTGGTTATAACAACCCTTTTTGCAGCCTTAGCCAGATCCTGATCGGATACTGACGCTCCATACACATGGGCGTTTCCGTAGATATCGCATTCATGAACATGAATCGCCGCAAAATCGGGATAAAGTGCGGGAAATGCCGCGAACTTTTTACCCGTAAAGGGGCACTCTATCTCTTTCGCCGCGCTGTATTCAAATGTCGAGGTGCCGAGAATGTTTCTTGCCGGCATAAATGACAATCCCATAGCTGCGGCCTTCAGCCTCCACGACAGCGTTGCATTGGTCCATTCCGTAAGTTTGATCTTTCCGTCCTGTACCGCACGCCTCGCGTTGGGCGAAAGACCGCGTGCCTCGAGACCGATGATATAGGCTATGTCGCACCTGTCGATGCATTCCCCGCCCACCAGTATCTGGAAGTCGTGGGTCGCCGTATGTCCGGCAAATCCAAGGTTTTTCTTCTTCTGACGTGCTATTTCATGTACTATTGCTGTCGGTATTCTGTTTGCACCGAAGCCGCCGATGGCAATGTAGTCACCGTCATTAACCATGGTCTTAACGACCTCTTCCGGTGTTGAAAGTTTTGATTTCATCGCACGGGATTTATGTCTGAAAAACTCCCTTGCCTTATCGGGATCCGGATCTGTGAACAATTCGTTCCTTCCCGATTTTAATTGTACGCTCATATTCATACCTTTCCCCCTGCTACTTTAATTTAGCATTTTTATTTGGCTATGTGATACTTCTCTATTTAACTTTTATCTCATCTTCATACATTGAATCAATAAGATCCTTGTACTTCTGCTTCACGACGTTTCTTTTTACTTTTAAAGAAGGCGTCAGCTCACCCGTTTCCTGTGAAAATTCATGATCAACAATTTTAACCTGCTTGATCGTTTCATAACGGGCCAGATTCGTATTCCTCTCATCAATATGCTCCTGAAGAACTTTAAGAAAAGCCTCATTGGCCATAAGTTCTGCCAGGCTTGTATACGAAATGTTTTTTTCCTGGGCAATCTTTACAGCCTGATCCGGGTTGATATTGCAAAGAGCGGTAAGATATTTCTTCTGATCGCCGATTACAATAAACTGGGTGAACAGAGGATCTGCCTTATAAAGGTTCTCGATCTTCTGTGGAGCCACGTTCTTTCCGCCCGAGGTTATGATAAGGTCCTTTTTCCTGTCGGTGATGAGGAGAAACCCGTCTTCATCGAAGTAGCCTATATCACCGGACATGAGATACCCATCCTCGGTAAATGCTTCTTTTGTCTCTTCAGGCATTTTCCAGTAGCCCTTGCAGACGTTGCCGCCCTTCATAAGAATTTCACCATCATCGGCAATTTTTATTTCCGTACAGGGAATCGGCGCTCCCGTGGTTCCAATCCGGTAATGCGATATGTTCTGCATTGTGGCCGGCGCACAGGTCTCGGTCATTCCGTATCCCGATATTACCATAATCCCCGCAGCATTAAAAAACTGGATGATTTCCTTGGCCGTTGGCGCACCTGAAGCTGTCATCCATCTAACCCGCCCGCCGAGTGCGTTCTGCACATTTGCGAAAATCATTTTATAGGCGATTTTATATTTTATTCTGAGCAAAAGAGGAATTCTCTTTCTGGCTTCACGAAACTCGCTGATACGGCTTCCGACCTTCTGTCCCCAGTAGAAAACTTTTTGTTTAAATGGAGAGGCTTCTTCCACCTTGGCAATTATTTTCTGATACACCTTTTCGCATACCCGGGGAACTGCCAGGACGACCGTGGGGCGTTTTTCAGCCAGGTCTGAAAGAAGAGAGTCGATGCTTTCGGCATACGAGGAGGTTATCCCCACATACATGCCATACCAGTGCCCGGCAACCCTTTCAAAAACATGACTGAGCGGAAGAAACGGCACAGTCTGATCCGTATCGTAAGCATAATGAGGCTCTACAGCGTCAAGAGCTTTAATAACAGAAATTACATTGTTGTGCGTTATCATAGCTCCCTTGGGAACACCGGTAGTACCCGATGTATAAACGAATGTAGCATAATCTTCCAGTTCAACCTGATCCGCCAGTGTTTCAAACAGAGTTGGAGATTTTTCAAATTCCCTGCGTCCTATATCAAGAAATTCTTTATAGCTCAACACATAATCTGGAGTATTGGCGGAATCCTCGTTTTTCATAACAATGATGTGAGTGAGACCGGCACAGCGTTCCTTGGCATATAATGCCTTCTTCAGCTGAACAGTATTCTCAACAATCATGACTTTTGCGTCGGAATTACCGACTATATATTCTGCCTCTTCGTCTGTCAATGTTGGATAGATAGGAACAACACAGGCTCCAATTCCCAGAGCTCCCATATCCGAATAAAGCCATTCCAGTCTGTTCTCGGAGAGGATAATAATTCTGTCCCCCCTGCTTACTCCCATTGAATGCAGCGCAAGACCGGCAGCCCGGGCCCGCTCATAGTATTCATTCCAGGTAGCACTTTCCCATTTTCCGTTAAGCTTTTTCTCGATAGCAAGCCTGTCTCCGTATTTTTTTGTACGGTTCCTGAAGACCTGATTAATCGTTTTCTCTTCCATCCACCCCCCCTGGCAGACTTCTGCGTTTAAGCTATCTGCCTTTAAAATTTGGTTTACGCTTTTCAAGAAAAGCGGTTATTCCTTCTTTCTTATCTTCGCTTTCTGCAAGTCTCCCGAATAGTTTTCTTTCCTGTATTAAAGCATCTTCTTTTGAAAGTTCTATACCCTGCATAACAGCTTCGAGTATTGTTGCAACGGCAAGCTGTCCTTTGTATGATATATCTTTTGCCAGTTTCATTGCCTCTTCCATCAATTTGTCCTGAGGTACTACCTTGTTCACAAGACCGACCCTGGCTGCCTCTTCCATGCCGATAAATTTCGCCGTAAGCATATATTCCAGTGCCCTGGCAGTGCCCAGCAGACGGGTCATCCTGACCACGCCGCCGAAAGCGGGCATAATGCCAAGTGCTACCTCGGGAAGTCCCATCTGGGCCCCCTCGCTTGCTATCCTCATATGACATGCCAGAGCCAATTCCGTTCCTCCTCCCAATGCTGCGCCGTTTATGGCTGCAATAACAGGTTTCCTGGAGTTTTCAATAAGCCTGGTTATTTCATGGGCCCGGCCTGACAACCGTTCCCCTTCCTCGGCGGTATCCACTTTCTGAACCTTGTTAACATCAGCGCCCACGACAAACGTAGGTCCCGCTGCGGTTATTATAATAACTTTCACCCGCTCATCAACCTCGATCTGATGCATGGAAAATTCCAGTTCCAGCATTGTCAGCTCATCCAGGGCATTCATTGGCGGATTGCTTATAGTCAGGGTGGCAACCCCTTTTTCGTTTACCTCATAATTGACTTTCTGTCCCATCTTCGTACCTCTAACATATTCCATGTATTCATGCAGGGAAGCACCGGGCTCCCCTGCATGAATGTCTGTATAATTCTATTTTTTATTCAATCCCATGACTTCCCGCGCCTCATCGGGAGTGGCAGGAACACGGCCTAAGGCCTCGGCAATTCTCACGGCCCATTCAACCTGTTCATAGCTTCCCTTGGCAAGTTCACCGGTCGGAACACGGATGTTGTCCTCAAGACCCACCCTCATGTGTCCGCCCAGGAGACATGACTGGGTAATGGCCGGAAACTGATCGATTCCTACGCCGCATGTCGTAAAATTTGCCTGGTCCGGAATGGCATTCTTCAGTGCTATAAAGGATTCCGCCCTGAAGGACTGGCCGCCGGCTACACCCCATACAAAGTTAAAATTGTACGGAGCGCTGAAAATTCCCTGCTTGGCTATGAGCATCCAGTTGTCCAGACCGCCCATGTCATAAACTTCTATTTCGGGTTTGACACCGTTCTCTTCCATAGCCTTACCAAAATCCTGGAGCATGGTGAAGGTGTTCTCAAAAACGAAATCGATGAATATTTTCCCGGTCTTACGGTCGATGATACTGAAGTTCATCGTGTTTGTGTTCAATGAAGCCATTTCTGGCTTGATGGCAACTATCTGGGAAATGCGCTGCTCTGCGGTTTTCCCCATACCAACAGCCGAACTCAGGTTCACAATCAGGTCAGGACACTTGTCCTTGATCGCGTCATGCGTTGCCTTGATCCTGGCATGATCGTGCGTTGCGAAACCGCTCGATTCCCTGGCATGAACGTGTACCATGGCAGCACCGGCTTTATAGCATTTTTCCGCTTCTTTTGCAAAATCTTCCGGTTCATAAGGTACGTTTTCGTTCTGATTTTTCATGGTGGCGGCCCCGGTTAGAGCCGCAGTAATAATTACTTTTTGTGACATGTCCCCACGCCCTCCTGCTTGTTTTTTTGGCTGCGGAGCGGAACCCGTACGCGGACCTGAACTTGCTGATTCAGACCTGTCCCTAACCTCAACCTTGCCCGGTTTACCGGGTTTGAAATGATCGATATCCAGTATTGTATTGGTAGGCTGTTTTGCGAAAACCGCTTCAACACGCATACCTATTTTTACTTCCGAAGGCTCGACCTCTTCCAGTATATGCATGAATGGTGAGTCTGCTCCGTCGAGTTTTATCAGCGCCATGATGAATGGAGCCTTCCTGGGCAGATGCTTATCATTGTAGCGGACCACTGTGAAATTGGTCACTGTGCCCTCATTTCCCAGGTCAACCCAGTTATCACGTATATCAGTAAAGTCCTTTTCACATACCTGCTTCGGCGGAACATAGACTTTATTGCATTTGGGGCACTTCACACCCATAATCTTCTTCTGGTCACGGATGGTAGTAATAAATTTACTGCCCACCCTGCCGGCGAAGTATGAATAGGGGAGTGCGAGTTTCCCATCCACTACGAAACAATCTTTCTTATCATAATTAAGACTCATCGTTCCCCTCCTTATTCGTCTATCTCGAAATACTTGATATCAAAAACACTGCCCGTAGGCTTGTCACTCCAGACCGGCCTTACGCGGGTGCCCGATACGTCGTTACTGCCATTCTTAATCCGGTCAATCTGATCCCGACGGATATAATGAGCGAAAGTATCATTACCGACACAGCCATCGAGGAGGATATTGAGCATACCGTAAGGCGTCTCCCTTGTTTCACCGGTCAGCGGGTCCGGACTGGCATAGTATACATATTCCATGTACCTGACCTGTCCCTTGGGTCCCACTTCAAGCCATTCCGTTGCCGGGATGCGGCACTCGGCGCATACTTCCCTGGCGGGAAGGTGAACCCTGCCGCACTTCGGGCATTTATTCGTATAGATTTTCTTTTCCTTCATCATGTGGAGGAATTTGCCCATAACCGGGCCCGTTGCATATCTCATATTTACGGAAATGGTTTTCTTAAGAACCAGAAGTTCCTGCTCCGGAGTCCCGCCGCCCGTGGGTGGAATATATTTCGAAAATATTTCTCCCAGTTTAAGTGCAAGCCCCGTCTCTCCCTCGATGGAAGCTTTTCCAGCCGAAAGCAATGAGAAGGGATCACTCTTACCCAGCATGACATCAACCCAGTCCTTTGCTTCGTTGATACACAGCTTGGTCGTTGGTTTGTCGGGCTGGCCTTCCTTGAGCGTACACTTCCCGCCCTTGATCGTGGCAGTCCAGACGCCGCCGTCCTTTCCACCTATATCATAGGTGATAGTGACATCGAGATCGGCAGCAGCTGCAGGCTGAAAACGCTGCACCAGCGTGCTGAACATATCGAGAATGTAATCGCGAACACTAAATTCCTGCACGGGAGCAACGTACTTGGCGAAAATCTCTCCGAGCTTCAGTGCAAGTCCAGTCTCACCTTCGATAGAAGCTTTCCCCGCAGAAAGCAGAGAAAAAGGATCACTTTTGCCCAGCATGACATCGACCCAGTCCTTTGCCTCATTAATATTAAGTGCCGTGGTCGGTTTGTCGGGTTTTCCCGTTTTCAGTTCGCATTTTCCGTCTTTGATGTAGGCGGTCCAGATTCCACCGCCTTCACCACCGATATTATAGGTGATGGTCGCATCGAGCCCGGCAGCGGCTTTCGGCTGAAAACGCTCTACCAGCGTGGAGAACATATCCTGAATGTAATCGGCCGTAGTCATTTCCTTTTTGGCCGGAACATACTTTTTAAACATCTTGGATGTTTTTCCGAAAGCGCCCAGGTCGCCGTCGACCTTGACTTTACCCGACATGAAGGCGTTTGTTCCATCAACCTTGCCTATGTTGACACCGACGAATGTTTCCGAATCGGCTATCATTGTTGATGCACAGCCGGCCAGATCGTCAGTCTTTTCAATCTTCATTGTATCATTCTTCACCGTGAGCTTCCATTTTCCGGCGCCTGCGATGTCGTAACCGAACATGGCATCGACTCCCTTGGCACCTTCAACACGAAAACGCTCCTGCATGGTGTTGAATATATCTTCTACCTTTACTCCCCAGTATTCAGCCATAATTTCCCCCTTACCAGTTGAGTTCCTTTTCAAGCATCATGAGCACCGTCCACATGGTTCCACCGAAACCGGATGCGAGCGCGTGATTTACTTCAGTGGGTATCTGATGATCACCGGCGTCACCGCGAACCTGCAGCGCTGCCTCCGCCACACGAACCAGAGCCGTGGCACCGATGGGATTCGAAGCAATAACACCGCCGGAAGGATTCATAGGCATCTTCCCGCCGATCATAATCTCCTTATTTTCCACCAGTTTGAGATGTTCATCCCCTTCAAGCTGGAAAAAGTCCCGTATCCAGTCTACTGCCCACCACGAGGCCGGATCATACATCTCGAATACATCAAAATATTCCAACGGTTTCTTTATCTCATTCCTTGCGTACAAATGTTTCGCCGCGAAGCGGTGTGTCTGCGGAAAGGGATATTTTTTATCATAACCGAAAATTACGAATGTCTCCTCTCGGTGAACCGTTATATGGTCGCGGACCCAGACAGGTTTCTTTGACAGCTCTTTCGCCTTCTTTTCACAGGCAAAAATAACCACGCAGGCCCCATCAGACTGGGAACACATTTCAATAAGCTTCAGATCACCAACCAGTTTCGGCGATGTGTTGATAAGATCGGGAATCTGTTCAAATTCCAGCCCGAAAGCCCGGTGAGCCAGGGGATTCTTTGTGGCGTGCTTATCCATGATAACACGATACATGAGTGACACGTTTTTTGCCCGTTCTTCGCCGAACTCCCTTATAAGATCATAGGCCTTGGAGCCCGTAAGTGCACCGGTCTGCAGGTTCCTGAACCAGAGGGGATCAGCCATATTGGTGATACCGCCCGTGGTATGGCCTTCCTGCAGTTTTTCAAAGCCGATTGCCATTACCACGTCATACATACCGGAAGCAACGAGATTATCGGCCGCGCAAGCCGTTGTGGCTCCGACGGTCCCTCCCGTGGTTATCCTGATGGAATCTTTTCCCAGTGCTCCCGAACCAAGTGTATGCCAACAATCGGGCTGATGGACCATTTCAAAAAGCTCCATATTCCCGTGTACGATACAGTCTATATCATTCATAGTCAGCCCGGCATCATCCAGGGCGGCCCTAACCGCCTCGTGAACCAGTTCAGGCTGATTAACGTCCTCGCGGTGACTGGAATATTTTGTCTGGCCTATTCCAATGATACCGACATTTCTATTTTTTTTATGTGCCATGGTTCAACCTCCCTATTTCTCCATTATTACCACTGCCTGGTGCTGACCGGCTGGACCATATGACGCCTGCGCCAAAGCCTTCTTCACGCCCTTGACCTGACGATCTCCGGCTTCTCCACGCAGCTGTAAAAAACAATCTATGGCGCGTGCGGCGCCGCCCAGGAGCAGGGGATTTCCATTGAGCATGCCGCCGGACAGGTTTACATTATACTTGTCCATGCCGCCATCCTCTATCCATTTTCCACCTTTCCCTTCATCGGCAATTCCGATGCCTTCAGCCCACATGGGAAGCTGATAAGCTGAATGATCACAGAGCTCGAAAAGATTGATTTCACTCTTGGGATCCTTTATACCAGCCATCTTGTATGCCCTGGACGAGGCGTTTTTCAGTGAAAAATTGGATGTAATATCCTTGTCTCCCAGAAAATAGCTGTCCATGCAACTGCCGTATCCGGTCAGCCACACGGGATTATCGGTGAATTCCTTAGCCCGTGCCTCACTGCAAAGGAGCATGCCATATGCCCAGTCCGTAACGGGATAGTAATGAAGCTCCCGGATGGGATCGGCCAAAAGCGGCGAATTCATGACATCCTTCTCATCTATCATTTTATTCTCGCGGGCATAAGGATTTTTCGCCGCGTTTTTCCTTGACCTGACAACAACTTTTGCCAGATGTTCCTCACTCACGCCGGCCTTCGCCATATATGATCGGGCCTGCATGGCGTTCACATTCACGTGATCCATACCCAGGGGCCTGCAGTAAAAGGGATCAAAGGTCAGATTGGTGACCATATTCCTGCTTTCCGTCTGCGATTCCTTGGCATGCCCCATGAAAAGGATGATATCATCATGTCCGGAAAGAATGCAGGACATGGCATATCCCAGGCCGTTTATACTTTCCTGGGCCATTTTTTCCTCACCCCTGAACTGTGCACCGACAACATCGGTCACACCGTTATCTGAAATGGTACGGGCGTCGAAAACATCGTCCGAACAGGTGATAACGTTCCGTATCCCCTTTTCCATATCAAAGGTAACCTTTGTCTGGCTTATAATAGACTCAAAACATTCATGCAGCATGTTTTGAAATCGAGCATGCCAGGCATCACCCTCATTCTTTATCTGTGCAACTGCGCACAATGCTACGCGATTACCCATAGTTTCTATTCCTCCTTTTAAACTAGAATAAAAGAAAAGACTATTTCCAATTCCTTACTTCACAGGGAATCTCCGGCCTCGAAACTCCCCTCACTGAAATTACGCGTAAATTCATATGTAACAATTCCAGAAATCACCGTTTTTAACCGCCCGGATAATAGAATCCCTGTCCTTGGCGGTATCCATCTCTATCCACGCTCTTCCGATATTTACCAGGTCATGAGAGTCGTCCGATGCGATCCTGGGATGCCCCCAATCAATCTCATCAAAGTCCGCTTCCCTGAACCCCTTGGAAGTGATTTCAACGGCGTCTATGGGATATCTCTTTTCCAGCTCATTCAGTCTGTCCCTCACCTGATCGATGGAAAGATCATATTCACCAATATGATTAAAAATATGAAGTTCTTCCTTATCGCCGCTTATGCGATTCACATGAATATACCCCTTTACAAAAACGGTCAGTTCAATACCGTGCAAAAGGAGCATATTCGTCCTCACCTTCTCCAGATTCTGACGATAATTCTCCTTCAATAGATAATCATGATCGGTTATGGCCAGAAAATCATATCCCAGTCTTTCATAGGCATCTGCTACCTGTTGTGGTGTCAGCTTGCCGTCCGAAAATGTTGTATGCGTATGAAGGCACCCCTTTAAAATCATTGCGCCTCCCGCATTTGTTGTAAAAGAACGATTGATTTAATTGGACGTCCAATCAATATTAGTAAAAAAAAATATGAATATTCAAATAATTCTATCCATTGTATGCTAATTTTTTCTACCACTATTCCATTTTTCCCGACTGAACAGACAGTCAATATTTTGGTTGAACGTCCAATTAACTGGTACAACCCGTAACTATAAATGTCAAGAAAAAAAACAAATATTATACTTAAAAAAAATTTCACTTGTTTTCTCACACGAACCGGCAAAAGCGATGGAACATCATAGCAGATCAGCATAAAAAGTATAGTGATTTTTTCCCGAATTCTTTGCTTTATACATGGCATTATCAGCTTTCCTGAGCAGTGTCTCGGCATCAAGGCCATCATTGGGGAAAATGCTGATCCCAACGCTGGTAGTGACATGGGCGCCGGTACCCCCTATATCAAAGGGCTTCTGTATTATCTCGATAATCCTGTCAGCCACGACAATAACGTCCTGAACCGTGATCACGCTTTCAAGTATAATGGTGAATTCATCGCCTCCCATACGTGAAACCAGGTCTATCTCCCGGACTGTTTCCATGAGCCGTTCCGACACCTGCTTCAGCAGCATATCACCGGCATTATGGCCAAAATTATCATTAACCTCCTTAAATCCGTCGAGATCCATGAAAAGGACGGCAATAAGTCTTTCATTTCTTTTGGATCTGGCAATAACCTCGTTGAGCCTGTCATTGAGCATGCGCCGGTTGGGCAGACCCGTGAGGGAATCGTGGGTTGCCATCTCAATAAGTTTTTTTTGAGCCTCTTTCAACATGGTAATATCGGCCGAGACACCCAGGATATGCCGTGCCACTCCGTCGCTGTCAATAATGGGAACTTTGATGGTCTGGAGCCACCGCAAGGTGCCGTCGGGCGCCGTTATCGATTCTTCAGGAATAAAGACATTTTTAAGGGAGTCCATAACTTCCAGGTCGTCCCTGAGATATCCGTCCACTTCGGAAGGGTGCGTGTTAAAATCCGTGTCTTTTTTCCCCACCATGTCCTGAATGCCGATATTGTATATATCGGCCACGGCCTTATTGACAAGGGTGAATTCCCCCTTCCTGTTTTTTACGAAAATGAGATTGGGGGTTGTATCCACGACCCTGCGGAGAAATTCCTCGCTTTCCTTTAAACGGAGCTGGATATTCTTCCGCCTCGTAATATCGACGATAACGGCAATGATGGTGCTCACCCCGCCCCGGGAATCCATGATGGGTGTAACGGAAAGGTTTCCCCACATGATGCTTCCATCTTTTTTGATATACCTTTTCTCAATATTGTAGCTGTCAATGTTTCCCGTGGTGAGGGCATACAGATGTTCCCGGCTTATCACCAGGTCGTCGGGGTGGGTTATATCCAGAATGGACAGTGCCATCATTTCATCCCGGCTGTATCCCGATATGGAAAGCCATTGATTATTGGCATCGAGGCACCGGAACTTATCGTTGACGATCATGATGCCTATGCCCGCATTGTCAAAAATGGTCCGAAGACGCTGTTCATTTTCTTTCAATGCCGTTTCAGCCAGAACCTGGCCGGTGATATCCTTCACCTGAGTGAGATACCCAAGTTTTTCAATGGGTGATATCTCCGCTTCTATATACGCCCGTCCCTGACGGGCCGGCTCATACTGTCCGCTGACGCGTATTTCCTCAAAGTCCGTGAAGGTGGTAAAATGCACCGGTTTGCCGTCAAGGAGTTCCTGTTTATGTTTTGCATCAATGACCCGGATCCGGAAAAGGTTTAACCCCAGCACATCATCGATCTCCATGATACCGAAAATCCCCAGACTGGCCGGGTTCAAATCCACAAGGTCGCCCTTAACGTCAAAAATCATAATGCCCAGAGGTGACTGGTTGTATATATTACGAAACCTCTTTTCAGACTGCTCCAGCTCCTCGGTCCTTTCGGTTATAATCCTGTCCAGCGCCGCATTGATCTGATTGAGCTGAATATTGGAGCTATCGCGCTCCGCCGCGTAGGCGTTCACCATATTGACGATAAAGGCCATGACCCCGATAAAAGACTGGAGCATTATCAGCGATGTATTGACCGAAAAGGACACAAAGGGCCCCATCCCATGAATGGTACTGTACATACTCATGGCTGAAATGATTATAACGGCCAGTGATGCCTCCCGCTGCGAAAAACGGAATACATGCCACAGGAGAAACGGGAGGAGAAGGAAAAAGAGTGCATGATGCGCAACCCGGGAATGAATAATTCCCATTACAATAAAACCGGTCGCGATGAATAAAAACGTCAGGGCAAAATACTCAAATACAGCTTTAACGGTCCACTTGATTTCCCGGTGCTGTGTAAGGCTGAAAATATAAGGTGTAACAACAAGGATACCCGTTACATCACCCATCCACCAGGTGAACCAGATATTCATGTAACCCGACAATACCGCTCCTCCCATCATGCGGGCTACAAGCCCAATGGTACAGCTCACCAGGGATATCATAAAGGAGGAAGCAAAAAAGATATTGGCGCCCCGGACAGTGTCGAAGGGATTACCCCTGCCCAGGAAATACCGCAGGAGATACAACCCTGCCAGGGCCTCCAGAACCGCTCCCATGCCCGTAGCCAGTGAAACGACAAGGGCAGCGGAACAAAATAGTTGTCCTTTCATCAGAAAATCAATGAAAGACAATGCAGCGGCTGCCAGGAATATCCCCGGCCAGTACCGATGACCCAGGAGAAGGACTGCGGCAAGGGCAAAACCGGCGGCAGGCCATACGGGAGAAGCTCCTGTTCCGGAAATGACGAATGACATGCCTGCCAGCGCCAGCATGCCATATATGAAGGCCACAAGTATATTGATAATTATAAAGCGCAGTCCCCGGGCCTGCCGTTCCCTTTGCAGCATATCGATCATTGCCATTTTTCTATCCTGCTGAAAGTATACCGCATGATTCGCTTCGACACAAGTAATTATTTCTAAAGCTCATTATATGCCGCACCGGTGAACACTGGCACGGAAACCCTTTCCGGTTATAAAAAAAGGACCCCCGCAGGAGTCCTTTTCTTTGAAATGTATGGTATTATATTGTTATGTGCTGAATAGCCTGTCTGGAAAATGTCAAATCTGGCTTGTCGCTCTATCGTCGCTTATGCATTCCGCTACATGGCCACTGCTTCATCGAAGCTGCCGTACCACTGAATTTCAGCCTCGGTGAAATTATCAATGACGCCAAGGTCCACAAAATAATCTTTCAATATTTTAAGGTGGATGATCTCTTCCTCATCTTCATCAAAATATTCACGACCTTCGGCCGTTATTTCATAGTATGATGTATCGACCCAGTTGAAAAAATCCGATTCCTTGTTGGAAAATATCTGCAGGCATGAAATGATATCGAACTTTACCGTGGAAACGGCGCGTTTAAAATCGGCGTCGGCAAGCTCCAGGAGCGACGAGGCCATTTCGGTCTGGAAATAGTCCCCCCAGGTGATAATATTGGGCATAACGCCGTATTTTCTGAAGAGATCCTCGGCCGTTCTCGATTCAATATATTTTCTTGTGGATACACGATCAATGAGTTCCTTTATATAGATAAGATCATGGATCCGCTCTATGCTGAGCATGCCTTCGTTCATCATGGGAATCAATGCGTCGTTGATTATCTGTTCCATTTTATCGCTCCCTGCAGATGGTATAACATCTCTAAATAGATCGGCTGCAGCGTAAAATGACATAAGCAGTTTTTGAAAAAAAAAGGGGGATGCACCCAGGTTGCATTAAGAAGATATTTAGTACAAGCCGTGATTCTTCATATACTCGATCTGTTCCTTAATATTTTTTCTTACAGCGGCCGCATCGGCAGTCATGAGCTGATTCCTGAGGCGCTCCAGGTAATCAACGATATATGCATCAAAGGTGGCGATGGACATGGCGAGCGGTTCATCCTCTTCCAGAGTTTCATGATAGCTGTAGATATCTTCGAGCCGGTAGGGCGCCACGGGTGACTCGTCGTGTTCCGCGGCAAACCTGGTATCCAGGAGCCAGCCCTCGTCACGATCCCCGCGCGTCGTGGCGACGGGATACCAGTACCTGCCCCGGGGATGGCTGCTGCCGAGAACGGAAAGAATTTCCTCATGGGCAGCGGCCATTTCACCGGGTTTCATGATAATGAGTCCGTTAAACAGGGGACCGCTCATATTCCGGTATGCCTGTACTGAAGCGGAATTATCATCACTATTCTGCAACACGTCTATGGCATCGATGAAGTCGAGATCAAAGGAAGGTATGCCGACACTCTCTATAAGTTCAAAAAATCCCCGGGGAAGCCGCAGGCCTATTTTCTCTTCGAGTTCCCTGTAAGCCTCCAGGTATTCTCCGGCATGGGCAAACCGGATAAAATATTCCGGGAGCTCAGGGAAAGAGTAGTCAGCAATCCACTCCATGAATTGATTTATTTTTTCCACTGCCTTCATTTTATTATACTACCTGCATCACCTGCTCGCAATAATACTGCTGACCTTTATGGTCATAACACAAATATCCGGGAAATGCAACAAGTTTTATGGGCGTTTCTCTTCTTTCACACGAATCGTGATTATTCAAGATGCTGGAAAAAAATCATTGACTGAAACAGATAACCACCCTGTACTGACATGTCAGTTCTGTAACCGGATGCCGATTCAACCCCGACCCTTCCGGCGATCCGAGACCTTATAGCCAGGAATGCCATTATGGAATACATGGATTTTAAAAGAGACGGGAGCGTCTTCATCATCACCATGACCGATGACGCGAATGCCAATACCATCACCACGGGCATGCTGCAGGAACTCAACTTGCTCTTTGATGAAATCGAGAAAACCCCGGGAAATGCGGCCCTGGTACTGACCAGCAGCAGTGCGAAATTCTGGTGCAATGGTATCAACCTCCAGTGGCTTGCCGGCCAGGGCGATGAAGATCGGCGAACTTTTCTCCATGAATTCAAGCGCACCTTCCTGCGCGCCAGCCTTTTGAACCTGCCTACGGTGGGATGTCTCACGGGACATGCCTTCGCCGGCGGGGCCATACTGGCCGCATCCATGGATTTCAGAACCATGAGAAACGACCGGGCAAAATTCTGCCTGCCCGAGGTGACTTACGGCATGCCCTTGGGCGACACGCTCATGGCGGTCATCAATAACATACCGAGCCCTCATGCGGTTCAACATCTAGTACTGACCGGGGCACAGTGGAAAGGCGTTGAGTGCCTGAATAACAATGTGATCACAGCCATATATCCCGAAGAAGAATTGATGCCTTCAACTCTGCAGTTGGCACGGGATCTGGCGGGAAAAAACAGGGAAAACTACACCGGTCTTAAATATGATCTCAAACAGTCCCTTCTAGCCATGTGGACAGGACAGTATATACGATAATCGATACCACAATTTTTAAACAAGGAAGGAATCCATCATGAAATTCTCTATTCTATTATACGGTTTTTACATCCTGCTGCGCTTTACCGCATGGAAGTACGAGTCTTTCAGGACCCTCATAGAGGACCTGGACCTGTCCATGGTTATACGAACCGCCGACGATAAAAACGCGCGCCACTATGCATGGACCGGGGGAACCATCTCATCAAAAAAGGGGAACGGCTCCGTGCCGGATTTTTCCCTCATATGGAAGGACGCCGGGGCCGGGTATCACTACATGATAAAGATGAAACCGGGAGCCATCATGCATGCCATTAAAGACGGTTCCCTGAAGCTCGACGGAGACGCCGGAAAGGTGACGAAGTTCCTGCAAATCTTTAAAACCATGGTGGAGTGTTACCGGTAATCCTGATACGCATGGACTTTTCCGTCAACGACATGCTTCACTCCGGCTTGATCCTGTGGATGCCGTTCATCGCTTACGGCGTTACTATCGGCTAATCAATGCGGCAAGTCCCGCCAGGTTCAATTCCTTCATGGCCAGCCGGGAATACGGGGGATGCCCGTTGTTCGCCGTAGACTCTTCCATTTCGGAGTCGGACATGGGGATATAGTATGCGGTCATGAACTGCACGGCCGTCGTGGGCAGTGACCGGTTCCAGTATTCCTTGTTAAAACGCATTATCTGCAAACCATCTTTTTGACCGTTCACTTTAATAATTCCGTCCTCGCTGCCTTCGTAAGCCGGTGCCAGCAGCTCTTCGGAACTCATCCTGGCATAAGCAGCTTTTATATAATCATACAGATCTTTATCGTTGCGCCGTATGCGGTAATAGGCCAGTTTCAATTCCAGCACCTCCTTTACCTTAACGGGTACCCAGTATGGCGGCCTGTCCGGATTGAAAACAACGAGGTTCCCGTCACCATAAAGCCTGACTCCCGGCGCTATTTCACGCTCCAGGGGGAAAACGGCAAAGAGGTCGCATAGATCGGCAATGGCTTTATTAAGGGGGGCCTCGCGAGATGGATCATCAACCTGAGCCTGGTATCCTTCGTAATTACAGAAGTTTGTACCGTGCCCCGAAGCGGTATTATTGATCTGAAGTGTCCAGTGTGGAGGCTCTACGGTCCACTTCCCTTCTTTTCCCTTTTCCTTCAGAAATAGTTCAAAGTCAAAACGAATTTCACTCCGCAGGCCGTAATTGCACGACCGCTTTTTATAATTATCATCGTACATGCCAAAAATAACGGCTTTCAGGTCGAACCCCTTTGGCGCCTTCATCACGGCATTGTTTTTATGAAACCATTCGGCAACGGCGGTCAGATTTTTTTCATAGTTCGCTTTCTCGGTCCCGCCAAGCTTCCCCAGGGTGCTCTCCACCTTCCAGGTACCGGGTTTTCCCGGCATGAACTCACTGGCCTTCTGAGAAAACAGCAATTGCGGAATCAGGAAAAGAAGAATACCGATAATGATCCTGTTATTCATGTGTCATTCCCCGATAAAAAGTTATTCATCCTATCAGTCTATATGGCTTTCCCGAGAACTAAAAGTCAATCACTTCTTTACCCTGCAAAAGTGAACATGGAGCTGAATTCAACAAGCAAACCCGGAATAGCATTGACAGATTATTTCATCCGTGCAGAAAATATTCCGGTTAGCCGCAAAGAACAGGAGTATTATTCCCATGATGGATATAACAACAGGCCTGGAAATCATGACAAACAATGCATCCATAGTACAGGATATCCCCCGCCTGTTTATCTTTTTCGGCGGAGCCCTTTCTCTGATACAGTCGATTCTGCCCCTGATGCAGCAACAGGGGCGGCTCAGAAATATCCTGCTCTTTATTATAGATGCGTGCGTCGGCATCATACTGCTGCAGCAGTACTACCTGGTTACCTACTCCCGGCTGGTCCCGGACCTGAGTCTGCGGCCCATTACCTGGGTGAAATTCATCGTGGGGCCTTCGGCATATCTTTTTTATATGCTTGCTTTTACCCCCGGATTCAGCATGAACAGAAAGAACCTCTTCCATTTTATTCCGGCGTTTCTTGCCGTTATTTTTTCATGTTTGATATTTGTTGCCCCCCTGACGGACAACAATCTCCTTATAGAGGCGGTACATGCACTACAGGCCGGCCGCTTCCTTGAATTTTTCCACTTCAGTTCCCTGGTCATCATACTGGCATATGTGATAGTCCTCTTCGTCAAGTTCAGGATATATTCGGTGGTGACTAAAAAAATCACCGGCGCGCAATACCGGCAGGCCTTCATCCTCATGGTAATTTTTATTATGACACTGGTACTGCTCATCTCGGGGATAGTGCTGCGAAATGGCGCCCTCATCACTGCGGCCTTTGTTCTGCTGAGCTTCCATGTTATGTATCGTTTTATTGCCATGCAAAATCATCCCGGATTGCTGCACGATGTTTCCCGGGCCGTCCGGAAAAACAGCTATGAAAGATCGATCATGCACGGCATCGACATGCACACGCTCAAGGCGCGCCTCATGGAACTCATGGAGGAAGACAAGATATACTGCGACGAGGACCTGACCCTGCACCGGCTGGCCCATCTCCTTTCTATATCTGCCCACCAGCTCTCGGAATTTTTAAACAATCACCTGAAGGAAAACTTTAACAGCTTCATAAACAGATATCGCATAGAGGAGGCAAAAGAGCTGATGCAGGCCCATCCCGGCCGTTCCCTCCTCTCCATTGCCTTTGGCGTTGGTTTCAATACGCGCTCCGTATTCTATGATGCCTTTACAAAATATACCGGCATGTCTCCGGCCAGGTACCGGAAAAACCTTGAATTGTAATTCGCAGTACAGACAATCGTCTTTTCAGTACCCGCCGGCATGGCCCTCATTTTTGTTTATCGTTATTCTTCACCGACACGAACCATCCCCAGTACCGTCCCGGAAAAGAGATATCCGTCGAGGCCGATTTCCGTGGCGGCATATCCGCTGTTGAATATGGCCGTGGGTCCAAGAACACCGTGGAAGACCTCTTCTCCCGTTTCCCAGTCCAGGGCCTCCATGGTCCAAAAAGGAAATCGGTAGCCCACGTCATAGATAAGCCCCGTTGCGGCGCTCATGGCGGGAATACCATTGGGCAGGCATATCTCCCGGTTTGCCCACACGCTTACCAGCTTTCTTGCCGCGGGATCCCACTGAAATTTTTCGGCGCCACGCGGGGCTATACCGGGGATTCCCGACGCGAGGATATTCAACATCTGGCTGCCCAGGTCAACCTTCATGAGATTGTTCACTACCAGAGCCCCGTATCCCCTGACACAGACGGACTGCTCAGACAGGGAAATCTGGGCATCGGGGTTTCCGAAGGTCACGGGAACCTGGGCGGCAATACGACGGTCCTTTGTACCGGGTATTTGCCGCCAGTCTGCAGGAATTTTATCACGCCAGAAAAGCACAAGGTGCATCAGGTCCTGGCCGTCGGTGATAACCACGAAGGAGTCTTTCCTGCCCGTGCCCATGAGGGTCGGTGTTGAACCGGAACCGGCCCCCAGCCTTATTCCCGACTGTCCATTCCCCGTTTCGTAATTCGCGCTCCAGCCGCCTTTCGAATCGTTGATGGTAAGCTCCGATCCGGTCCACTGAACCCGGTACATCATTTTGCCGGTGACGACATAAATGCCGCCCTTTTCGTCGCAGGCGATTGAGTTGGATATTTCCTCACCGTCGCCGAGATGCAGATAGACGGCCCTGTCAAAGTTCCGCGATACAACAGCCACGGTCCCCGTATTGGTGGCCCAGGCCAGCATACCGTCCCAGGTAATGACGAGTCCCACGATGCGGTCGTCGCCGCGGAGATGTTCTTCCGGTATTTCATAGTGTCGCTTTTTCTCCACTTCGGAAAGAGGATCATCTGCGACTGAATCACCATAGGCCACGATGCGCGTGAAATCGGGAACATAGAATATGTTTTCGCAGTCCACGAGCGTATAGGCACCGGAAGTGGCCCGTTCGACCAGGCCTGCGCTACCCTCACTATCCTTGAGCTGTGTATCTATAAAGGAAATGATTTCCCCCTCGGCGCTGATTTTAAAAACGTGCGTTACATTGTTCCCCCAGATGACGCGGCTTCCATCGACATATTTTCCGGAAACGGCCATGGTGATGAGTCCCGGCATACCCGGCAGATAATCGCCGAATTTTTTATACATGGCGCTCTCCGGTCCCGGATAGGGAGAAGAGGCCTGACAGTAGGGATTCCGGTGGCTCATGGGCCAGGGAGAATCGGCGAGAAAGGGGTTTTGGGGCGGTTCATAACCGTCATCTGCGACAGTTGCTATGGATTGACGCTGCCGAACTTCCTTATCAGTATCGCCGGCGCCCATATCACAACTTATAAAAGAAGAAAGGATAAAAAGAACCCAGAAAAGAGGAAAAAATCTCATTGTTTTCATGCACTTCTCCATCCGTCATAATGATACCTTCGCATGCAGCGCCAGGCTATCAATCATTTGTCGTATTTTAATACCGTCGGGACGTATAGTAATTGAACAATAGGATTCTGTCATCTGGATTGATAAATTCAGACAAAAAAAGTAATGGAATAATGGGGGATAATACTGCCGGGCCCTTACGGCATCCTGTATCTGACGAGAGCCTCATATATGCCGAAGGGAATGGGATTCTCCGGTGCATAATATCCTATCTTCTCCTCTTTGTCGCCGTGAAAATCGCTGCCGCCTGAGATGAGGAGATTATTCCTTGTGGCGATATCATGGAAAGCCGAGACATCCCCGGCACTGTGCATTTCGGAGTACACCTCTACACCCTCCAGGCCCGCCTTCATGAACTGCCGGAGCATGTTCTCAAAATCATCATAATCACTGTACTCCAGGGACCCCGGGTGGGCCAACACGGGGATACCGCCGGCACCCTTTATCAGCGCGATGGCCTCCTCGTATGTTACTTTCTCCTTTGGCACATATCCAGGCTTCCCCTTCTCCAGAAAATGGGAAAAAACATCCTTTGTATTCGAAGCGTAGCCGTGACGAACCAGGACCCTGGCAATATGGGGCTTGCCCACTACACCCCCGCGGGCCTCATCCAGGACCTCGTCAAAGGATATGCGGATATCATGCCCGTCCAGGTCTTCGACAATACGCTGGGCCCTGGAAGAACGACGCTCCGCCAGCCAGTTCACTCTGCTTCGCAACGGCCCGTTTTCATGGTCGATATAAAGACCCACGATATGGAATGTTCCCCTGTCCCACTGCACGCTGAATTCGATACCGGGAATGAGAATGATGTTCCTGTTAACGGAGCGTTCCATGGCCTCGGGCAGGCCGGCAACGGTGTCATGATCGGTTATGGCAAGGACTTCAATATGATTCTCCAGGGCAAAGTCGATGAGCCCCGATGGTGTCACTATTCCGTCCGAAGCCGTGGTATGGGTATGGAGGTCTATTCGTTTTTCAGTCATTCGTTTTTCCTTTCAGGTAAATTGAATAATCTCGGCCATTCAACGGGCATGTGTCAATCTATATTTTTGTACGCCAGGACCATGGGCTGCCACACATATCAGACATATTCTATTTTTTGTTCAGTAATATTTTGTCAGTCTGTCGTAACCTGAATGTCTATTTATTGACCATTCCGGTAAAAAAAGCTTTACGAATAATATAGGTAATTTCAATTATTCTGGAGTTTTTATGTGAGACGAGGATCATATGTTTATTGGCATTGACATAGGCGGCACCAACATCAAGGGCGTGCTGACGGAAAAATCGGGAAAAATTCTTTCTTTCAAATCAATACCCACGGAAGACAAGGCTGAAAATATCGAGAAGAGCATCTACGGCATCATCGAAACCCTGGCCACCTCGGCTTCGGTTTCCAAGATTGACATCAAGGCCATGGGTGTGGGGGCCGCCGGCTCCATAGACCGCAAGAAAGGGACGGTCATCTTGAGCCCCAATGTAAAGGCCTGGAATAATTATCCCCTGGTAAAACGCTTTGAAAAGGTCACGGGACTGCGCGTGTTTCTGGAAAACGACGCTACGGCCGCTCTAGTGGGAACCTGGTGGCAGGGACCGGGAAAAAAATACCGGAACTGGTTGCTGCTCACACTGGGTACGGGAATAGGCGGCGGCGTTGTAATAGACAACAACCTGTACACTGGCCGGTCAGGCAGCTCCATGGAAATTGGCCACATGACCATTTCCTACGACGGGAAGGAATGCTCCTGCGGCAACAGGGGCTGTCTTGAGCGGTATGCATCGGCCACGGCCCTGATGGAATACGTGAAGGAACATGCAAAGAAGCACAAAGATACAACTCTTAAACAACACCTGAAGGACGATACTCTCACGGCTGAAATTGTGTATGAGCAGGCCCTGGGGGGAGATGACCTGGCAAAAAACGCCATAAATGAAATTGCCACATTTCTGGGTATCGGCATGGCCAACCTGGTGAATATTTTCAATCCTGAAGCGGTAATCCTGGGCGGCGGGCTTTCAGGGGCCTGTAAACTCCTGATCCCCCGGATCAAAAAGGTGGTCAATGAAAGGGCGCTGCCGGGCATGAAGGAAAATATCGAGTATATTGCGCTGCGGGACCAGGAAAAATTCGCCCCCCTGGGAGCGGCAAAGCTGGCCATCAACAGTCTCAATGCAAACCTATGAAATGCAGGCCAGGCTGCGGCGCATGCTGCATCGCCATATCAATCTCCTCTCCCATTCCGGACATGCCTGACGGCAAACCGGCAGGCATGCGGTGCCTTCATCTTGCCGGTAACAATATCTGCGCCATCCATGACAGGGACGATTATCCGCCGGTCTGCCGGAACCTGCACGCGGCAGCAGAAATGTGCGGCCGTGATTTTGACGAGGCCATGGCATACCTGACGGAACTTGAGACGCTGACGCGTCCATAAATAAAGAGATATGTCACTGAAGCAATCCGCTTATTGATCGGGACCGCTTCAGTGACCGGAACGTGGCGGGAAAATCAGACGCGTCTGCGTCTTCTCCGGCGATGGACTGCAATGAAAGCAAGGGGAATAAGCATGGTGACAAGAAGGTTCATCATGCCCGGCAGAATGGAACTGGTCCCTCCCGCGTAGACCGATGCACCGGCGGAAGAACCGCATCCGCCGCTGGAGTCGTTCGCAATGGAACTTTCCGTATCAACGCCGACATAAGCAGCATCGGTTTCAGAATCTTCAGTTCCTGCCGAAGAAACTGTCTCCTTATGATTAACCAGGTATTCATTGAAAGAGGCGTAATTGTATCCTGTTTCGGTCAACCACTTCCAGGTCTTTCCCTCATCCTTCGTGTTGGTCGTGGTGAAATCAACACGGGCAACATGGGTTTCATCTATAACAATTTCATTCGAAGACGGTACCAGTATGGGAAGCAGGTGCGGCCAGTCCGAACCCGTAAGGGTCACACGTATACGATGTCCCTTCTTGAATACATTACAGCTGGGCCACAGTTCAATGACATACTCATAAAGTTCGCCCTCGTCGATAAGCTCGGGATCAAAATCCTGTTCGATGTATAGAGGGTCGAAGGGCTTATAGTCCGGGTCCACGGCATGCTCAGTGGCAAACATGGACTCGTCCCTGTCGCGTTGACGATGCGAGGCCCTGAGCCAGCCCGAGTTGATGCCCCTGGCACGGCCGTCGGGGAACACGTCACAGAGTTCTCCCACAAACTGAACATCATCGTCAAAAAGTGTGCGGTTGAGAATCTCGGTGCTGGTATCAATTCCCAGCAGATTTCCCAGCAGATCGATCATTGCATCCTGTGTGGCGATAAGAGCGTCTGACCTGTCTTTGAACGTGGTGCGTGCCCAGAACCTGACGGCTACGGGACCAACGATCTCCACGTCCTCTTCAAGGGGCTCCGAGGTAAAGGTGGGGATTTTCCAGTCGTCGCTGCGCTCATCCTCAAAATATTTGCCGTTGCCGATATTTACTCCCATGAGGTTTTTCGAAACCTGTGTCACCAGGGCGGGGATACCCATAAGCCACCGCGCTGCCGAGCGTGAACTCTCACCGTGGAAGTCACCGGCTTTGGCCGTGTGTTCCATGACGGGATTGGCCGAAGCCAGATCGCACTTCGCGCGGTCCCATTCCAGGGAATATATCTGGTTTTCGCCCTTGCCGATTATGCCGAAAAAGTCTTTGTTCTCCGTGAACTCATCACCGGCAATGGGCTCCGCTTTTTTCTTGGAAAAGAAAAGACTTTTATGCTCCACACGGCTTTCCGGCAGGGGCCATTCCTTCTCGGCACGCCAGCGCTCGGCTCCCATGACGCGCAGCATGACGGGGTACTCCGCCATGAAGGGGTCCTGTTTGCCGCGGATCTTCCAGTTGAACCAGCGTGCATAGAACTGGCCAGTCATGAAGCTGTTGACTCCCAGGCCCATGGAACCGTCGATATGGTACCACTCACCCACGATAAGGGCCTTGTCGGCCGCCGAGTGATTTTTCAGTCCGTAGGTGTACTGGTTCAGGCATCCCCGGGTAAATATATCATACCATCCTCCCGTTATAACCGTGGGGAGATTCTTTGGGTAAACCCGCTTTCCCTCGTCGCGGATGCCCACGTCCCAGCCGCCTGCGGGCTTATCGGGCCAGAATATGAAGGGTGATTTCTGGAGGAACTCCTCACTGCGCATGTCGTTGTTGGACTCAAGAATGAGATCAACGAGCGGTTCCGGGAACTGATTTATTGAAGCCAGCAACTCGTCAACACCCTCCTGAATGTCCGCCAGGTCCTTGGCGATGAAGGGATAGGGAAGCTGTGCGTCCTCCCCGAGAAAGATAAGGCCGGGCATAGAGCTCATGCCTTCAGTAAGCAAAATCCAGAAAGTGATAAATTCCAGGTCAAAGTTTCCGCCGTGGAGGGCGATATCGGCGTAGACGTCGCTGTAGGGAACCTGAGCTATACTGGCCTTGAAGTGTATGGGATTCCCCTGCGCATCACAATCCACGAGGCCCGCCACGAGCATCTGCAGGATGCCCATATAGGAAGGGCCCACCATGCCGATGGAGCCGTCGGACCAGGACTGGGCAGGAATCCAGTCGTCTATTATATATTTCACATCATAGGATTCGATGAATCCCATGGTGTTCCAGTGACCTTCGGAAGAACCGGTACCGCGCATATCACAGACCACTACATTGTAACCATAAGAAATCATGGGGATGACAAGCATGCCCATAATCTCACGCCGGTAGGCCGTGGCCATGAATATAGTTGGCTGCGGTCCCTGGGTAAGGACCCGTTTCGGTTTTATAACCAGCGCCCAGAGTGAGGCTTCTTTTTCGTCTTCTGCGTATTTCGATTCAGCAAGGTAGGGGTTCTCCGATTCGGGAACATCGATGCGCACATTGATATCTACCGTACATCCCAGGATCCCGGCCTTTTTCAATTCATTCTCAACCTCTGTCTTGACTGAATCATCAAGCTGTTCCGTGGCCATTGCCCTGCCGGTAAAAACTCCCCATGCGAGCAGGAAAGACAGGAAAGCTATAAATAAATACCGCTTCGATCCCATTGCCGCCTCCAAATTGATATATGATTATTTATATACCATCAAAAAGTACTGATTTCCATTGATGGTTTTTTCTATCATGAGAATAAGACACTTTAAAAACAATGTCAAGATAAAAACCGTCGAGACGGTTTTATTTTTAACGTTTGTAAAAAACAGGATTTATATGGCATCACACGAGTACCGGCATGGGAACCGCATTTGTTTTCACAGGGAAAAATATTGGCTGCAAAATAGAATATACAAAAATGGTTTTGGTCGGACTGAGCTTTTAAAAATTCAAGAGGAGGGTGATACAGGTACGCCGAAACCCTATCGGGCGAAGCGGCAAAGCACGTATATCGCCGGGTCTCCGGGCCCCGGTATATCCGCGATGCATGACGGCGTGCCCCTATCCTGCCCCTCCCGAAATTTTCAGAGTGACGTGCGCACCGGCCACTCCCCTTTTCAGGTGTGATTACTCCGTGACCTGCGTGGTGAGGAACACCGGGAGCGTCATCTGTTCGATCTGGCTCTGGAGCCCTTCGATGTCGTCCATATGCTGGTCTTCATCATTGAGAATCTGCTGAAGGATGTCGCGGGTGGCGTAGTCACGAACTTCGCCGGCCAGTACGATGGCGTCATTGTAGGCCTTGATGGCTCCTTCCTCGGCGGTATGATCGTTTTTCAGCTGAACCGGCACGTTAGCGCCGATGAGAATTTTGTTCAGGGTCGACACCGTGGGAGTCCCTTCGAGAAAAAGTATCCGTCCGATGAGGATCTCGGCATGTTTCATCTCGTCGATGGCGCGTTTTTCAAAATGCTTGTGGAGTTTTTCATATCCCCAGTCATCGCACATTTCGGAATGCACCATGTACTGATTGATGGCCGTAAGTTCATCGGCAAGCAGAACGTTCAATGCGCTGATCAGTTTTTCATTACCTTTCATTATTTTCTCCTTTTAGCGATATATGATGGTATTGATCATACCTGTTTCCAGCCGAAAGTCAACCCGATTTTTCTCCTCATCACTTTGAGAGTCGTTGCCCCCGGCTAATATACTTTTTGTGCAAATATTTAAAAGTCCCCCTTTGGGGGATTTAGGGGGCATAACAAAATATTCTTCTTGCCAAATCTGAACAGCAGTTTATGAGTACTTCAACATGGAGGATATCAATGCATTCCTTTGACAGTGACATGAACCTGGTAAAAAACACCGATGGCGTATATGATGCCGTCATATCCGACAGGTGGCTCATAAACGGAGCACCCAATGGCGGCTACCTCATCGCTCTCCTGGCCGCAGCCATGGACCACGTAAGCGAGAAAAAATCCACGCCCATCATCACGGCGAATTTCATCTCGCGGTGCAAGCCGGGCCCCGCCGTCATCGCCGTGGACAGGATAACGCAATCCAGCCAGTTCGACCGCATACAGGCACGCATTATCCAGGATGGTACGGAAAAAGTCCGGGCCTGCGGAACGTTCATTGATCCGAAAAACAACGGCATGGACAAACGCTTTGAATCGGGACCGCCCGAGCTCGCGCCGCCCGAAGAATGCTTCCTCATCCCGAGCATTCCCAATTATACGCTCTACGACAACATGGATATACTTCTCGATCCCTGCTGCGCCGGATGGATGAAGGGGAGTCTTACCGATGTTTCGGAACACCGGGGCTGGATCTCGTTCAAGGAGAAAAGAGACCATGACCTCATGTCCGTTTCCCTGTTTACCGATGCATTCCCTCCCCCCGTATTCGTGAGCCAGGGACCCGTGGCCTGGGTTCCAACAATCGAATTCAGCCTCAACGTGAGAAGCATCCCCGCGGGGGACGAGGCACTCCGGGCCGTATTCAAAACACGCTTCGTGAGCCATGGGATCTGCGAAGAGGACGGGGAACTCTGGGATACTAGCGGAGAGCTTGTGGCCATATCAAGGCAGATTTCCCTCTTCAGGAAAAACTGATTGTCGCTTTAAAGATAATCCTCACTTTACAACTCCTGCAGCCGATCGAAAATGAAAACTCCGGGAGAACAGGCTCTTTTACAGGGAACGTGTAAATATTTCCTCCGGACCGGAAAATTGCCTGTATCAATGCCCCAATTTAATAATACAATATTACTTGCATTTTTCAACTATTTTATTTGCAATTTACAACTATTTCTTGACAAATATTTCTCCTGCTGCACAATATATCCATTGTTCCTGTGTGGCTCCCGCCGGAAAGGCAGGCGCCGCACAGGCTCATATATGGAGCGGAGCTTCGCCGGCGGTTCCAAAAGCCCCATAGATATAGACAACACTGGAGGTGTGATCATGATGGATATTTTTGAAGGAACCAGAATCATAGATTTTACAAACACGGTGTCAGGACCGGTCTGCACAATGCTCATGGGAGATATGGGTGCGGAAGTAATCAAGGTTGAGCGGCCGGGTACAGGCGATGAGGCGCGCTTTTTCCCTCCATACAAGGATGGCATGTCGGCCTCCTTTGTGGTAATGAACCACGGCAAAAAGAGCCTGACCCTGGACATGAGAAAACCCGAGGGGGTGCAGCTCTTTAAAGAACTCGTTGCGGCCTCCGATGTCCTGGTGGAAAATTTCCGTCCCGGCGTCATGAAAAAGCTGGGTATCGATTACGATACGTTGTGCCAGATAAATCCCCGTCTTGTCATGTGCTCCATTTCAGGTTACGGCCAGTACGGCCCGCTCTCACCTCTTCCCGCTTATGATTCCGTAATACAGGCGGCCAGCGGGCTCATGAGCACCACGGGTTTTCCCGAGAATCCTCCAGTCAGGGCAGGCACGCTTATCATGGACATGGCCAGCTCAATGTTTTCCGCCTATGCCATCGCAGCAGCGCTGTATGGAAGAGAAAAAAGCGGGCGCGGCGATTATATTGATATAGCTATGTATGATGTGGCGGTCCAGTTTCTCGAGGCTAAATTCATGGACTACACCATCAACAAAAAGATGTCTCCCCGCACGGGAAACCGTTATCCCTTTGTTACTCCTTTCGACACTTACAAAACGTCCGACGGCCACATAATGATCATCTGCGCCGGAGACCACACCTTCAAAATGCTGGCCGGCGCAATGGGACGGCCGGAACTTGCCGATGACGAACGCTTCAAGGATTTCATGAAACGGAACGCCAATGAACCGGCATTGAAGGAGATAATAGAACAATGGACAGGCGCTTATACAACAAAGGAGTTATGGAACATCCTTATCGAAAACGGTGTCCCGGGAGCGCCGGTGCACTCCGTACAGGACGTTATAGAACATCCCCATACCAGGGAACGGGGACTCCTGCAGGAACTGGAGCAGCCCGGGGCAGGAACCTTTACCATTCCCGGACCGGCATACAAGGCCAGGAACAGCGTCATGAAGGCCCGCGGTCCGGCGCCGAAACTGGGCGAGCATAATGAAAGCGTTATCAGGGACATCCTGGGGAAAAAGCCGGAGGAATATGTAAAAATAAAATCCTCGGGAATCCTTGGCTGACATGGTTTTACTTCAGATACGGGAGGGACTCGCTCCCTCCCGTATCCTTATCCTCTCATTTATCTGCTAATTTTATTCCTTGACATTGTGTCTTATTCCTGCCTTTAATCACTCATAATTATTTTATCCCGATCAGAAGGGAGGATGTAATGAACAGGCGACAGTTCCTGATACTACTGGCCGGAGCCGGGGCCGGCCTTGCCTCGGTATATGCCTTCAAGCCATCACGAAAAGGCGCTCCCTACTCTCCTTATTTCAAATCGCTCAATGAAGAACTGAAAAAGAACGGAACCCACAGACCCGCCATGCTGGTTGACCTGGACATTCTTGACCGCAACATAGACACGCTCATGAAAGGATTCGGCAGAGACCAACAGTACCGCGTTGTGGTAAAATCCCTGCCGAGCCCGGACCTGCTGGACCACATTATGAAAAGGGCCCGAACCCCGCGGCTCATGGTGTTCCACCAGCCCTTTCTGAGCCACGTAGCTGAAAAATTCCCCCGTTCCGATGTGCTCATGGGAAAGCCCATGCCCGTAGAAAGCGCCCATATTTTTTACCGCCGTTTTTCACGGCGTTCCGGCTTTGATCCATCGCGGCAGCTGCAATGGCTCGTCGATACGGAAGAGAGGCTCAGCCGGTACCAGGAACTGGCACGGGCGCAGAATCTGAAACTGAAAATCAATGTAGAGATCGATGTGGGACTGCACAGGGGAGGAGTCAGGGCTCCGTCAGACCTTGTTCCCATTCTGGACAGGATTCTCGCTGACCCGGCGCACCTGGAATTCTCCGGATTCATGGGATACGATCCCCACGTTGTAAAAATTCCCCGCATCATAACCAGTCCGGCCGCGGCCTATGCCCGCTCCCAGAAACGCTACGGGGAATTCATCGACATGGCAAGAAAACACCGCGGCGGAATACGAATCGACGGGCTCTGTCTGAACGGTGCGGGCAGCCCCACACTGAGACTTCACAAGGCCGGAAGCCTGGCAAGGGATCTTTCAGCCGGTTCCTGCCTTGTAAAACCCACGGATTTCGATATCACGAGCCTTGACGATTTTATCCCGGCCTCCTTTATCGCCACGCCCGTCCTGAAAAAACTGGGCCATACTTTCATCCCGGGTATCGAAGCGGCCGAAGGATTGACATCCTGGTGGGACCCGAATTCGGAGCAATCATTTTTCATTTACGGCGGCAAGTGGATGGCCAGGTATGAATCACCGGAAGGACTGCAGAACAACGGGCTCTACGGACAGAGCACCAACCAGCACATGGTAAACGGCTCGGGAAAGATACCGCTCAATGTGGGCGACCACATTTTCCTGCGTCCCGAACAGAGCGAATTTGTTTTTCTCCAGTTCGGAGACATCCTGCCCCTGCGCGGCGGCAAAATTACGGGGCAATGGCCGATTCTCAGGCAGGGCTGACAGCCATGGATTATGCTTATCAAGCATCTTTCCCGAATCATTTCCATGCCCCTCAATTTTCATCATAAACATCCTTGACACCATGGGACAACAGTATTCTCTTTGCCGTGAACAATTCTCCCTTGACCGCATTTTAGAAGCGGAGAAAGAGATCTTAATAATTATTTCCCCGAGGAAGTACATGGCTTCAGATATTCAATCCCTCTATGATGAACTGAAAGAGAAAATCAGCGGAGACCTGCTGAAGGAGATTTCGGCGGGAATCATCGCCCGGTACAGGGAAAAAAAATATAATGACCTGGCTCGCTATGCCGAACTGCTGGACATCAATACGGCAGGCGGGTCCACGGCCAGGCTTTTTGCCGCCATCATTCAGGTATATCACCCCGACAGGTTTGCCAAAATCCACCGTGACATTGATGCATATTATGAAACGGGTGATATCAACGAACTGACGCGCCTGAAAAAAATATATCTCTCCAGGGGCCGTAAGGCAAAACTTCCCGACACTTACCGTGTCGAATTCGACGAGGAGTACCGCTTCAGCCACGACGATTTCGGATACAATGAACGGTCCTTCGATGATGACGCGGGTTACGAGGACGAAACCGATCGGGAAGATGAGGATCATGAAAACGATGAAGAATTCGGATTTGCCGAAGTCATAACGCAGGTTCTTCTGGGCGACCTGGACATAACACTGACGGCCACGGACCTCCGGGGCCTGGACGGCGATATCGATCTATCCGATTATGATTTCAGCGACCTCAGCGGAATCGAAAACTGCGTCAACATCATCGCCATGAACCTCTCGGGAAACCGGATTGAAAAAATTCATCACCTGGCCGACCTGACAAACCTGGAATACCTCTACCTGGCCGGTAACAATATTGAATCGATCGTGCCCCTGGAAAAACTCTGGAAACTGAAAGAACTGGATATCTCCTTTAATGACATCCACGACATATCACCGCTCCTCGCCCTGGACGCTCTTGTGTATGTCAACATCATGGGCAACCCCGTCACGGACAAAACTCAGATTGAGGCCCTGAAGAAAAGAGGCGTGATGGTTATTTTCTGATTGCTTATTCATCAGGAGGAGAAATTGCGGGTACGGGTTTCTGGTTAAAGTATAAAATAGTTCCCCAAGCTATTCCTGCACCGGGAATAATTACAGCGACGGCCCACCATTTTTCAGTCAGGAGAGTCATCGCAAAATAGAATAAACCGAATAAAAGCCCGACTAAAACCGTATAAGCTATCCACCACATCCAGATAGGCTTTCCCGTTAATAACCCGGCTGCCTGTTTTGCAAGCTGTTCCTTGGTTTTATCAAGCTGACCCATAGCAAAATACCTCCTCTTTATACTGACTTCATCAAACTAAAGAATTTAAAATTGCATACATACCTATAGCCGCATTAATGATTATTTTCTGAATAGTTTAAAAATGAAATTTTTTATCTTTTTCAAAGTTGTAATTTCTTTCAATTGACCTTTAAAAATTCCGATATCATCTTTTTTACCGACAAGAATAAGAATATCATTATTAAGAAGAATGGTGTTCCCATCAGCTAATATAATTTCATTTTCTCTAATGAGCGGCCCGATTAAGATATTTACCGGAATATTGCTGTTCTTAAGCAACACTCCATCCAGAAGAGAGTGTTTCCCCACAATAAATTTACGAACAACAAAATCTCCAGTTTCAAGAATTTCACCGAATTGTTCTAATGATACATTATGTTCATCATTATTAAGAGTAGTGTATAATTCCATAATAGCCTCCTTTAGCATCGTGCTTATATTTAAATATAAAAGATATTGAATGATAATTCAAGTTTTTCCATTTTATGGCATATAATGTTTTAATAATTCGCGAATAATGTGCAAATTGTAATCACAACAACGTCGGATATGCTCTGACAATATCCGTCAATATGGTACAGCTCTCATTCGTACGGAATGGGCAAAGATACACAACGCTGATAGTCGACGCATATATCGCCCAACCTGCTGTGGTCCGTTAGCCGGTCACCGGTCGTATATTTCACCATAGAGCTTGAAGAAGTCCGATATGACGCGGGTATTATACTCTTCCTCAGTTTCGTTTTCCTTCCTCTCCATGAGAATGATCCGGGCCAGTTCCATGGAAATCCGGTCATCGACGTTTCTCACGATCCTGTTCAGGTCAAGAAGGTCGATTCCCTTGCCGTGAATATCCAGCTTATTCCCAAGAATAATAAGCAGAAAAAAGGAGAGTGAATCGAGAAGTCTCTGCTTATCAATTTTTTCATTTTCAAGATACTTGATATTGTTCATTAACACCGACTCGCTCTCCTGTATCCGCTCCGATAGTGTCTGGAACAGGCCCAGGGCGAAATCTTGATTACCGCGAATAAGCGCCTTCAGGTTGTTCTTGTCGGCCCTGGCCAGTATGCAGTCGCAGCGCGCCCGTGCCGAATCCTTGCGCCGGTCGCCGGTAAAAACCGATACCTCTCCGAAGATGCTCCCCTCTTCGATAATATTGAGCTGGATGCTCTCCTCGTTTTCCTTGCTCATAAAAATTTCCACCTCGCCTTTTTTCAGGAGATAGAACTCGCGAGACGGGTCGCCGGCGGAATAAATAATTTCACCCGCTCTGACAATGACATCGTCCTGCATGGTGGATGCCGGGCTGACAAAGAGTTTCCGTATATTTTCGAAACCCGGCAGCTTCAGGAAAAACACTATTCCTTTTCTGAGTCTGAAAAAATAATGACGGACGATGAAATAATAGAATCGTACCGGTGGATCCGTAAACCGTATGATGGACCCCGAAGGGCTCGTCCCCACATCGTGCCGCTCCCACACAATCTGCCCCGTTATTTCAACACGCGAGATGCCGGGAAAATCAAAAACGACCCGTATTTCACGGCCCAGGCCGAAGGGCTCGAAGGTTCTGAGAAAACATCCCGTGAAAGTAACATCATAGGTTATCATGGTTTCCTCGTCACGCTGGTCCCTGTTAAACACGACATCGGTGATGACGGGAATTTTTATCTCGCTGTATTTAAAAAATTCCGGATTGATGGCGCCGACAATTATGGTAAAAATAGCCATGGAAAGGGGAAAAATGAAAAAGACGAGCATTTCATCGGGAGATGAAAGATGCAGGTCATACATATACACCAGGGTATTCCTGAAGTACAGTCCCGCACCGGTAAGAATTATAAAGAAGGCAAAGAGTATTATCCTCGCCGCCCCGGGTTTCCATATGAAGAGAGAAATGGGCATCACCGATTCCCTGCCCGTTGACTGAATGATCCACCGTTCATACTTCGGCTGTCGCCACATCATGAGCCAGTCTTCGAAGCGGATGTTGAGCGCCTTTATGACCTCATACCCGGGAACGGTTTCGGCCCTGGAGAGATACATCTCATTGAGGATTACCATCATGAAAAGGAGCGGCACTATGAGGTAGATCGTTTCCCGGCCGGTAAAAATCAGCGTATCAAAAATGCCATGCATCACCAGGGCCAGGACAAAACCCGTAAGCATCACCTGGGCTTTTCCTATGCGCGTTGAACTCATGCGCATAACTCCCAGAAAATATCCCATTATGCCGCAGGTGGTGGCGTGCATGGGCACGGAAAAAAAGATGCGTATGATCGAATCGGAAAGACCATAATTAATATCATAAAATATATTCTCCACGGCCGAAAATCCCAGGGCATAGAGCATGGCGGAAAGAACGGCTTCCACTATACTGAAATTGGGATACTGGCGGTGAACCATGAGCAGAACAGCCAGGGCCACAAGCTTTTCCAGAAAGGCCGCATTAATGAAGCCGCGTATAAGGATATTATCGCCCCCCGTGACGTGCAGCGCGAAAGGAGACAGAAGTACAATCACCAGGGCCGCGGCCAGGCCGGCAAGAAAGGCCTGGAGATGCTTGATATATTCAGGCCTGAAATGGAAATACCGCCAGTACAGGGCATAGAAAATAACGACGGGTGACAGTATAAGGAACATTCTGTGCCAGGTCATAGGTCTACCATATCCGTACCGCCGCCATCATCCACGGCATGACCGGGGCCCTGCCCGTAGATGCGGCATACATTGAAAAAGAAATATCACTTCGCAATTGACGTATCCCCTTTCACTCCCCCTTCCATCCGTTTTTTATTCAGAAAATAGGTGACGGCGAGAAGCATCAAAAGAACCGCCAGTGTCAACAGTATGGTCTTCACGTCACCCCGTCCCATGGCCTGCAGATATCCAGCCAGACCTCCCGGCGCGACCTGCCAGTCCATGGATTCCTTGGACCGGTAATCCAGCGTGGCGAATTCATTGACGATTACCAGGCTCCTGTCGGACCTGCTCACACCGCGCATATTGACCTGGAAAACCTTCCAGTAACGCAGGGTATCGCCGGCCCCCGCGGGAAAGGGTATCTCCTGCCAGAGCCCCTGGGTATCGTAAATACGCACCGTGATGGGCCGGTCATACCAGCTCCCGGTACTGGTGTACTTGTGTACGGTAAAGGTATAGATACCGTCGGCATACTGCGTGCCGTCGGCAAGTTTGAAGAGATTTATACTCTCGGGGCCGTATCCCTGGACGGCATCCTGCACCAGTGACGTAGTGGAAAAGGAACCCACGGGATCGGCTGAACTTGAATACTGCAGGGTCGACTCCGTAAAGGACTTCCGGGTATAGAAGACATGGAACCGGTTGTTCGACGGAGAATCTCCGGTTACAATACCGTTGCTGGGACCCACGACATGAAGGTCGAAATCCTTGGGCGTATCACCCCACAAAAGCACGACACGCAGCCTGTAGGGCTGAAGCACCTCACTCAGCGCCTGGCGCCCCAGGGCCTTGTCACCGTTGAGTACCTGGTTATCCACCTGGAGGGAATAATAGTTATCCTTCGATATATTCAGACTGTAGGTGCCGGCATCCATGGACTTCGAGGTAAAGGTGCCGTCCGACGCCGAGTTCACCGTATCCACCACGGTCCCGTTCCAGTTCTGGACCTTTATCATAGCACCTGCTATGCTGGATCCGTTATTAGCGCTGATAACCTTGCCCGTAAAGACACCCGGCGACGCCCCGGCCGGCACCAAAAAGATGATGCCCTGGTTGGACACGATCCCGACGTTTACGGATATGTTGTTCTTTACGGCGCCGCTGTAACCGCCGGCACTGATATCCATTAAATACAGGTTGTCACCGGCCTCCACCTGATCAAACTTCACATTACCCGATGCGTCGGTGCTCTGTGTCTGAATGATATTGCCGGTTCCGGAATTTTTAAGTTCAGCCACGGCTCCGGCAATCACAGTGTTGGAGGTATTTTTAACATTGAGCGATATGGAACCCACAAGAATTATTCCATCCGAGGCTGTTCCAAAATCACTCCAGTTCCCGGCTGCATCAGCCGCTTTTACGCGTGCATAATACCGGGATCCCGATGAAATGCTCGCAGGATACGTGTAATTTTCCACCTTCCCCAGCTCAGCCCCTTCATCGCCGCCGAAAACCACCGATGCAAAGGACTGATCCGACGCAATCTGTATCCGGATATTGTCCACATCGGAACCATTCGCCCAGCTGAAGGTGAGCGCCGTAATAGAACTGGCATTTCCCGTATCGCTGACCGTGATCCTTGACGGCGGCGTTTTGTCGATGGTCCAGGATGCCGTCGTGGCTGTTCCCTGCCAGTTACCTGCCTGGTCCCTGCCTATTACCTGGATCGTATAGGAAGCCTCGCTCAGGGTGAGAACTATGGGAGACGCTACATCCCTGTCGGCGCTCCAGGCTCCGCCATTAAGGCGGTACCGGTACGCTGTCACATCGTCACCGGTAACATCAATGCTGACGGCCCCGTTATTCACGGGATACGGGGGATATCCTGAAAGCAGGGCCACGGGCGGCTCAAGATCGATGGTCCAGGAGCAGGTCGTGGCCTCATCACTATCCTGCCAGTTGCCGGCCGAATCCCGGGCGATGACGGAAAGCACATGATCGCCCGCCGTAATACCGCCCAGGATAATATTCTCCAAAACCGCGGTCTCGCCGCTCCAGCCGCTTCCGTCCAGGCTGAATTTATACACGACAACATCGTCACCGCCGACCTTGACGGCAGTGCCGGTCTGGTTCGTCACGATGGGCGGAACATTGGAAAGCACGGCCGTTGTGGCGGTACGGTCTATGCGCCATTCATAGCTGACCGGGTCTTCCTGCACGTTGCCTGCCTCGTCGAATCCCCGCACCTCCAGGATGTGGCTCCCCTCGGCCATACCGGTAATCATAATTTTATCGGTCATATCCCTGTTCTGCCAGACGCCGTCGTCTATTCTGAACTGGTATCCCGAAGAATCAGAGCCCGTAACGCTTATGCTGACGGTGTCGGAACCTGACGGATCGGGCGGAATATTGAGCAGTTCCATTTCAGCCGCGGGAGGAGTAAGATCAACTGTCCACGTAAATGCCGTGGCCTCATCAACGGGCTGCCAGTTACCGGCGGCGTCCCTGCCGATTATCCTCACGGTATGTTCTCCCTCAGTGAGACTGTCACTCCCCAGGGAAAAGGTGTTTACCGTCATATCCGTATCGGCGCTCCAGATCCCGGAATCAAGAGAATAGCGGTACTGCGTAACATCGACACCACGAACTATAAAGCTCTCGCTCCGGGAATTTGTCAGCGCCCTGGGAAGCGACGACTCGTCGAAAAGGGCCGCGGGCGGTGTCAGATCCGTGGTCCAGGAATGGCTCACTGCCGAGGCCTCCGGCTGTATATTCCCCACGCTGTCGGCACCCCGTATCCGAAGCACATGTCCACCCTCGGTAATATCCGCCAGGGGAACGGGGTTGCTGACGGAAATGAGGGGACTCCAGTCACTGTCATCAAGCCTGAACGTATACCAGGCCACATCATCACCCTCGACGAGAAAAACGGGGCTCCTGTCCGGTGACGGGTCCCGGGGAACAGCTGCGAAAGCAATTGACGCCGGAGGTGTAATATCCACGGTCCACGAACAGGTAGTGCCCGACAAATAATCCTGCCATGTACCGGCCTCATTAGAGGCGATGACGACAACCGCGTGATTCCCCTCGGAAAGATTAGAGAGTGATATTGCTTCCGTATGGGGAATCACGGCGCTCCACGAACCCCCGTCCTCGCTGTACTTATATGAAACAATTCCCTCACCGCCCACGTAAATATCGGCATTCCGATCGGCAGTCCGGGCTGCGGGAACACCGCTGAGGATTGCCACGGGCGAGCTTGTATCTATCTTCCATGAATATGTTGAGGCCTCGGACTCGTTCTGCCAGTTTCCCGCCGCGTCCCTGGCAACTACGGTTATGGCATGCGACCCGTCATCGATATCGGTCCTCACGATGCTGCCGTTCAATTCCTCGCTCCAGTCCTCGTCGTCGAGCCTGTATTTATACAAAAAGGCGTTTTGCACGACGATATCGATATCTTTATCTGAAGTGACAGTACCGGGAAGATTTTCAAAGGAAGCCACGGGAGGAGTGGTATCCACGGACCATATATGCCTGGTCGGGGCAGCCTCGGGCTGCCAATTACCCCGGGAATCCCTGCCTATTACCTCCAGGACATGCGTTCCTTCACTCAGCCCGGCCTTCTCCACGGAGGCACCGGCATCACGCTCACCGCTCCAGGTGTTCCCGTTGAGCCGATAACGATAGGCAATGACATCCTCTCCCGATATATCGGCATGTATGTCGGTCCTGTTAGTCACAGATGCCGGCATATTGGAAATAACGGCCAGTACCGGTCCCCGGCCTGAAAATTCCATCGAAGACCCGGGCATTTTATTGCCGCTGCGGTCCGAAACATCCTGCACGAAGCAGCTGTATATCCTCCCGAATTCCATGCTTCCCCGCAGGACCAGCCGTACAGCGGTATCGGAATCGAGTGAAAGGGTGTCAATTGCAAGGGCACTGTCAGTTCCCGCTACGATATATCCCGCCGCCGAGAGGGCCCCGGCCTCTTCAACTGTTTCGGAGAACTCAACAACGACACTGTTCTCCGAAACCGCCGTTACATTTTTTATAAAGGGAGGAGATGTGTCTTTTGTAATGGGATTGGGGTCAACGTAGGGTTCTTTCCCGGGATGTGTTTTAATACCGCAGCTGTTGGCGCTTATGTACAACAGAACCGAAACGGCAAAAAATAATCGCGCTTTTCTTTGTATCCTCATCATGCCCCCCTTTTTTCAATAAAACAGGCAGATTCGTACTCCGGTTACAGCATAACACAAAAATGGCGATCTGTAAAGTTTTTTTCCCGGCATAGAGCGTCATGCGACATATCGGGTATTGATTACGGCTCCCCACGCCCCTTAACTCCATGGACGGGGACTTTGGATGAGGTCTTAAAATTCATTAACCCCTTTCAGGGGTGGCGATCCCCTGTTTATTGATAGCCCTGTTGTCTCCGCCGGGGTCCATTACAGGTGATTTAATTGACAGGGCATACTTTCTATGTATAATTTTATACAGGGATGAATGGTTTTATGGCGGGGTCAGAGCCCCGATCGTAACATGAAGAGCTTTTTACTGTACAAAGCGGAGGATATCATGAATAAAAAACACCTTTTTGCACTGATTTCAGCCATCTTCTTCCTGGCAAACCAGGTGCATGCCCAGACAGGTAAGGCCCTGCCGATAAAAACTGATAAAGCAGTTAAAAAAGAAGAAAAATCTGTGGTAAAAGAGAAAACGGCGGAGGCAAAAAAACCGGGAACGGGCATCTATGGCATGAATATCAAACTCCATGTCCTGGGAGGTGGAGGACTCACCTATCCCGGTGGAAACATTGCCGTAGAACCCGGGACCTCGGCTGACAGTTCAGTCAACGGCGGTTTTGACGCCGGATTGGGTGCCTCCTATCTCTTTCTCAATGACATGGTGGGCATCAACCTCCTCATGAAATACAGCGGGAAAAACCTTGCCGTTACCTATTCCGGAGCGGGCAGCGGAAAATATATCTATCATACGGGATTTTTCGACTTTGCCCTGGGAGTGCGGGGATATTTTCACGCCATATATCTCTATTACGAAGGGGGCCTGTCATACGGCCTGAAAGTGGGGGACTGGAGCCGCGAAAGCCCTTCGGGAGAGGAAAGCGAGGCTGCATGGAGCAGTGGTACGGACCTGAAAAACAACCTGGCCCTGTATGTCGGCGCGGGAGTATCCTACGGTATTACCCCGCTTATATCCCTGGAGGCAGGCCTCGTGGCTGAACTGGGACTTATCCCCGTAATCAGCGGACCATCGCCCGCGGGAACCTTCACTGACAGGGATAAACTCTATACACGATATATGGGAATACGAATGGGAGTGACCTTTTCACTGTAGTCCCCATTTCAATTAAAAATACAGCAAACAACCTCGGGACTACAGTGAAAAGATGGGGAAGTGAGAGAAAAATAATATCAGGCGGTTTGCTGCCTGAGTCTCTTGATAAAGCTTTTTAATTCCGCGATGTCTTCAATATAATTATTGTAGGTACTTTCCATACCTCTGGATTTGGCCTGCTTTGCCAAAGACTCCTTTACTTTGAGCTTCTGCTCCGCCTTGACCAGTTCCCTGTTCCGCAGCATAAAAAACTCCTGTTTTTAAAATTATTATTATGAGCGCTTAAGGTACAAGATACAAAAAAACTTTTTAAAATCAAACTATGCACACTGAAATTTTTAGGAAAAATAAAAAAAAATAGCATTTCTGATACTTATTATTAGCCTAGGTAAATATCGACATCTCCGGTACGGGTATACACAATAATTGCTGTTTTCCTTGACTTTTTCCGCCCTTACCGGTCAATTGCACTTAATTTAATCATCTATTTCAGGAGTTTATCATGAAAGAAGCACTGGAAAATATCAAAAAACTAACTCTTGAACGCATAAAGACCATCGGAAAGCTCGACGAACTTGAGGCCGTCCGCATCGAGGTACTGGGCCGCAAGGGAGAACTGACGCAGATCCTCCGTTCATTGGGAGCACTTTCACATGAATTAAAGGCCCAGATAGGAAAACTCTCTAACGAAATAAAGAATGAGCTGGAAAAGGCCCTGGACGAGAGAAAAAACCAGCTCAGCGACGCCACCATCGATGAACTCCTGGGAAAGGAGTGGATTGATGTCACCCTGAATCCCCGCGCCGCCGCGCAGAACAACACCGGGCACCTCCACCCCATCTCGCAGATACAGTATGAAATTGAAGATATATTCACTTCCATGGGATTTGAGATCCTCGACGGCCCCGAGGCGGAAACCGAACACTACAACTTTGAGGCCCTGAACATTCCCAAGCATCACCCGGCCCGGGACATGCAGGACACCTTCTGGACCGAGGACGGAAACCTTCTGCGCACCCATACCTCGGCAATCCAGGTGCGGGGCATGGAGAAGCTGAAGCCTCCCTTCAGGGTAATCGGTCCCGGCAGGGTATTCCGCTACGAAACCACCGACGCCTCCCACGAGAACACCTTTTACCAAGTCGAGGGGATGATGGTGGACAGGGACATCTCCGTATCGCATCTCATCTATTTCATGAAACAGCTTCTCAAGGAAATATTCAGGCGTGATGTCAGGATACGCCTCCGTCCCGGCTACTTTCCCTTCGTGGAGCCGGGCTTTGAACTGGACATCAACTGTCTCATCTGCGGTGGATCGGGATGCAGCGTGTGCAAGCAGAGCGGATGGGTGGAACTTCTCCCCTGCGGGCTGGTCCATCCCAATGTACTCCGCTTCGGCGGCATTGATCCCGACCAGTGGTCCGGCTTCGCCTTCGGGCTGGGACTCAACAGGCTGGTCATGATGCGTTACGGCATCAACGACATCAGGCATTTCCTGAGCGGCGACATCAGATTTCTCAATCAATTCTAACAGGGAGTACGATTATGTGGTTATCATGGAATATAATATCAAAAATGGTGAATCTCGACGGGGTCGATCCCGGGGAACTGGCGCTGAAAATAACCATGTCAACGGCGGAGATAGATTCTATTGAATACATGAACCAGCACCTGAAAACCATCATCACGGCGAAAATACTCGACGTGAAACCCCATCCCAATGCCGACAAACTCACCCTGGTGGACCTGGAAGCGGGCGGCGAAAATCTGCGTGTCGTATGCGGGGCCCCCAATCACAAAAAGGGCGATATTGTCCCCCTGGCCACGGTGGGAACAAAATTCAACGAAGAATTCACGGTGAAAAAAAGCAAAATCCGCGGCGAGGAGTCGTCGGGCATGCTCTGCTCGGAAAAGGAAATGGGTCTCTCCGACGACCATTCGGGCATCATGATTCTTCCGGAAAACACGAAAACCGGCGTTGCCATGAGCGAGCTCTACGGCGAGTGGGTCGATATCCGCTTTGAAATCGACAATAAATCAATAACGCACCGCCCCGACCTGTGGAGCCATGTGGGCTTCGCCCGCGAGATAGGGGCTCTCCTGGGAAGACCCGTAAAGGACCCCGTGGACCATTCCCTGGCCAAAACCTTTAAAAACACCGCAGACCTGAAGGTGACCATAAAAGACCCCGAGGCCTGCCCGCGATACAGCGGCCTTGCCGTAAAAAACATCAAGATCGGCCCGTCGCCGGAATGGCTCAAGGCCATGGTGACCAGCATCGGCATGCGGCCCATAAACAACATCGTTGACGTCACCAACTATGTCATGGCGGAACTGGGCGAACCCATGCACGCCTTCGACCGGAAAAAACTGCGAGGCAACGAGATCATCGTGCGCCTGGCGGGAAAAAACGAAACCATCATGACCCTGGACGGCAAGGAGCACGCCCTCTTCGAGGATGATATTGTCATAGCCGACACGGGTGTCCCCATCGCCCTGGCTGGCGTCATGGGCGGCGGCAACAGCGAGATAGAAGACGGCACCACGGAAATTGTTCTGGAAGCGGCCAATTTCAGTCCCGTCCTCATCCGCAAAACGGCCCAGAAGCACAACAACCGCACGGAAGCGGCCATCCGCTTCGAAAAATCGCTGTCGCCGGAAATCACGCCGTCGGCGCTCATCCGCTGCTACGACCTGATAAAACAATGCCTCCCCGAAGCCGAGGCCATGACCGAAATCATCGATGCCTACCCGGTGCCACAGAAGACCGTCACCATCGAAATGACCATGGATTACATACGGGAGAAACTGGGAAACGACATCGCCGACGCAAGGATCATGGAAATTCTCACCTCCCTGGCCTTCCAGGTGAAGCAGGATGGAGCGTCGCTTTCCATTATAGTGCCGCCCTACCGCGCCACGAAAGACGTGTCCATACCGGCCGACATCGTGGAGGAAGTGGGACGGATATACGGCTACGACAATATCATCGCCAAGGCCCCCTACGTACCCTGCTCCCCTCCGGCGGTTAATGGGATCAGGACTTTCGAAAGAAAGGTAAAACAGATACTGAGCCGGGACTTTTCCATGACGGAAACCAGCGGCTATTCCTTCGTTGGTGAGGATATCCTGAACAAGCTGGGCATCAACGAGGACCGGGAGCTGCGGCTGCAGAATCCCCTGTCGCGTGAACACGACCGCCTGAACAGGTCACTTATTCCCAATGCCGTGAAAAACATCGACGTGAACCAGCGTTACCATGAAACTTGCATCACCTATGAAATGGGCCGCGTCTATATCAAGGACGACAGGAAATCGCCGGACCTTATAAAAGAAAGAACAAAGATCGCGGGCGTCATCTATGCCCGGAAGACGGCCGAGCCCCTTTTCTATCAGGCCAAAAGCACCGTGACAGGGCTCCTGGACATGCTTGCCGTGAAGAACGCGGTCCTGTCGCCCCAGAGTGAAAACCTGCCTCCCTACGCGCACCCGGGCCGCTCCATGTCCGTTACGGTGGACGGCGAGCCTATGGGCCTCATATTCGAACTGCACCCCCGCAAAGCCCGGGCTCTGGAGATAAGCGGTACGGCCGCCCTCTTCGACCTGGACATCACGGCCCTTTACGGCGCGGAGAAAAGCGTACCCGTTTTCTCAGAACTGCAGAAATATCCTGAAGTCCCTTTCGAGATTTCCGTTATTGCCGACAGTATGGTCTATGCCGGAGATATCGCAAAAATCATCGCCAACGCCAACAGGCAGTACATCAAAAGAACCGATGTCCTGACTATCTACGAAGGAACACAGATCGAAAAAGGGAAGAAATCCATTTCTTTCAGGATAATCCTGGCCGCTCCCGACCGGACCCTGGAGCCCGCCGAGATCGACAAGATGCAGAAGAAGATCATCGGCGACCTGAAGGCCAAGGGATTTCCGCTGCGGTAAACCGGACTTACAGGATGAGTTAAAAAAAGAAAAGAATGCCACGGGGGCACAGAGACACAAAGGAAGAAAGTTTCTCTGGTCGTCCCGACTCCGTGGCATTTCCCGCCTCATGCCACATTTTTTACTTCACTATCAATACAATATTCCTTGACATGCAACTATAATTTCCTTACCTTAGGTAAGGAACAGGAGGACCATTATGACTCATTCCAAAATAACCAGCAAGGGTCAGATTACTATCCCCAGGCTGGTCAGAAATAAACTAAATCTTAAAACAGGTGATAAAATTGATTTCAAGATCAGGGATGGCGAAATCACACTTGTTCCCATATCAAAAGAAACGACTGAAGTCTTCGGTGTTCTTTCAAGAGACAATCAAAAGGCCGTTACCATTGATCAGATGAACGAATCCATAAAAGAAAGATTGAGAAAAAGCCACACATGAAAGCTCTTGATACTAATATCATAATACGATTTCTGGTTAATGATGATAAAAAGCAGGGTGAGGCCGTTAAGACGCTGTTTCTTAAAACAGAAAAAAAGGGAGAATCATTTTTTATTACCAATACGGTTCTGCTTGAAACAATCTACGTACTCGATTCGGTCTATGAATATGAGCGAAAGGAAATACTGAATGCACTGGAGCTGATGTCCATGATGAAAATCATTATTTTTGAAAATCCAGACGTAGTCCATCATCTCATCAACTCGGGCAGAAAATCAAAAACAGAACTTGAGGACCTGCTCATAGGCATTATTGCGAAAGAATATGGCTGTGAGAGCACAATTACGTTCGATAAAAAGGCAGCGGCATCAAAACTGTTTGAAATGCTGTACTAAAAATTCCCCTTTTCACCGTGCCCTTGCCCGCATCTGGTCCCTGGATAAAAAGCTCAATTCGGTTTTAAAGAAAGAGGAACGGTTCACTATTTGATCAGTCATCCTTCTCGGTATCAGTATCATAATAGAGCTTGACAGGCCGGGCCGACTATGTCAATCCCTACAGCGGCAAAACGGAACAGGACAGTACCGATTACCGGTATCGCTGGGTCGATCAAAGCGGCAATGTTATTTACAGCGATTCGGAAAGTTACAATCCCAATGTTGATCCGCAGCTGCGGGTTTCGGGATACAAAAGGTGTGGTGGGAAGGATTAGGGCTTTGAGTCGGATAAAAAATAGTTATATGAAACGGTATGCCGACTCTTTGTTGATTGATCAGTGCATCCGTGTGCTGCTTAATGATGAATAAATGCATGAAAAACTTTTTTATGGGCACCTCGAAAAATGATGTCAAAATGAAAAAAGCCGTCAACTACATGTATCTTATTATTGGCGGCATACTATTGTTGCTTTGCTGGTGGAATCCCCCGGTATCCATTGCATTATGGCTCGCTCCGGTTTTTTTAATCCGCTTCACACGTTCGATGAAACCTTTACCCGGTTTATTGATAGTCCTATTGATCAGCTACAGTGCATGCCTTATAAGCATCTGGCAGAGAATGATACCCTTTCCCCCATATCCATTCTATATTGACCTGCTTATTACCCTGCAATTCATGCCAATTCACCTGACACCATATCTGGCAGATCGTTTGATGTCTACACGCCTGAAGGGTATCCCTACCACCCTGGTATTCCCCCTGGCCTCAATAGCTGTGGAGACAATTAACTATTATATGCTGGGATCTCCCGGTGGCGGAATATTTCTTGAAAAGTTCTATGGTTTACTGCCTTTCCAGCAGCTATTACCGATTACCGGACAGTGGGGACTGCTCTTCCTGGTCACCTGGCCTGGACCGATTATAAACCTGTTATGGGAGCGTAAATTTAATCCTGCGATCATGCAAGGCGTTCCTGCAGTGTATGCCGGATTGATAATCACGGTGCTTCTTTTCGGAGGTGCCCGGTTGAGTTTTTTTCCGCCATCGGCATCGACAATCAAGATCGCCTCAATAACCTCGACTATAGATGCGTCCATACTCAGGGATATAATGCCCTCTGTGACCGCCCGGGAAAGACCGCCTCAGCATATCATCAATGCCATAAAGAACAGGATAGACAAAACGAATAAAGAGCTCCACGATGCAACACGAAAAGCGGCAATGGCCGGAGCAAATATAATAATGTGGAATGAATTGGCCACGATTGTCGAATACGATCAGGAAAAAAATTTGATCAAAACATATTGTAATCTTGCCCGTGATTTCAGGGTTTATCTTGTCATGTGCATGGCTGTTGTCGATCCGGATATGCGGGAAATGGCGGAGAATGTGCTCTATATAATAGAACCGTCCGGAACCGTAGTCGCGCGTTATCGCAAGAGGCATCTTGTGCCCATGCTGGAAACTGTCCTTTTCAAAGCAAGCAATGATCCTGTGCCGGTAGTCAAAACACCCTATGGGACCATTGCCGCTGTCATCTGTTATGATGGACTGTTTCACGATTTCATTCGCCGCGCTGCTCGGGGAGTTGACATCATGCTGAACCCGTCTCTGGACTGGGAAAGAATCTCCCCGGTAAATGCCTGGAGATTTACATTCCGGGCCGCGGAAAACGGTTTTTCATTCGTGAGGTGCACGGGACATGGTTTGTCGATAGCTGTGGATTATCAGGGACGCCTCCTCTCATCGCAGGATTACTTTAGATCAGATTCAAGGATTATGTTTACTGATGTGCCTTCCAAAGGTGTAAATACTCTCTATAGTCGTATCGGCGATCTTTTTGGCTGGATCGGTTTAGCAGGATTCTTTGTCCTTTTAGCCTTAGCAGTATATCATAAGAAAACCTCTAACAAGTAAGTTTTGGCTGTTCCCGTGTGGGCACATTAGTATCATGTAATCATCGGCATTGGCTGCTATTGGGTTAAAGCGCTTCACATGACACGGCTTAAAGAACTGCAATGATCATCACCTTAACTTATCCCGCAAGCCGCGGCTCAGTTTACAGGAATCATTTGCCGGCCTCGAGCACCATCTCCAGATAGGACCGCCGCTCGAAGCTCTCCAGTCCCAGGCGCGCCGCCAGTCCGAAGAGTTCATCCTCGATCCTTTCCCGGTCCTCACCCATCTTTTCCAGTTCAACGAATGTCCCCAGGCCCTGCACCGAGTCCAGGCACACCTCCACGTCTTTGAGATGATAAATTTTCCGCTCCTTGAGAACCGACCCTGAACTGACAAATCCCAGGTGTTCCAGGATGTCACGCATGGACTGAAAGCTCTCCACGGCGGTCTCCACCTCGAGACGCGTCTTGGCGCGACCCGAAAGCTTCGGCCCCTTGTAGGTGACGATAGAATCGGCATCGATCCGGCGGATGCGCAGAGCTTCGTCGGTCTCACGGAAATCCCGGGCCGGATGATTGAAGTAGAGATCCTCCTCGGTCCTGGTCGTCGTCAAAAGGGCCCCCATGTCCGCAAGCCGGGCCATGATTTTCTCATGGCCGTCGCAGGGCGACTTTATCTCTATCTCCAGCATAATCTCACTTACTCCTGTGCAGGGGGCCGTCAATGGCAATGCCGTCGGCACCCAGGGTCTTCTGCCTTCTGCCGTTTATCTTGATAACCACGCTGTCAATGTCTTCAAACTGCGTGGCCGTGTACACGATCTGATCTATCCTGTTCACCAGGATGGTTCCCGTGGCACCGTATTCGATGGCGCTGTTGAAATCTATCTCCGCGGTCCTGTTTCTTATTTTGACATCATTGATCCTGAGACTCTCCGGTATCGCCGAGAGATATCCCTTTTTCTTCTCTTCGCCGCTGGTCCCTTTGATAAGAAGTTTCAGGGCATCCTCTACTTTCTTATCCTCCCGGACTCTTCGCCGTACCGATGAGAGAAAGGTTTTCTCCGTGGCGTCATTGAACCTGACGAAGTAGATCCTCGCATCGATCTCTCTCTTCACCGGCACTCCATCATCTATCTTTGTCGTTTCCGGTTCTTTTTTCAGGTCCTCCGCCGCTTTTTGTATTTCTTTATTATGATCGTCTTTTTTCTCCGGGACTTTGTCCTTATCTGAAGCCATCTCATTCTTTACCCTTTCCCAGAGACGGGGTACTTCTTTTATATAATTCCCCGAAAGGAGTACCACAATAGTAGCCAGGATCATGATCACCAGGACGTAGAAGGCCGTATTGCCGGGCCCACCCCCTTTCGCTGCGGGTTTTACTCCCCGGGACCCTGCCGTGGACGCCGTTTTTTTCGGGGCCTTCTTCTGTGAAGCCGGTTTGCCCTTCCCGCCCCCGGCCCCCTTTGCCTTGCCTTTTTTTGTTCCTGTTTTTTTTACCGCCATGATGCCGCCTCTTGTAAACTTCCTGATAAAACCTTATAGTCCCGGATACATTGCAGGACCATAAAACAATAATAACCTGTACGGAAAAATCTTTCTATGTGTTCTTTTTCCCCATGCATCTGCTTTTTTCAACACCTTTTCATGTCTGGATGTTTTTATTAATGTTTTCTTATTTTTCTACTTTTTTATTTAATTATTAACCAGAATCCTTTAATATATACAAATATAAAATATTGCATACCCAATTTCATTTTTTAGACTGTATTAAATTGTCTTGACTTTTTATCTTTTTTTTGGGATATTTGATACACTCTTGACAGGAAGTATGGGTCTGGTGTATATATAAACTTAAACCGGGAATTCAGGAATACTATGCAGAGTGATCAATTTCGGGAGTATGACAAAACGAGGAGAGACTTCAATATCCTCATTATTGACGATGACAGCAAAGTTGTAAAAATAATAACCAAGATACTGAAGGATTCCAATCCCCGATACTACATCGAATCGGCCTCATGTGTTGAATCAGCCCTGGGCCTGATTAAAAAAACCTACTGGGACACCATCCTCCTGGACCTGTCCCTGCCCCTTTCCCAGGGCGAAAAACCAGACCCCCACAATGGGCTGAAAACCCTTGAACGCCTGAAAAACGATTTTAAAATTGACGCACCCATCATCGCCATAACGGGACATGAAGACGACGAAGAACTCTCGGAAACCGTTCTGGATATAGGGGCGTACTATTTTCTTACAAAGCCGCTCAGGAGCAAGTCTCTTTCGGCCATTGTTCGCAACGCCACGACTTTCCAGATGACGGGATTTGACGGATTAACGGGCCTGCTTAATAAAAGTACCTTTATCGAAAGACTGAAATCGGAATTTGAACGGGTCAAGCGTAAAAACCAGGAAGTGGACAACATCGTCAGGGAGTGCAACGACGACATGAATATATCCTGCATTTCCCTTCTTTTCCTCGACGGCGACAATTTCAAATACATCAACGATACTTACAGCCACCTCGTGGGCGATCAGGTCCTGAAAAAAATATCGGGCTCCTTCATCGATGAAAACCTCTACAAGGTCCTGGAGAATAATTTCGAATCGGTGAAGTATATCATCCGCCCCTATGATATCGCGGCGCGATTCGGCGGTGATGAATTTTCCATTTTCCTCCCTGAAACGAACCACCGCAGCGCCCTGGTCGTGGCCAGAAGAATCCGCGACGTGATAAAAAAAATAAAGCTGGCCGATATCGTGGGAGAAGAAAATATCAACAATGATGTAAAGGATGTAACCCTCTCCATCGGTATCGCCACCTATCCCAGCCCCAACACGGCAATGACGCACGAGGAACTCATTGTCCAGGCCGATACGGCCATGTACGCCTCCAAGGAAACACGCACCGGCGATATCTACGGCTACAATGCCGAGGGAATGCTCATCAGAATGGATTGATCACCCCGGAGAACCGGGCAACCGGCCATCGTCACCAGTCCCGGAGGAATCGCAGGAATGATACCAGCAGGACTACTCACCATCCTGGACCGTTTTTTCCTTCTTTTTCATACGGTCTTCACTCTCTTCAACATTTTCGGATGGATATGGCGAAAGACCCGTAAAATTCACCTCGTCACCATGGGCCTCACGGCCATGTCATGGTTCATTCTGGGCATCTGGTACGGATGGGGATACTGCTTCTGCACGGACTGGCACTGGCAGGTCCGGGAGGCTCTGCACAACCCCATAGCCTCTTACTCCTACATACACTTCCTCATTCATGAAATCAGCGGCCGGTGGCTCGACCCGGACCTGGTGGACAGGGCCACGCTGGGGGTATTCATCACGGCCCTGACTCTGACTCTTCATCTGAATCTTCGCGACCGGCGGAAAAGCAGGGACAGCGCTTCACGAATCAGCGTGAAATGACTTTTAAACAGCAGTTCACCGGAAGACGGCGGACCATTTCAAAAAACTGATGGGCTTCTGCCCGAACTGCTGCCCCGTGTTTAACTGTTGACAGAAAGTTCAGTTCATGCAATGCTTTTAATCCAATTTGTAACGGTGGGACAATCTACATAACCGCGAGGAGAAAAACCATGAAAATAACGGTCCTCAATGGAAGCCCCAAGGGTGATCTTAGCGCCACCATGCAGTATGTTCTTTATATTCAGCAGCACTATCCCGCTCATGAATTTGTAATCCACAACATCTCCCATGATATAAAAAAAATCGAGAGAGACCGGGAAAACTTCAAGACAATCATCAATGATGTCCGGTCATCGGACGCCGTTATCTGGGCCTTTCCCCTGTACTACTTTCTGGTGCCGTCGCAGTATAAGCGGTTTATCGAGCTTGTATCAGAACGCGGGGCCGATTCCGCCTTTAAAAATAAATACGCTGCGGTCCTGACAACATCCATCCATTTTTTTGATCACACCGCCCACAGTTACATGAGGGCCATATGTGATGACCTGGGGATGAAATATGCCGGATCGCATTCCCCTGACATGTATGATCTGACACACAGGCTTGCCCGCCTCAACCTACTCCAGTTCGCGAATCAATTCTTTTTTGCCGTTGAAAACAGGATCCCCGCCAACCGGGTCTATCCTCCGCTCATACCCGTACGGTCCGCTTATAAACCGGGCAAAACGAACAAAGGGATAGACCAGGGGGATAAAAATATTCTCATATTGACGGATATGCAGAAAGGAGACAAAAACCTCGGGGGCATGGTAAGCCGGCTTGCTGCGTCCTTCACGAGCAAACCGGAAATCATCAACCTGCGTGATCTCGATATTAAGGGGGGCTGCCTTGGATGCATACAGTGCGGCTATGACAACACCTGCGTGTACGGATCGGGCGACGATTACCGTGAGTTTTTCAACACGAAGGTGAGAAAGGCCGACATTCTGTTCATATGCGGCAGCGTCAGGGACAGGTACCTTTCATCTAAATGGAAGGAGTATTTCGACAGGTCTTTTTTCAACAACCATGTCCCGGTATACGCGGGCAAACAGATCGGCTTTCTCATTTCGGGAAATTTCGCGGGCCTGCCCTTCGTGCGGGAAATATTCGAGGCATACACCGAGATGATGTACGCTAACCTCGTCGATATCGTTACCGATGAAAGCGGTGATTCAAAACTGATCGATTCCCTCACCGGCGCCATGGCCGCAAGCGCGGTACGGTATTCGAAGGCCAACTATATCAGGCCACATACCTTCCTTTCCCTGGGCGGGAAAAAGATCTTCCGCGACGATGTCTTCACTCGCTTGAAATTTCCCTTCGTGGCCGATTACAAATTTTACAAGAGAAACGGTATTTTTGACTTCCCCCAGAAAAACCGCAAGGCACGGATTATCGGCTCAATCCTGACATTCATGGTCAAAATACCTGCTTTCCGCGAAGAAATCTACAAGCACAGGATGAAGGAAGAAATGGTAAAACCGCTCAGAAAATTTATTGAAAAACCCGGATGACATTATCTTTCTCAGGTAATATGAGGCTCAATCTGAGATATGCATTAATTTGCTTGCACGATGCTATTTATGACCCTGGATATTTTTCTATCGTATCTCCTTAATTCCATGTTTTTTCATAGTTAAGCTTCCGGCTGTCGCTTCTTTCCGATTTATTTCCTCTACTAATAAATTTTTAATATTTTTATTTTTTGTCACAAATTAAATATATAACATTTTATAATTGACACTATTATTCTATTTAAGGATAAATATCCCTAAATAGAATAATATAGAGGTTACACATGATTAAAAAATCAACTATCCTGTTCTGGATTTTGTCTGTCATCTGCTTTCTGTTCGGTATTGTCTATGTAATAAAACCAATTGCTTCCTACCATGAAAAAATTATCGGCATGACTGCTTCAGCGCTGGCTGCGAATTATGCAACACTCAGTGGACTCATCGTCACTCTTGTGGATGTGCTGGGAGTTACATTCTTTACAATCGGAATATTCGGCATTTATTCAGGCTTTCTCGCCTGGAAAAATAAGGCATCATGGATAACCATGTTCGTTGTATTATTTACATTTTATCTTCCCATGACATACATCGTATATTGCGGCGGCGGACCTTATAAAATACCCCTTGCCACAACCGTTCTGCAGAGCATCGCCCTTATTCTATCGGGAACACTGGAAAGAGAATGGTGACAAATAAAGCGATACGCTGAAATGCTTGACTTCTGCTCCTGAATCATCCATGTTCGAACCATGAAAAAGATATCGGAACATATTGATCTCCTCATTCAGGATATGAAGAAACGGAAGCAGAAACCGGAATACGTCATCATGGGACGGAACCTCTGCACGGAATGGCTCATCGAGATGTCCCGGGAGGGACTCATTGAACTCAATGACGTCAAAAAGTATAAGTTCAATCACCGGGGAGTTCCCGTAATCGTGTGCGAGAGCGAAATACTGGAAGTGGCGCCCAACGCGAAATACCTCATGGAGGGGTAAGCCCTCCATGGAAGAAATCAGATTCGGAAATATCGTGTTCCTGCCGGGACTCAACAAGGGCAGATATCCTTACTGTAATTCTCTTTTTATCGACGATACGATAAAAGCAGTCATTGATCCGGCGTGCAGTCGCGATGTGCTGCTGAACATTAAAAAGACAAAAGGCGTTGATGTCATCATCAACACGCATTACCATGAAGATCATTTCGCCTTCAATTATCTCTTCCCCGAAGCTGAACTCTGGGTGAATGAGCTCGATGCTCCGTGCTTCAAGTCGCTCGAAAGCCTTTACGAATTCTGGGACATTTACGGCACGTCGCTTGAACCGGGGTTTGATGAGTATCTCAAGTCATTCAATTACCAGGAACGCGTTCCCGCACGTGAATTCCGTGACGGCGATATTCTCGACTTTGGAAGCACAAAACTCAGGGTGATTCACGCGCCCGGTCATACACCGGGGCATTCATGCTTTTACTGCGAGGAGCAGAAACTGCTCTTTACCGCCGATCTTGACCTTCTGCCCTTTGGACCGTGGTACGGCGACAAATACTCCGACATCGACCAGACAATAGCATCGGTCCATATGCTGCAGAAGATCCCCGCTGAATTTTTTATTACCTCTCACCACAGGGGGGTCATGAAGGGAAATATCGACAGGGAAGCCGAAATATACCTCAATGTAATACAAGAAAGAGAAAACAGGGTGCTCGATTTTCTGAAAAATGAAAGCACGATTCCCGTGATGCGGGAGAAATGGCTGATTTACGAAAAGCCCCATGAACCGCTGAATTTTTATACATATGCAGAAGAAGTCATGTTAAAAAAACATCTTGCTTATTCAATAAAAAAGGGGCGTCTGAAAAAGACCGGCGACCGCTATATCACGATCTGAGTGAAATCAGTCTCCCGACAACCGATGCCAGGTATCAAAAAGTCCAGTAAATTCAATGGCGAAAAATCCTTAAATGCTTGACTTTACCCGGGAAACTCCCATGCTCAAGTCATGAAAAAAATATCAGCACACATCGACAAACTCATGGAAGAACTGAAGAAACGGAAGCAGAAGCCCGAATACGTCATCATGGGACGAAACCTCTGCATGGAATGGCTCATGGAAATGACTCGTGAGGGACTCATTGAACTCAACGATGCCAAAAAGTACAGGTTCAATCACCGGGGTGTTCCCGTGATTGTATGCGAGAGCGAAATACTGGAAGTGGTGCCCAACGCGAAATATCTCATGGAGGGGTAATTCTTTCAGGAATTTTCAATCCACCTGTTCCCGCAATCCATGCTTTTGACGGTATTCCTTCGGCGACAATCCGGTCATTTTTTTAAAGGTGACATTGAAGGATGTTTTAGAACTGAACCCCACCTCGAAACAGATTGTAATAATACTCCGTTCGGGATTTTCAACGAGCAGCTCTTTGGCTTCCCGGACCCGGTAGGTGTTCACGTAGTTTCGAAAATCAGTTTTGATGTTTTCGTTAACAAGCTGGGAGAACTGGTGGGGGGTAATGAGCAGGCGCTCCGCCACATCCTTCATCCTCAGGTCCATATCGCGATAAATCTTCTCTTCCTCCATGAGCTCCGTGAGGCGCTCATTTACGGCCGACTGATCAATTCCTTTTATTATCGTGCGCTTGTATCGATTCTGCTTCATCTCCCTGACAAAGAGTTTGAAGAAATCGGGAAAACGGTTTTTGAACAGAAAATAGAGGATGAATTGCAAACTGTTGCCCGTGGCTCCCAGCAGGATGAATTCCCTGTTCAGGGTGAAAAAATAAAGGCACGATATGGTCGTTGAAACAATGAGCATCCCCGACATTATTATGGAAAAAAGCAGGGGCGGTTTATTGCTGCTCTGCCGCATGGAGACAAACTCGTTATAGAGAATGATGCCCGAGTAAGTAACATTGACCGCCAGACAGGCAAAGAGAACGTAGATCAACCAGTGATGCAGCGGGTCTCTGAAAAATTCACTATATATAATATATTTCTGGTCGAGGGAACGCGTCAGCAGAAAAACTTCCAGCACAAGCAGTGGAGCAAGGGGCAGAAGTGGAATCTTCAGTGCCACGGGGATTTTCTTTTCCGAATACACGAGAGCATGGTACCGGATACGATCCAGAGGGCCGCTGATATAGAGAAATGTAAAAAAAAGGAACAACAGCGAAGGATATCGCTCATACAGGCCGAAACCAATCACCGCCAGCTGTCCCATGAGGAGGCTCACTATCATACCCCGTGCGAACCGGAAATAACTTCGATGGTTTTTCGTATGCCCCGTAATATGCTCAATGGCGGTGAACACGCCCAGCACCAGGCCCGACACTATGAGCACTGCCATGATTGCATGCATTGTCGTCATGAGAGATTCCCTTTCGTTATCCCTGAATATATGATAATTACATATGCTGTGACAGGATGGACTCAGCAACTTTTTTATAAAAGACCCCACAGTTCGAGTCAACGTTATTTTTTCATACGGGAGTTATATTTATCCCCCTATGAGCGGCTCATGCGCGGCAGGGATAATCTGAAAAAAGACATAAAAACAGTTCATGATTATAATTGTGAACGACATCAGGTCTTTTTTTTCTATAATAAAGTCATAAAATAATGGCATTGAGGTTTTTGAATGGGAAGCATGACGCAGGAGGAGCGGCATATTTTGCTTACCTGGAACTCTACAAGGTGCTGTTTAAATAAATGAACCCGGATGAATTAATCATGGAGAAACAGTCATGAAAAAAACAAAAGTAATTCTTACTGATACTAAAAAAGGCATAGACAGAGCCGTAAGGGAAGTCTTTGATCATTTCGGCGGCGGAGCGAAATTCCTGCGCTCGAGCCGGGACGTTTACATCAAGGTGAACGGTGTGGGTTCCGAAACCAGCGTGTATACGGACCCGGAAGTATTGAGACAGACCATACTCTATTTCCGGGAATGCGGGGCGCGAACGATTTATGTTATGGAAAACAGCACACAGGCCAATTTCACACGCCTGGTCTTTCATGTTACGGGCTATACGAAGGTCTGCAAAGAAACCGGAGCGATGCCTGTCTTTCTTGACGAAACCGAGGCAGTCCCGGTTTTTCTTAACGGTGTCCAGGAATTCATCGATATTTCCCGCTTCGTGTATGAGAGGCTCATCGAGAATCGCGGGGAAAATTTCTACCTTTCTATCCCAAAGCTCAAGACACATTCAATGTCCCAGGTCACGCTCTCCATTAAAAACCAGTTCGGCCTGGTTCACCAGAAAAGCCGTATACCCGACCATAATTTCCGCCTGCACCAGAAGTTCGCCGATATATACGAGGTGATCCGCCCTGACTTCGCCCTTATCGACGGTTTGATCGCCACGACCCATGGGCACTATCCCACGGCCTACAATCTCGATAAATGCGTTGTTCCCATGGACCTGCTCCTGGGCGGCCCCGATCCCCTTGCCGTTGATGTTGTGGGCGCGGCACTCCTGGGATTCAGCCTGAAAAAGGTTAAGCATCTTGCTCAGAGCAGTGCCAAGGGACTGGGTGTAGCTGATTTAAAGGCCATCGACATAGTGAACAAAAACCTATTCAATGAAAGAAAAAAACATCTCAGCTACGACCTTCTTAATGACCTGCCTCCCGATGTCACCATTCTCAGGGGAAAGGAGCGATGCTGCGACGAAGGCTGCCGAAGAAACACGGAGAGCCTCATGGAATCACTCTACCGTGACTATAACGGCAGGGGCGGATTTACCGTGCTCATGGGAAAGGGCATTCCTCGAAACGACGTGGACGCCACTAAGGGCCGTGTCCATATCGCAGGCAGCTGCGCCATCCAGGACCATGCCGTCGCCCTCCAGGCCCGCCTGGGGAAAAAGAACATCACCATAAGCCCGGGCTGCAATGACCTGGCGTTGAGTCTTGCGGGGCTGTGTAAACAAATGAAAGTCAATCCCATAAGCATGTCGAAGACAAACTTACTTGCATCGGCCTATCTTCTGATCAAGGCAAAGCTGAAAGGCTCGAAGGCCAACATTGTTCCGTTAACCTGAGTTTTCCCGTGAGTGCCGTTGTGTAGATGAGCGCCATGAAAATATTTCTTTGAGCATATTCCCGATTCAACGAATAATTCTGATAATTCCGGGAAATATAGGTTCATGATTATAATCATAAACGACACGGGGATATTTTTCGCCTATAATCCATGATAGATGCAGGGCGAAAACCTGTTAACATTCAGTGCCGGCCATTTGCATCGGCCGATAATTCATGAAAAGGCGGATACGACATGAAACGATTTATTGAAACCTATAAAGATGAAAATTTCGATGTGATTGTCATCGGGGGCGGAATCACCGGGGCTTCCGTGGCTTACGAAGCGGCCTCGCGTGGTCTGAAAGTCGCCTTATTCGAAAAAAAGGATTTCTCCTGGGCCACATCGGCGGCCACATCAAAAATGATCCATGGCGGTCTGCGGTACCTGGCGAATGGGGAGATTGGACTGGTGCGTGAGTCCCTGCGTGAGAGAAGGGTGATGGAAAATATCGCTCCTAACTTTGTCTATCCTATGCCCGTGATGATCACTCATTGCAAAAGACCTCTCAACAACAGCAAATGGATCGTAAAGATAGGGATGACTCTCTATGATCTACTCTCCTATGACAAGAATTTCACCTGGGATAGAAGCAAACGTCTTCCCATGCACAGGACCATCTCCAGAAAAAAAGTGCAGGTTCTCGAACCCAGTGTGCGACGGGAAGGACTCACCGGAGCATCAATGTACTATGACTGTAAAAGCATATGTCCCGAAAGACTCACCCTGGCGTTCATAAAGTCCGCCGTGGCGTACGGAGCCAGCGTATCCAATTACTGCGCCGTGGAAGGTTTCCTTTCCGGCAAGGGAAAAAACATCATAGGAATAAGAGTGCGAGACCTCTTGAACGATAAAAAATACTCCATAAGAGGAGGCGTTACCATCAATTGCGCCGGGCCCTGGGCCGACTTTGTTATGGGAATGGCTGATTCAAAAAGCAATGTCACTTCTCTCCAGAGATCCGAGGGAATTCATATCATCACCACCAAAAAGCTCATATCGGGCAAGTATACCGTGGGTGCCATGACCCCTTCGGGCCGTCATTTTTTCCTTACCCCCTGGCGGGGGCATACCCTTATCGGAACCACTGACAAGCCCTACACGGGAGACCCGGACAAATATCACGTTACCAGGGGGCGCATCATGGAACTGATCAGCGATGTGAACAGCGCCTTCGGTGACGGCAGCCTCGGTTTTTCCGATGTAAAACATACCTATGGCGGACTGCGCCCCCTTGTGGAGGACCAGACCGAGGAGACCTACAGCTCTTCCCGAAAATATGAAATATATGACAACAAGAAAGACGGGATCGATGGACTGGTCACCGTAGAGGGCGGGAAGTATACTACAAGCCGCAATCTTGCTGAACATTGTGTAAAACTCGTTGAACGCAAACTGGGAAGAAACCGCTCTACTTCATTTACGAAAAAACGTTATCTCTCAGGGTGTTCCATTGAAGATATTGAAACTTTTCTTGAAGAGGTCCTGCGCGATAACAGCGATTTCAGTGTTCCCACGCTGGATTACCTTGCGCGCAATTATGGGACAGAATACAGGGAAGTGCTTAAAGTTGCGCGGGAGGACACGGCGCTATCACAAAGTGTCAACGCCGACGGTGAGATTCTCGCCCAGGCCGTGTACGCCATCCGCAATGAAATGGCTCGCACTTTGTCGGATATTGTCATGCGCCGCACTGGTATGGGCACCCTGGGGCATCCCGGCGATGACGTGCTTCTCAAGCTAGCCCTTATCGCAATGAGAGAGCTGAACTGGGACAGGAAACACATGGAAAAAGAGATTTCCATAGTATCGGAGATGCTGACACTGCCGCGGGACTGAAATCAAATGAAAATTATTATAAAGGAGAACAATATGTCTGAAAAAAAATTTATTCCTGAATGGACGAATACGCCGCCCGTGCCGGGCTCCTATCGGTCCATCGCAAAACAGGGCAGGATGGATGAAATAAAACTGCCCTCGGAAAAGTATTATGCGCTTCTGAAAAATGAACTGAAGCTGGAAGATTCCTATTTCGCCGGAAAACGCAATGACGGAAACATGGCCGTGCGTCTCGATAAAGAGAGCAATGTCCCCGGGGATGTTATTGAGGCCCTGGTGAAAATTTCCGGTTCTGAAAATGTCCAGAGCGATGCATACAACCGAATCAAGTACAGCCATGGCAAGCTCCAGGAGGAGATGTTCAGTCTCAAGAGAGGCGTTGTCCACGAAACCGCCGGGGTTGTGGTCCATCCGCGTGACAAGGAAGAGATTAAGGAGATCGTATCGCTGTGCAACACGAGAGACATTCCCGTTTATGTCTACGGCGGCGGATCAAGCTGCAACAAGGGATTTCTCCCTGAAAAAGGGGGTGTGACCCTGGTGCTGAACACCCATATAAACAGGGTTCTTGAAGTGAACGAGAAGAGTCATACCTGCCGTGTCCAGGCAGGATGCATGGGCCCTGATCTTGAGAACGCCCTGAATAACGCGCCGAAAATGTATGGCACGGCCCATGCCTTTACCTGCGGGCATTTTCCCCAGTCCTTCGAACTCTCCAGCGTAGCTGGATGGTCCATGGCCCTGGGAAGCGGCCAGGCCTCGACCTATTACGGTGACGCGGCGGACCTGGTGCTCGCCATGGAGATCATCACCCCCGCGGGAGTCATCAACACCAGCGATTATGCCAGTACGGCCACCGGCCCCCGGGTCATGAATATGATGAAAGGAAGTGAAGGAGTCTTCGGCGTATGCGTGGAGCTGACAATCAAGATATTCCGGTTCATGCCTGAAAACAGGAAATATTTCGGTTACATCTTCCCTGATTTTGAATCAGCTGTCAATGCCACACGGGAGATAACCCAGGGGCAGTTCGGGCTCCCGGCGGTCCTGCGCATATCCGACGCGAAAGAGACGGAGCATGCCTTTGAACTCTATCCCGTTCCCTCGATTATTGAAAGCTTTCTTAAAATGCGCGGCTTCAAGCCGGGCAAACGGTGCCTGTGCCTTGGTACAATCGAAGGCGACAGGGATTTCACAGCGCTTGTACGCAGAAAAATTGGAAAAATCATGGGACGCTTCGGGGGCATGACCACGACAGGATACTCGGCGAAGGAATGGTACAAGGACCGCTATAAGACATTTTATATGGGTGAAACGGTCACCGATTATGATATTATTCTGGACACCGTGGAGACCCCGGTGCGGTGGGACAACATTCATGAAATACACAGAAAGGTTTACGAATACGCCAACTCTGTTCCGGGTACCATGTGTATAAGCCACGCCTCTCACTTTTATCAGTCCGGTACGAATCTCTATTTCATTTTCGGCGTCAGGGGAAATGTCGATGACTACATGGCCTACCGCTCAGGCCTTATTGAGGCCATGGTCAATGCCGGCGGTTCATGCAGTCATCATCACGGAGTCGGCAGACTTATGGCGCCCTGGATTGAACGTTTTCTCGGAAAGGAGGAGATGGGCGCCATCAGGGCTCTGAAGCGTTATTTTGATCCGGGCAATATCATGAATCCGGGCCATCCCCTGGGCACGGATTCATCGGATACATGAGAAGGCATGAAAAATAATGAATTAAGGAATTGTGGATGACCGCTGCGGCGCGCCTTTGATCTGTCTGAAGGAGTTAAAAATGGCTGACAAGAAATATGTGATAGCGATTGATTCAGGAACACAGAACATTCGTGCGATTATGTTTGACCGTACCGGGAAGGAAGTGGCGTCAGCAGAGGCGCCCATAGAGCCTTATTTCTCTCTTCATCCTGGATGGGCGGAACAGAATCCTTCGGATTACTGGTCAAAGCTCTGCCAGGCTTCCCGGGCAATGATGAAAAAGGCGAAGGTCCCCCGGGAAGAGATCGGGGCCATGGGAATAACCTCCCAGCGCACAACCTTTCTCACTGTTGACAGGGAAGGAACTCCGCTCCGGCCCGCCATTGTATGGCTTGACCAGCGAAGGGTGGAATATCCTCCTCCCCTCTCCCTGGGGGCACGTGCGGTGTTCAACCTTCCGGTAATTTCCGGGCTCATGAAGTATGTACGCGAAAATTCCAAGTATCTGTGGATCAAGTGCAATGAACCTGATATCTATCGAAAAACGGCAAAATTTCTTCTGATCACAGGATGGTTCGTAAAAAAGCTCACAGGTGAGTTCAGAGAGTCCCGCGGCATGGTCAATGTACTCTGGCCCATCGACCTGAAAAAATTCGCCTGGTATACGTATAAATTTTTATACGAGATCTTCGGTCTCAAACCCGATCATTTGCCCGAGCTCTGCGATCAGGATGAAATTCTGGGATACATAACAAAAACGGCGTCACGGGAAACAGGGCTTCCCGAGGGACTGCCCGTTATTGTAGGAGGTGGGGATAAGCAGTCAGAGCTGCTTGGAGCAGGCGGCTTGAATTCCGAGACGGGAGTCATAAGCTTCGGTACCCTGACAACCCTTAACGTCATCACAAAAAAATATGTCACGGACAAACAATGGCGATTCTTTGCCTGGCCAGGCGCCATCCCCTGCACATGGAATATAGAAACCTATATCAACCGCGGGTTCTGGATGGTTACCTGGTTCAAGGAAGAATTGGGGCACCGGGAATCAATTGAAGCGGAAAGGCGGGGAGTAGCTCCCGAGGTGGTTCTCGATGAAGTGATCAGATCAATCCCTCCCGGAAGCATGGGCCTCATGCTCCAGCCGCACTGGGGCCCGCTGTCAAACAATAAATTCGCCAAGGGTTCCATCATCGGCTTCGGCGATGTGCATACGCGGGCTCATATCTACCGGGCCATTCTAGAAGGCCTGGGATTTGAACTGCGCAGACTGTACGAAATCATCAATGCCGAAACGGGCATCACCCTGAAAGAACTTCGTGTGGGCGGCGGAGGCTCCCGCAGTGATGCGGCTGTGCAGATCGCTGCCGATATATTCAACCTGCCCGTATCGCGTATGGCAACCTCGGAGATCGGTTCACTGGGAGCCGCGGTGAGCGCCACGGTGGGGAGCGGTATGTTTTCTTCTTTCGATGAGGCGGTATCGTCAATGGTAAAAAAAATCCACACCTTTGAACCGGATCCCAAAAACCGCCGTATCTATGATGATCTCTACCGTCAGGTATTTCTTGCCACATACGAAAAACTTGAGCCTCTCTATATGAAAATCGCCTCAATAACCGGATATCCACCGGCGCAATAAGCAGGAGACGACAGGAAAGGAAAAACAATTTCAACATGTGAGGATTGGCAGGAATTATCCCCTACACCACCTCAATTCCTGCCGAAAGAAAAATATCCCAGCATTCCTCTATCCTTTCCTGTTTCATGAAGGACTTCATGGCCTTCTCTTTCGAGTAGCGGTTTTCCACACCGATCTTTCCGTTCTTTTCATGCCAGAGGGGATTATACGCGAGAAGTGACGCCTTCTGCACGCCCCTGCCGCTGAGAAAACCGGCAATGGCGGAAAGATTCTTATCACTGTCGGTGATACCCGGTATGAGGGGCGTCCTGGCCAGCAAGGAAATGCCCCCCTTCAGGAACATATCCTGCAGCCTCGAGAAATTCTCCAGAATGATTTTATTTGAAGTGCCGCAATATTTCCGGTGCAGCGCCTCATCGATAAACTTGATATCGAAATAAATCGAATCGATATGGGGATAGACCATCTCGCTGAATCTTTTCATGTCAAAAAGACCGCAGGTCTCTATAAGTGTGTGTATCTTCTCCGCTTTAAGGGCACGGACAATGCCGGAAAGATATTCCATGGAAACCGTGGGCTCACCGCCCGAAAGGGTCACACCGCCGCCCGAACTGTTATAAAAGGGAATGTCCCGCTTCACCTTTTCCACGACCTGATCAACCGTCATATCGCGGCCCACGCGGCTCAGGGCGCCCGAGGGACACACATCGGTGCACTGAAAGCACAGGGTGCAGCGGTCCCTTTTTACAAAGCCCTTTACCCTGCGGGAAAGGGCCTTTTCGGTACAGGCACCGATACAGGCATCGCAGGCAATACAGAGCCCTGCGTCAAAAGAAAGTTCGACGCCTCTTTTTTTACTCTCGGGATTATGACACCAGGCGCAGTCCAGGGGGCATCCCTTGAAAAATATTACAGAGCGGATACCGGGACCGTCATCGAGGCTGTTTCCCTTGATCTCAAGAATCAGGGGGACTCCCGTTGCTTTTTCATTTACTTTTCCCTTAAGCCGCTGCATCACTCCCCCTATACCCCGAACTCGGCCCTTTCAATAAGCTCGATCTGCATATCCCGGTTCAGGGTCACGAAGTAGGCATTGTATCCCGAGATGCGCACCAGGAGGTCCCGGTACTGGTCCGGGTTGGCCATGGCGTCGCGCAGTACCGCCGATGAGACAACGTTGAACTGCATCTGCATGCCGCCCAGGTCCATGTAGCTTTTCGCGTAGGAGTGGATGTGCTCCACGGCCTCTTCGTGGCTGTCCCCGGGGGCCGGCACCACCTTCACGTTGAAGGCGATGTTATTATTCATGTTTTCAGCCTTAAGCATTGACACGTCGCGGATGTTGTCCAGGAGGCTTTTCGACGCGTGGGCCTCGGGAGTAAGTCCCGGCGTAAAGGGCTTCCCGGCCAGCCGTCCCGACGGCAGCGCCCCCGTGAGGGTCCCGAAGGCAACGTGGTTGGACATGGACCAGAACCCGGCCGTGTATTTCCCTCCCCGGTAATTGATCCTTTTCCCGAAACAGTCATGGGCAAATTTCACCACACGGTTTGCCATGGCAAGGGCCCCCGCATCGCCGGAACCGAAGAGCGGCACCCGGTTTTTTATCAGCGCCAGAAGGGCCGCGTCATCCCTGAAGTTGCGTTCCACGGCGCGGAGCATTTCGGGGAAGGATATCTTCTTATCCTCGAAAACCAGTTTCTTTATGGCCATGAGGGAATCGGTCACGTCGGCCAGGCCGATACAGGCTGTTCCCGATGAATTGTAGCGGGCCCCTCCTTTGGTCACGTCCCTTCCCGACTTCATGCAGCCGTCGATCATTCCCGAGATAAAAGGCGTGGGCCTTATCACCTGGTGGGCCCGGCCCAGCATATTGTTGTAGGCACAGGACTGCCCGGCAAGAAAATCGAACTGCGCGCAGAAGGCACGGTAAAATTTTTCAAAGGTGTCGAAATCACCGGCATTTACGCTCCCTGTTTCGGGGCCCACATTCCAGCGCATGAGGGGATGCCTGCCGTTGTTCATGGCCATTTCCAGGGCCGCCACCATGTTGAACATCATGCAGTTGGTGTGGCCCATGTGGCGGCCCGAAAGCGTCGGCTCCACGCACCCCGTGGCGGACCAGTCCCGGAGATGCTTCACCGGGTAATTGAACTCACCCAGCGAGGCCATGACCGCTTCATCGTTATGTATAGACGGGGTGGCCGTGGTATTGAGATTCACCTCACTGAGACGCCGCAGGTAAGCCTCGCTGTTGATTCCCCGGTGGTACCGGGCATTCACATTGGGGTCCCGGATCTTCAGTATTTCCGTCACCTTAAGAAAAATGTAGGTCATGTCGTTCACAGCATCCTTCCCGTCCGGGGTCACCCCTCCCAGAGTGATGGCCTGGTCGGAAGAACTGCCCCCGAAAAGATAGTTCCCGATATCGGGAACCAGTGGCAGATGATCGGTGCAGCGCATGTACAGGCAGCCGATGAGTTCTATGGCATGGCGCGTGTATTCCTCCCGGGCCTTTTTCGTGGTGAGCTTTTCCATGTCGGCGGCGAAATAGGGCTGAAGCCACTGGTCCAGGCGTCCCAGGGAAAATCCCGCGTTGGTGTTCTCCATGTGTATCCCCACCCAAATGATCCACAGGGCGTTCACGGCCTCATCAAGGGTGCGGGCCGGGGACCGGGGTACGCGGCGGCATATGGCGGCAAGACGGGCCAGCTCCTTTTTCCTCACGGGGTCCTTTTCGGCTCCGGCCTCCAGGGCGGCCTGTTTCCACAGGTTTGCAGCGTAGGCATTGATCCCCTGAAACGATACCTTCATGGCCTCAAGCAATGCCCTTTTCCCCGCGTCCTTTCCGGAAGTTTTCCCCAGGTTTTCATCTATCTCCCTCATTATTCCCGCGGTTCCCTGCGACAGAACTTTCGGATAATCAATGATGGTGTGGGACAGGGCCACGGTCTTCCAGAGAAAGTAGACGGCAAAGCGCTCATCGAGCTGCTGGCACAGGGGATAGGACTCGGTGTCACGGACTAGTTCCCGGATATTGCGGTGAAACCAGAAGGGAAATACCTTTTTATGCAGCACCTCCACGGTTTCGGGATCCACATCGTAGGGGTTGAGAAAACGGTAGGGTGTTGTGAAGAGCTCGCCCCAGATCATGGTGCCGTGAGAATCGGGATAGAGAACAACGCCGATTTCCTTCGTGGTGGTGGTGCCGGCCACAAGATCATTCTTTCGTATTATTGGTTTCTTATTCTCCATGAGATGCCGGTAGGCCCGGGCCTGGCGCACTTCGGGAATCCAGGCATTGCCGTGAACATCTTCCTCAAAGCCATGCTCCCGGTACCACTCCGTAAGCAGCAGGGGCCGTTCATGACAGAGAGCGGGCCGCGCCGTGAAGTGTATGTCGAGAAATTCCTTCAGGCGCGGAAAATCATCGAGGCTGTAGGCGCTGAGATACGCATCATCGAGATACTTCACTCCCTTATCCCTGACGGATGCTTTAAGATAGGACGCTCTCTTCACCGGAACGGTAAGGCCGGAAGAGGCATTCTTGCCGGCCCTCTCTTTTTTCAATTCTTTCTGCAGTATCTTGATGTGTTTGTTCTTCAAGAGGACCGACAGGAGAAAGTTGAAAAGCTGCAGGTGGGCCAGGTTGCCACGGGGAACCATGCGGTTTTTCATGAGAAGATTAAACAGCTCATTGGGAGGACTCGACACCATCTTCCGCACCGCCGCCTCGTCCATGAAAACCAGGACCGCGTCGGCCTTTTCCGGCACAAAGGGATGAACCGAGACACGGCCGTCCCTGAAGGAGATGCCCTGCCGAACCGTTCCCTTTTCTGTTTCGATACCGATGGAAAAGTTCATCCATCCCCCGTCCCAGCGGAGATATTCCTTCAGCGATGCGCGGCGGTTATACACGGCCGCCATGAGCTTTAAAAGCAGATGCACCATCACGTTGGTTCCCCCTTTTCCCCTTGCCGCGCTTCGTCCTGTCATGCCGCTGTTCATACCGTTGCCTCCCTTATTTATTACCGGCTCCCGCCGATTCAAGGATTTCTTTTAGATATACGGCGGCGGCAATAATATCCTCCACACGCCGGTCCAGCACGGACCTGCTCTCCTCATTCACCTCGAAGAGCACCCTGCTGTTATAAAGGCTTATGATCCCGTGAAGATCGGACCACATCTTTGTGATGGTATACCCTATGAGGTCCCCGTCCACGACGAAATTGTTTTCCGCGGCGTAATCCCCCAAGAGCCTGTTGAAAATCCCGAAACACCGCATGGCCGTTTCTTTTTCACGCAGCGCCATGGGTTCCATATCGGTCCCAATGTAGTCGGTATATTTCGGTGTGGTGAGATTGAACATGATATCATAGTAAGCGGGATAGGTGATGCCGAAATCCACATACCCGTGAATCATGGCCTCGAGCCGTTCAACCAGGCCGGCATGTTTTCCGTACCCCTTCTCGAGCCGTTCATAAAGCATGTCGAATCCCCGCATGCGGATCATGAGGTTCAGTTCATCCTTGCCCGTCACATAGTTGTAGATGGTGGTGGCCGTGATGCCCAGCTTTGCGGCGATACGGCGCATACTCAGGTTGTTGAAGCCGTCTTCGATAATGAGCTCCAGGGCCGTATCGAGAATTTCTTCCCGGACAGCTTCAATCTCGTGGGGTAATCGCGGTGATTTGGGCATTTTTCAGTCCATGTTATGCTTTCTTATCAATTAACAGTGTTAGAATAACAGTGTTAATGTAAAAGTCAAGCTATTTTTATTCTTTTTGAGCAGGATATTTATCTATCGGAAACAGGCGATCGGCAGGCGGGGTCAGAGGAAGGTCACGGCTCCCCGAAAGCGTTTATGCCAGTAGGGATTTTTAATTTCAGCAATACTCACGGTTTTACCCGTACTGGGAGCGTGAATGAACCGGTAGTTGCCCAGATAGATGCCCACGTGGGATATGCCTTTCCGCGATGTCTGGAAGAATACGAGATCCCCGGGCCGGGCCCTGCGCAATGCCACTCTTGTTCCCGCCTCAAACTGGTCCCGCGTGGACCGGGGCACCGTGATGCGGTTCTGCCGGTACACGTACATGACAAAACCGGAACAGTCGAATCCTTTAGGGGTTACCCCTCCATAGAGATAGTCAGTTCCCAGGTATTGCTTCGCCGTTTCGACGATATTGCTGCGCCGCGCCGGGACATGACTGCGTATATTCCCGGGCCGGGAAAACATCCACCCGTCACGGTACAGAAATCCGCCCGATGAACATCCCGCTGCAGCCAGGGAAAAAATCATGCACAGAATAATGGTCCTCATATACCAGTTATCGGCCCCGGATCGGGCGAAATTGAGCGGTTGGCGATGAATTTATCGGACAGCAAACCGCTCTTCAAAGGCAGCGGCGGTCATTATATTGAGGATCCGGTTGAGGCCGGTCACGGCAAAAACTCTTTGAACGGGTTCACCCAGGTCATAGAAAATGACTTGAATACCGAAACCCGTTACCAGGTTTACCATCTTTACCAGGCTCCCAATGGCCGAGGAATCAATAAACTGTATTTCCCGGCAGTTCAAAGCCATTACCATGATATTTTTCTTCAGATACCCGTTCCAGATATTCTCGATATCCGTAATATCATAGATCGTGAAATGCCCTACCAGGTCCATGATAACCACGGACCCCTTTTCCCTGACTGTTATTTCCATGACTCATCTCACCACGATGTATGCATATAATCAAGAATAATCATGAAATCAAACCAATTTTTATAAAAATATATATCACCAATAAGATGAATTAAAATGCATCGGCGGGATAAACATCTATCCATGTTTTCCCTGATTCCATAAAATAATAATTGCATAAATCATTGACATTACTGCATATGCTATTTCTTTACAGTGTTATCCTCATTCCATAGTGGAGAAATCATATGAAAGTGCTTCAGGGCGGCCTTGAAAATGTACCGGGATTCAAATTTTCAGCCTTATCATGCAATATCAGGTATGAGGGAAGGCTCGATTACGCCCTCATTGTGTCCGATATACCGTGCAACGCCGCGGGACTTTTTACCACCAACCGGGTTTCAGCCGCACCGGTAAAACTCTGCAGGGAAAGGATCGGCAATAAAATACGCGGCATACTCATCAATGCCACGAACGCCAATGCCTGTACCGGTAACCAGGGATACGGCAATGCCCTGACGCTGACCGAAGACATGGCCGCGAAGCTCGGCACGGAATCCTCGTCGCTTCTCATGTGCTCCACGGGAATTATCGGCCACCAGCTCCCCGTCGAAAAAATGCTGGCGGCCCACGAAAACCTGGCCGGTTCGCTATCACGGGAAAACGGCGGAATTATCCCCAAAGCTATTATGACAACGGATACTTTCCCGAAAAGCATATCGGTCTCCTTCGAGACGTCAAAAGGCACATACACCATTGCCGGCACCACCAAGGGTTCGGGTATGATAGCTCCCAACATGGCCACCATGCTGGCCTTCATCATCACCGATGCCCCGGTAGCGTCGGAAAACCTGACGGCACTCTTCAGGAAGGCCGTCAAAAAAACCCTGAATGCCATAACCATCGACGGAGACATGTCCACCAATGATACGGCCCTGATATTGTCACCGGCAGGGGCCGAGCACCTTAAAGAAGACGGCGATCTTGCTTCCTTTTATGCGGCGCTGGAGCATGTCCTGATGGAGCTTGCCGCCATGCTGGTAACCGACGGCGAAGGCGCCACAAAGCTGGTAAGGGTCAGGGTTACGGGCGCGCAAAATGACGACGACGCATGGCGTGTCGCCCGGGCCGTGGCTCAGTCCGCCTTGGTAAAAACCGCTTTTTTCGGCCAGGACCCCAACTGGGGCCGCGTTGCCTGCGCTGCGGGCTACTCGGGCGCCGATGTTCACGAGGAAACCCTGACCATATCATTCGGCGACATCACACTGCTTAAAAACGGTACGCCCGTCCCCTTTGACCACGAAACCCTGAAAAATATCATGAAGAACCGTGAATTCGATGTGATGATTGATCTGGGCATGGGAACGGCAGGGGCCATGATGATGACCTGTGACTTCTCCTACGACTATGTCAAAATCAACGCCGAGTACACAACATAGATTTTCATATTGACAGAATGCCCGGGATGGTTTACCGATAGTATATGAGAACAGCTACAGTTTCCATAATAGCGGGAATCCTTATCATCGCCATTCCCCTCACGGCAGCGGAATCAAAAAAAAAGGAGCCCATTAAAACCAATATCACCATATTCGGATTCGATATCCGCATGGAAAACAATGATTTTCAGTATTACTCGTCCATCATCCCCCGAACGCTGAAAAAGTACCTTCAAAACAATACATCCTATATAATTGAAATAAAGAATGATGAAATAATAACCCTGAACGCAGCCCAGGAGAAGGAAGGCTCCGAAGAACTTCTGAAGCTCATGGATTCCATGTCGGATAAATATCCCGTTCCGGACCTTTTCATCGTCGGATTTATGCATACCAGGGAAAATGAAACCTTTATTGATGTCATCGCCTATAACACCATCACGGGCAAATCTGCTGTTTTCCCCGACAATTCCATAGAGACCGGCGTTCTCATGCAAAACTCCATGGATCTTTTTTCCACGAAACTGGGCAGACAGATTGAACTCTTTGAAAAAGAAAACATCAAACTGCTCACGCCGTCGCCGTACATTCCGCTGTACAACACATTCTCGCCTTTTTCCTTCGGTGTCAACGCGGGAAGAATGTTCATCGTCGGTCCATGGCACGACATTTATAACAATGCCTGGTTTGTAACTCCTCACCTCCGTTACGATTCGAACAGGCTCCTGGCCGGAACCGGTTTCATTTTCAACGCCGAATTTTTCTCCATCGATTCGGAGGACAAGGATGTCCCCAGCAATTCCACCATGCAGGTCTGGAACACATATATCGATTTCGAATACACTTATCCCGTACGGTCCCATATATTACTCGCTTTCACTGCAGGAGCCGGCACGGCTTTCACACGCACCAGGTTCTTTCTTCCCAGCGGGGGAGGCCCCGATGACCCCATTGTTGCCGATGTGAAGACTGTCAATTTTTCCACCGACGCCGCCTGCGCCCTGCATTTTGACTTCAGTCCCTTTGTATTCCGCCTTGGTGTTTCCTATAGAAGAATATTCTATACCGACCAGGGTTTTGACGGTTTATCCATTATGACCGGTTTCGATTTTCATCTTTAAAATTTACCATCTCAACAACAGGAGACCCGTTATGCTTCGTGAAGTACCCCACGTACGCCAGATAGAAGAAGAAGGATTCCGCCGATGGTTCAGTGATGAATTTTTCGATCTCATCGTCTGGTATGATGACAATAAGACCATGAAGGGATTCCAGCTATGCTACGGCAAAGAAGGCATTGAAAAGGTCCTGACCTGGAAAAAGCACAAGGGATACAGCCACGACAATATTGATGACGGTGAAGTCCCGGGACGGCATAAGAAAACCCCCATACTGACAAAGGACGGTCTGTTCCACGGTGGTATCATCGCAAAAAAATTTCTCGAAGCGGCCGGTGAAATGGAACATGACCTGGTGGAGTTCATTCACGACAAAATCCTCGCCTGCCATTGATGAAAATTAATTCTTGACATTTTTTATCCCCTATAATGTATTACTGTTTTTATCGGGCCAAACCCGATTTTTTATTTTTATGGGATTGGGGAGAAAAATACCGTGCCGGCATCCAAATTAGATAAAATTATACAGAATGACAGGGAATACCTCTACCAGAATTATGGGGAAAGACAGCAGGTCTGTTTTACCAGGGGTTCCGGTGCATACCTCTATGACCAGGACGGGAAGGAATACGTAGATTTCTTCACCGGCATAGCCGTGTCGAATCTCGGGTATGGCAATCCTGCGCTTCAAAAGGCGCTGCACGGCCAGGTTGACGCCATACTGCATTCCTCGAACCACTACTATAATCTGCAGCAGATCAACGCGGCACGCCTCGTTTCGGAATTGTCATTTCCGGGAAAAACCCTATTTGCCAATAGCGGCACCGAGGCAAATGAAGCGGCTATCAAACTGGCACGCCGTTATGGCATGAGCCTGGATGCTGAAAGATATGAAATACTTTCTTTCACCAATTCATTCCACGGCCGCACCATGGGAGCCATGACTGCCACGGCGCAAAAAAAAATCCATGAAGGCTTCGGTCCCCTTCCCCGCGGGTTCAAATACCTCCCGTACAATGACATCGAGGCCTTTGCCAGGGAGGTCAAAAAAAACCGGAATATCGCGGCAGTAATACTGGAGCTCATCCAGGGCGAAGGCGGGATCATCACCGTTGAAAAATCTTTTGTAAAAGAAGTCTTCAGCTTATGCAAAAAGTACGGCATCCTCACCATCATCGACGAGGTTCAGACGGGGATCGGGCGCACGGGAACGCCGTTTGCCTTCCAGCAGTATGATATCATCCCTGATGTGGTCACCATGGCCAAGGGACTCGGCGGAGGAGTTCCCATTGGAGCCATGCATACAAAGAATTTCCTTGTTGAACATCTCAGCAAAGGCCTTCACGGCAGTACTTTCGGCGGCAATCACCTTGCCTGCGCCGCAGCCGAAGCGGTGCTCAAGGAAATAAAAAAACCGAAAGTTCTCAACAATGTAAAAAAGGCAAGCCAGTATATAGTAACGCGGCTTGCGGACATACAGAAAAAGACCGATATCATCAAGGACATACGCGGGCTGGGTCTGCATATCGGATTTGAACTGACCATACCGGGAGCGGGACTCGTTAAAAAGGCTCTCCAGAGAGGCCTCGTAATAAACTGCACTTCCGAAAAAGTAATACGGATTATGCCGGCACTGACCATTCCCATGCCCGTTGTAAAAGCGGGTATGAATATTCTGGAAAAAATCATTATGGAAGAAGGTAAGGCACAGTGAAGATACCAAAAGTAAGGACAAAGGACCTTCTGAATGTAGCGGATCTAAGCAGGGAGGAAATTCTCAATCTCTTTGATTTTACCGTCAAACTGAAAAAAGAACGCCAGAAAGGGAAAAGGCATACCTATCTCAAGAAAAAATCCCTGGCAATGATTTTCGAGAAGAGTTCAACACGGACACGGGTATCCTTCGAGGCCGGCATCTACCAACTGGGAGGACAGGCCCTTTTTCTCAGCACGTCGGATATTCAGCTCGGGAGAGGGGAAACCTTCACCGATACAGCCAAGGTCCTGTCACGCTATGTGGACGGCATCATGATACGAACGGATAATCACCAGAAAGTGACTGACCTGGCGCGGGAGGCCTCTATCCCCGTCATCAACGGTCTCACCGATTCGTTTCATCCCTGCCAGGCCCTGACAGATTATTTTACCATATACGAACGAAACAGAGATCTGAAAAATGTAAAGATGGCATATGTGGGAGACGGAAACAATGTAGCCAATTCACTCCTGCTCTGCGCCGCCATACTTGGATCAAAAATATCCGTGGCAACGCCGAAAAAATATCAGCCCGATATAGCCGTGGTGGAAAAGGCATATCAGATATCCTCCCTGTCGGGAGCGGAGATAACCATAACCAGTGATATTAAAGCCGCTGTAAGGGACGCCAATTACCTCTATACCGATGTATGGATCAGCATGGGCCAGGAAAAAGAAACGGCCCGGAGGAAAAAAGATTTCGCCGGATTTAAAATTACCCTGGACCTGGTCAAAAAATCAGCCCCGGGATGCAAGGTGATGCACTGTCTTCCGGCGCACCGCGGTGAGGAGATCGACGCCAATGTCATCGATTCTCCCCACTCCATAGTCTTTGACCAGGCGGAAAACAGGCTGCACGTGCAGAAATCTATCATGTGCGCTCTCATGAGTTGAAATCATTAACTAAATAAATACAGGGTAAACAACCATTCCACAATATGAAAGAGGTATACAATGAAGGTTAAAAAAGTAGTACTGGCGTATTCAGGCGGACTGGATACATCCATTATCGTAAAGTGGCTCATTGATACATATAACTGTGAAGTAATAGCCTACGCAGCAAATGTGGGCCAGGAAGAGGAACTCGACGGCCTGGAGGCAAAAGCCATCAAGACCGGCGCCAGCAAATGCTATATCGAGGACCTCACCGAGGCCTTCGTCAGAGATTACGTGTTCGCAGCGATCAAGGCCAACGCAATTTACGAAGACCGGTATCTCCTGGGAACATCACTGGCCCGCCCCATCATAGCCCAAAGACAGGTGGAAATCGCCCTTAAAGAAGGAGCAGACGCGGTCTGTCATGGAGCCACGGGCAAGGGAAATGACCAGGTTCGTTTCGAAATGGCCTTCATGGCGCTGGCACCGGAACTGACAATTATCGCTCCCTGGCGCATATGGGACCTCAATTCCCGAAGCTCTCTCTTTGACTACGCCCAGAAGCATGGCATCCCCGTTCCCGTATCCAAGGACAAGCCCTACAGCATGGACAGGAACATCCTCCACATTTCCTATGAAGGAGGCATTCTCGAGGATCCTTACCGGGAGCCCGATGACAGCATGTTCATACTGACCAAATCACCGGAAGCGGCGCCGGACAAGCCCACGTATATTGAAATCGATTTCGAACAGGGCACCCCCGTGGCTCTGGACGGCAAACGCCTGGGTCCCGTCGAGCTGATGAAAAAACTCAACAAGACGGCCGGTGAAAACGGCGTAGGCCGCATCGACATCGTCGAGAACCGTCTCGTGGGCATAAAATCCCGGGGAGTTTATGAAACCCCGGCGGGAACGGTACTCCTGGCAGCCCACCGCGACCTGGAATCCATCACCCTGGACCGCGATACGCAGCACCTGAAAGACCGTCTGTCCAATGAATATGCGGAAATCGTGTACAATGGTCTGTGGTTTACCAAGAGACGCGAGTCCCTGGACGCCTTTATCAACGAAACCCAGAAAAACGTCACCGGTACGGTACGGGTCAAGCTCTACAAGGGCAATTGCGTGGTTGTGGGCAGAAAATCTTCCGTCACCCTTTATGAGCCCGATATCGCCACATTTGATGAAAGCGCCCTCTATGACCAGAAAGACGCCAGTGGATTTCTCCGTATCTTCGGTCTGCCATCGAGAGTGGAAGCCCTGCTGAAAAAGAAAAGATAATTCCGGTTAAACCTGCCAATAATAGAAGAGGGATGCTCGTCAACGGGCATCCCTCTTCTATTATTAATTAATGGAGGTGCCTTCATCCTCCCCGATACAAAAACAACGTCTGGCATGCCCTGCCGATGCAGTCCATACCAGACGATATAGTATAAAACTATCAAGGAAGTAAAAGAAGGGCAGCAGTTGGACACATCGGTCAAAGCATATTCCGGTATATCCTTATATCATCGCGATGGATATTTTATCCATCGCCTCCGTAGTACCAATATTAATGGAATCAGCATTGTTGCCATGAGGTTTAAAAGCCCGGGCATGGCTGTTTCGACACCGTGCCCTGTCCCGGCATGGGCGGCCGATCCGCATCCCCCGGCATTCCGGGAACCGGCCGTATCGTCAACGGCCGATCTGCCGTCATAACCGCCAAAACGGGGATCATCCTTTTCTTTTGTCAGATATTTGTCCACATCATCTACCCATTTCCAGGACTCACCCTCACCTTCACTGCCGGTAACGGAGAACTCCACGACGGCCCGGTGATCTTCATCCATGACCAGGGTCGTTTTTGAAGGCTGCAGGATCGGCAGCAGATGGGGAAAATCCGAGGCGCTGAGCGTTACACGAATACGATGGCCTTTTCTGAATACATTGCAGGTCGGCCAGAGTTCAATGGCGTATTCATAGAGTTCACCCTCGCTGATTTTTTCAGGTGTTTTGTCCGGTGAATCGTAGAAGGGATCAAAGGGAACATATGCCGGGTCAAGGGCATGTTCCGTTTCAGCCGGTGATTCCTGAGAATTTTTTTGACGGTGTGATGCCCTGAGCCATCCCGAGGTGATATTTCTGGCCCTTCCATCGGGGAATACATCATTCAGCTCAGCCACAAACTGGACATCCTTGTCATTCAACATATCCAGGATGAGATTTTCACTCATCCCGGTCTTGAATTTAATCAGTTTTGTCAGGGCATCGATCTTGAGCGGAAACAGTGTGTTGGGAAATTCAGTCCTGGCCCAGAATTTCAGAAGGACCGGTCCCGTGATCTCCATATCCTCCTCGAGCGGCTCCGTCGTAAAAGTCGGTATCTTCCAGTCGTCGCTGCGTTCATCTTCGAACCAGTAATCGGCGTCGTTATTTATACCCTGTTCCAGTTTCGAGGTCTGCTGTTCAATGGCGAAAAGACCGGCCATCCACCGGCAGTCGGACCGCGAGGACCATCCGTGGAGATACTGGTACTCGGAATGATTGAGAACGGGATCTTCTCCATCATAATCAACCGCGCCGGAGTCCCCGCAAAGGCCGTAAATCAGGTTACCCTCCCTGTTTGTAAAAGGGTCACCTTCTATGGGATCAATGACCGCCCTGGATAAGAACATGGTCTTTCCCGTCACACGGTCTCCCGGCAGGGGCCATGATTTTTCAGCGCGCCACCGGTCAACACCCATAACATAAAGCAGGACGGGATACTCCGCCATGAAGGAATCACTTTTATTTTTAATCTTCCAGTCAAACCAGCGGACTGCCAGTTCTCCGTTACTCAGAGATGTTACTCCCGGTCCCATGGCAGCCGTGGCGTGATACCATTCTCCCACTATCATGGCCTTGTCGGCTGCCGCATGATCGGCCAGGCCATACTGGAAATTATTGAGTGTGCCCCTGGTGAAGATATCGAACCAGCCCCCAATGGTCAGAACGGGGAGTGAAGTCGAAATTGTCCGAGTATCCCCTTCGGTGAATCCCCAGCCGGCCTGCGGTTTCACGGGCCAGTATATCATGGGCGATTTCCGGTCATAAAAGGGGCCGTCTTCAATATGGCCGGCGTCCATGATCCATCCCGCGGTGATGCCAAGCTGCTCCATGCTGGCCGTCCAGTTGAAAACAGCCTCGGCTATATCATAGGCAGTGACACCGTCATCATCCTGCCGGTACAGCAGGGACGGCATGAGGGCCATGATGTCCACGGTTCCCATCCACTGGGGAATGAAGGCCATGTCCACATTTCCGCCGTGCATCACTATATCCCGGTATGCGTCGCTCATGGGAACGGCCGGAAATATGGCCTTCAGGTGTACCGGCTCACCGGTCTCCTCATCGACATCGACAAGACCGGCCGTGAGCATCTGGATAATACCCATATAGGACGCCCCGTACATCCCCACCTGTCCATTGGACCATTTCTGCGCCGGGATCCAACGGTCCACGACATACTTGATATCATACTGTTCACAAAGATCAAAGGAACACCAGTATCCCCCCGACGAGCCCGTTCCCCGGATGTCGATGACCATGACGGCATAATCCATTTTCAGGAAGGGGAAAAGCCCCTTGATCATACCATCCCTGCGGTACGGCGTAGCTATAAGGATCGTGGGCAGTTTCTTTGCCGCCGCTGATGCGGGCGTGATCACCGTAGCCCAGAGTTTTATATCACCGTTTGAATGCGGATTGTCAATGGCAGGTACCGTCACCGCCTGGTTGAAATAGACCGTGGCGCCTGTAATGCCCGCATTAGCCAGGTCCTGATTAATGCTTTCCATTGTAACGGGATCAGTGCTGAACATGCCTTCCAGGGCCGACTGGGCCATGAGTTTTCCGGGAATTATCCCTATAAGGATCAGGCATAATGAAAACAGTATTTTTTTCATAGATATACCCCCACTGCCGCATTGAAGTGTGCCGCGGTATCTTTGTTGTCTGGCTTGATTGCTGCTTTAAAAATAAATGTAAAAACTACATGCTGCACTATAGAACAGCTTATAGATTCTGTCAATCAAGAAACCGTCCGGTTGGTTTTTTATGGCTATTATTACCAACTACAGTTACTCCCCGCCATACCTTGATTACCGCCCTTTTTCTCACCGGTTATTTGTGTCCCCTACATTTGCATTGACAGCCAAAAAAACAAAAGTATCATGAGGATATTACAGCGGCACAAGACTTATCCCGGACGGTGCATGACAATGAAATCATATTTAGCAGAAATAAAAAAAAGCTACATTGCGCGATACAAAAATCCGGCGGAACAGAAAATTGCCTGGCAGCGCGCGGCTGCCCTGTATCCCCCTCAAATCGATATATACGATAACCTTCGCCCCTCCCTCCTCCTGGCCCGCCATGGCGGTGATATGGGCCTGGCCCTGCTCTGGATCGTACAGGCCACACTGATACAGTCCCTGCTGCGGGCCGTAAAAGAAGTGCCGGTGCAGTCCCCGTCGATTTTGTCCATCATCGGCGGAGATAAAAAAGCCGCTCTCGGGGCCCTGGCCCATTCCGAGGCAGGCCATGAACCGGTGACCATTGCGGAAAAATGCGATTCCATTGTTATCTCGGGCGTAAAAAAATACATAACGGCCGGTATGAACGCCGACTTCATTCTTCTCACGGCACGCCATCGCGGCGAGGAAAAAATATCGCGCCTCGTCTTCATCCCCTCCCCGGAAATATCAACGGGAGAGATGGAGAACCTGGACCTGGGATACCTCGATACGACGACCCACGGCCGCCTCATCCTGCGCGAGAAAGTGCTTCCGCCGGGACTGGTCATACCCATGGCGCCGCCGGTCATACGAAAAAACATCAAGGTATGGGGTGTCGTGGAGCGCGCCCTGATAATGGAAGCTTATGCGGCCTTTGCCCTGGGCCTGGACCAGGACATGGCTATCCTCACGGGCGCCGCTGCCGGAAACCGTAATGAGCAGGCTGCCGTGGAAGAAATACTGACGACGATGATTGGGAATAACAATGAACTGATTGCAAAGGCCCTTAAGGGCGACCGGCTTGAACCGGATTACAGCAGCTTCGGCGCCGTACTGGCGTTCATCACGAAACTGAAAGACCGGGGCGCCGCTGTCGGGGATTCCATGCCTGAAGACATGGGGCTGCGTTTCCGGGACCTGGATTTTGTCCTATCCATGGCGGGGAAAAAATAAAGGGGGCCGTGGAGGTCCCCTGTTCCGAATATATGTTTTCAATTGATGTGATCAGCACAAATCTCCTGAATTTTTCTTTTTCTACATGGCAGCCTGAAACAGTTAAGCACTATAGCCGAGCACACTGCAAGTAATTTCTGACCCCCAATCCCCTTCCAGGGCTCTGACCCCCTGATTTACAATTAATTCCTTGCAAAATATACATACTCTTATGCAATGTTCATATGGGAGTCCGATTCCCTGGCTGAATAAACGTACTCTTGATTCCCCGGATGGTAACAGTCATGTTTAAAAGTATTGAACACACCATAGAATCTCTCGCGAAGGAACGATACATTTCCTCCAAGGAAATAGCCACCACGGTGTACCTGGCCCTCATGATGGAAAAACCTGTCCTGGTGGAAGGCCCCGCCGGTGTGGGGAAAACGGAACTGGGCAAATGCGTGGCCTCGGCGCTGAACCTGGACCTGATCCGCATGCAGTGCTACGAAGGACTCGATGAGGCCAAGGCCCTGTACGAGTGGGAATATGCCAAGCAGCTCCTGTATACGCAGATTCTGAAAGACAAACTCTCGGCCCTGCTGCAGGATGAAAAAACCCTGACCGAGGCAGTCAACCGACTATCCTCCGAAGAAGACGTGTTCTTTTCAGAAAAATTTCTTATACCCCGGCCCATTCTCAAGGCCATTACCAGCGAGAAACAGAGCGTACTGCTCATTGACGAAATAGATAAAAGCGACTCGGAATTCGAGGCCTTCCTGCTGGAGGTACTCTCGGATTTCCAGGTGAGTATTCCGGAAATCGGCACCATCGTAGCAAAGAAAAAACCCTTTGTAATACTCACTTCCAACAGCGCCAGGGAAATGTCCGACGCGCTGAAGCGGCGGTGCCTGCACCTTTACATAGATTATCCCAGCCGTGACCTGGAGGAGCGGATCGTTTCGCTGAAAGTCCCGGAATGCGGCAATACCATGATCAACGATGTTGTCCGGGCCGTGCATAAAATCCGGGAGCTTCAGCTCAAAAAGGAACCCAGCATAAGCGAAACACTGGACTGGGCCAGGGCCCTGGTACTCCTGGGCTATGAACACCTGGATCATGATATAGCCGTGACTACGCTGAACTGCATCCTGAAATATGAAAAGGACATAGAACTGGTCAAAAAGCATGCCAGGGAAATCTTTGTCCATTAAAAGGGACCATGATGCCGGCAAAAATCAACACACCTCCCATCCAATCACGGTTTTATGATTTCATCGACGTTCTTCGCGATGCCCATATCCGTATTTCCACCGATGAGATACTCTCCCTTTTCAATTCCCTGTCCCACACGGTTATTGAAGACAGAAACATCTTCAGGCAGACACTGAAAACAACACTCATAAAAGACTATACGGATATTCCCCTTTTTGATGAATGCTTCACCCGTTTTTTTGAAAAAGGCGATTCCCTCGAAGCCTTTCTTGACGAGGCTGATAACACCAGGGAGCAGGATCTTTCCGATGAACAGAAAAGGGACCTGGAATCACGCATGGATTCCTTCCTCGATGAACTGACACGAAACGATATCTTCGAAAAAACCGCCGAAGAGCTCCTCTCGCTTTTTCTCGATGAATTGATGGAGTCCGATTCGGGCGGCGGCGGCATGGGGATGATGCTCTTCCAGTCGCGGAGTTCGGTACAACAGTCCTATAGCAGTCCGGCGCGCCGTGACGGCGAAGAGGGTCTCGGCGAGGGAGAAAGGGATAATTTTTACGACCAATTGCTCCTGGGCATGATGAAAAACCGCCTCGACAAGAAAAAGATCGGCTCATCTCTCCAGGAGAGGGAGGATTATCTCTTCAACAAGTATATCTACCAGCTTACCCCGGCAGAAATACGGGAAATGCGCGAACTCATAAAGCGATTCGGCCAGAAACTGAAAAACAGGATATCTCTCCGAAAAAAGAAGATGAAGCACGGCAGTATTGACATCAAGCGGACCTTCCGCAGCAGCCTGCAGTATGACGGCATTCCCTTCAAGATATATAACCGCAACATGAAAATCGACCGGCCCCAGCTCGTCGTCCTCTGCGATATTTCCGGTTCCGTAAGCCAGTATACGCGCTTCATGCTGCTCCTGACCCATACGCTGCAGGGCCTCTTCAGCAAGGTGCGCACCTTCGCCTTTATCAGCACCCTGGTGGAAATCACCCCCCTTTTCAGGGAGATGGACCCGGAGCGGGCCATGAATTCCATCTTCGCCGATACAGATTTCACCTATGGCTGGGGCAGTAATTACGGCCGCTGTTTCGACCAGTTCATTGGCAATTACAGCGATGCCCTCAATAAAAAGACCTCCGTTCTCGTGCTGGGCGATGCCCGCAACAACAACCAGGACCCCGGACTGGACTCCTTTATCAAAATAAAGGAACGATCGCGCAACATCTTCTGGCTCAATCCCGACAGGAAACATCTCTGGGACTGGAGTGACAGCATTGCCTCGGTTTACCAAAAACATTGTGTAGAAATGAAGGAAGTAAATAATTTTCTTGATCTTTCTGAGTTTATTGATAAACTATTCCTTGATAAATGAAAGATTATGATCAAATTGAATATTTTTCTGCTTTACAAAATGGGCGCTACTTTATAATCTTAACTAAGATGTGACATAAACGACATAATTTTTCCAAATAAATGTTGACAGCCCGATAGTTTCAACATATAAGATTCGATTCTTGCAGATGTACAGGGGAGGACTTGATGGATATTTCTTTCAAAGAATTGGGTGAACACAAAATCATCCTGGTCAGTGGAGAAGTGGATCTTTATAATGTCAGTGAATTAAAAAAAGCCCTTTTCAGCATCACCGACGGCAAATTTACCAGCGTGGTTGTGGACATGGCCAATGTTAATTACATGGATTCCTCGGGCATCGGGGCCCTGGTGGCTGGACAAAAAAAAATGAAGGCTCACAATGGGAAATTCGCCTTGATGAACATACATGATGACGTTCTCAACATTCTCAAGCTGGCAACACTGGATAAATTCTTTAAAATCTACGATACCGAGGACGAACTTTTATAACAACTGGCTGATCAACTTTCCCTTTTCATAAGAAGCATGGTGGTATCATCATGCGGCGGAACATCCCCCCTGAATGCGTCAATATCATTAACCAGCAATTCAACAAACTCTTCAGCATTGAGATGGTGATTGTCGAGAATCATCTTCTGAACACGGTGCAGTCCGTATTCTTCTCTCTGGGCGTTGCGCATCTCCGTAACACCGTCAGTAAACATGATAACGATATCCCCGGGATTGAGTTTTACCTTTGCCTGGGTATAATCCACATCCTCCATGAGGCCAATGGGAACCCCGTCGAGTTTTGCCGTAGTAACGGCATTAAGATTTGCCCGGTAACAGTAAAGAGGCCCGTGACCGGCATTAGAAAAGGAGAGCTCGCCGGTCCTCCGGTCGTATATCAGGAAAAACAGCGTGGCAAATTTATCTATGGCGAAATCGGCGCTCAGCGAATCATTGATGGCCTTTACCACGCTGGCGCAGTCAATATCTGTCCGGGTGATATAGGAAGTAAAAACAGTACGGATCATAACCATGACAAGCGATGCGGGAACCCCCTTACCGGAAACATCACTTATGAGGGCCCCGACGCGGAATTCATCAATATCGATATAATCGAAATAGTCCCCGCCGACCCCCTTGGCAGCCTTGGTATATCCCTTTAATTGCACCCCTCCCTTGTTGTAATATTCCATGGGATTGAGGCCCTCCTGGATATCCTTGGCCATCTCGAGCTGTTCTTCCATGATCCTGGATTCGATTTCCTTGTTTTTCGCCTCTTTGATCTGAGCGGTCATTACATTGAATTCCCGGGCCAGCATCCCCAGTTCATCGGAACTGCTGATCTCGATGCGGTAATCCAGGTTGCCCTGGCCGATCTCAGCGGCCCCTGATGAAAGCTTCTGGATCGGTTTGATGATGATGCCGGCGAGAATAATGGTGCCTATTATGGACAGAAAAAGAAAAGACAATGAAATGAGGGCGATAATCTTCACGACCCTGGCCACCTCTTCCCGTATGATAATGTCCGAGAGTCCTATAACAACAAAACCGATATTCTTCTTGTCGAACTTGTTCAGAACGGGACGGGCAAAATCATATATTTTACCTCCCCTCTCCTGTGGGTCCTTGTAGCTTACGATGGTTGCGTTTGTCTCTCCACTTTTCGTATTGAGAGAACGGTTTACGTTATCCTCAATGGGGCTCCCGATGGCGCGCTCTCCGCGGTGGTCAAAATACTGTATGATCTGTCCCTTCGCATTCAGGACAAATGCGTATTTCAGGTAGGAGATTTTCTTGAGATCATTCACAGCTGCTATAATGGCAAGTTCATCAATGCCTATTGATTCCTGGGCCGTATTGGACAGGTGAACCATTTCACGCTGCATCGATTCAAAAACCTGGGAGGAAAGCAGGTTGCTTTCCCGCCAGACAAAAAAGACAGTTATGGTCAGGAGGATAATGGAAACGAGGGATATTATAGCCAGGGTGAATTTAAGGCGAAGGCCGAATCGGATCTTCTCCCGTTTCGTTTCCGGAGAGCCCGATTCCGGCTCTGCTTTTTTATCCTGCTCCCTGTCTGCCGCTTCCTTTTTATTCATCCATTACCTTCCAAGAAATGCCAGTGATTTCCTGATATTATTTTTAGCCTTCACATGTGTCGGATCAATGGCCAGGACTTTACGCCACTCATCAATAGCCTTCTGGAAATTATTACTGGTATAATAATTGATTCCACTGTAATAATATTTTTTAACCAGTTGATTCTGTTCAGGCGTAAGCCTGGGTTTTTTCCCCGCCGCTCCCTGTCCCGGTTCAATGCGAAGCATTGATTCAATTTTATTGGCCCCGATTACGGCCTTGACATTTTCCGGGTCCCGCTGGGTTATCCAGCGATACTGAACCAGGGCCTGCTCATAATTATCCCTGCCGCCCCTCTGGTAATATGTTCCCGCCAGCTGAAGACGACGTTCAACTTCTCTTTTATCCGCCACGGTCAGGTTGTCTTTTTCCGCGGTCATACCGCCACGGGCCGCGGCTATATACTGATTTATACCAGGATAATTGGCATCGATTGATTTAATCAACTCGAATTTTTTCAATGCATCGGGAAACTTCTTCTTTTTCAGCGAATCTTTGCCTTCATTTATGATCCGCAATGAAAATTCTTTATAGGAATCAGGACTCAGTTTCAAGTCGCATTTTAATATGTATTCCGTGGCAATTTTATTCTTGGGAAAAAGTTTCAATATCTGGTCCCACTTTTTCCGGGATTCAAAATACTTGCCTTTATTATACAGACCCTTACCTGAAATCACCAGCGAATTGACTATGTCATAATAAGGAGAAAACTGGTCCACCTCCTCCTCCGACAGCTGTCTCTGGGCATCCTGGGCTCTCTGGAGGTAGTCCTTTGCCGGTTTATTGTCCGGGTCAAGACTGAGTGTTTTACTGAAGGCGGAGATGGCTATACGGTAATTCCCTTCGGAAAAGGCCAGTATCCCGTCCTGAAATTCCTTGTTGATGGTAAAAAGACGGCGCTCCTTTTCCTTTTCCCGGTAGTCTTTTCTTAACCTGTCCATGCCGGCGATCCGCTGCTTTGTATCCTTATAGTCCTCTATAAGGGCCAGGGCGCTTTCAAAATCCTCAAGGGCCAGGTCGAAATTATTCGCATCGACATTTCGTATCCCCGATTGATAAAAATCCTCGGCCTGAAGCTTCCGCTGCTCGAACCTTCTTATCTTATCAAGCTCATCATTAACTTCAGTGATATACTCTTTCGCATCACGGTTATCGGGGTCAAGACTCAGCACCTGAACAAACTCCAGGTGTGCCATCTTGAACTCTTTCGCCGCAAAAAGCTCCTTCCCCTTCGCCATGAACTGCTGTATCTTCTCAAACTTAAGCCTATTGTCAATGGCCAGCCTGCAGGTCCTCTTTCCCTCTATGGCGATTACGTCGCTGGGCAGAAAAGAGAGTATATCATTCCATATTTTAAGAGCCTGCTCATACTGCTTTTCCTCCATGTGCTGCTGGGCCATGGCCCTGAGACGAAGGTTTTTCTCCTGCAGTTCTCTGGACAGGCGCCGCCGCTCCTCCTCGGCAGAGATCTGGTCATTAAGCCGTCTCATGTCGTCCTTCAGCGCCTGTAGTTCCTGATCCTCGGGGTCTATACGGTAAGCCTCAATATAGCTGTTGATTGCAATTTTCGCTTTAGACTTTCCCAGTTCGTAATTGGTATCCAGGATTTTTTTTGCAATCTGGTAATTCAGCTTGGCCGTCTGCAGGGCCACATCCTTTCTCTGCTTGAGCTCATATATCATTTCAATCTTGTTCTGGATCTTTTCGTTATCAGGCTCAATGTCCAGGATGTTGAGCCACAGGGCTATGGCGCTGCTGAATTCTTTTTTATCAAAATGCTCCTGCGCGCGATTATCCAGCTCATTAATATTCTGGGAATGGACCGATCCGGTCATGAAAACAACAACCGTAAGGACGGCTGTAATACATGGTATGAACAATTTTTTGACCGGTTTTTTCATGTCTTGATACATATTATAAAGGGATTTTACTTTTCATTATTTAGACAGTGCGCGGTGAAATTAGTTAATAAAAAGATCCGTACTTTTAACCCGCTGCACTGATATATTGCTATTATCGGCTCCAGTCAAGCATTATCAGCACTGATAAATGCTCCTGATACCGGCTGAAAACGATGATATATGGATCATTTGAATGCTCATATCATTAAAATGACATACTCTGTTTATAAAAAATATCCCCTTCCCCTCGGAAAAGTCTTGAAAAAAAGATGCTGATATTTAGTCTGTACGAAGTTTTGCGGGTGTAATTCAGTGGTAGAATGTCAGCTTCCCAAGCTGAACGTCGCCGGTTCGACTCCGGTCACCCGCTCATCAACTCCTGATATATTCAGGAGATAGAAGCTACCAGACAACTGGCGTTTCTCTAAAATACCCAAATGTAGCACAAATGTAGCAAAAATTTGTGCCACGAGGAGAAAGAGAAATGACCGGTAAACCCAACTAACGAAAACGTAATAATAAAACCATTCCTGAAGGCCCTTGAAAAGATCGGCATAACCGAGGAGGAACGGCAAGAACGGTGTATTTCCTTTCACAGCTTCAGGTATCCGGCCAACAGTGTCCTTGTTGAAGCGGAAATCCCTGCAGTGAAAATTCATGAATCAATCGGTCAATGACCTAAATTTAAAATTCAAATTAGTTTGATTACTTAGATTCAACAATTAAGTGCAACACCTTTCTTCAAAAACAATTCCATCGGTGTTGAAAAATCAAGCCGTTTTCTCG